>JAKOVT010000133.1 GCA_029781935.1 Actinomycetes bacterium | reverse complement strand
GCTGCCGAGCCGCTCGCCCTCGGAGCCGTAGTGCAGGAAGCCGGTCGTCCCCGACTCGAGCAGCCCGAGGACGTCGGCACCGACGGTGTCGTCGAGGCGCGACGTGCCGAGCGAGCCCTCGACGCCCGTCTCGCGCACGACGAGGTGGCGGCCGACCGAGTGCGGACCCCTCACGATGGTGGCGACGGCGACCGGCTCCTCGGCCTCGACGCTCGCGGCGATGCCCGGGAGCTCCGGCCAGGTCTCCGCCGACACCTGCTCGACGAAGACCTCCAGGATGCCCCCGCACGTGAGCCCGACGGCGAACGCGTCGTCGTCGCTGACGCCGTACGTCTCGAAGGTGTGCTCACCGGTGGCGAGCACCTCCTGGCCGACGTCGTACAGCGCCCCTTCGACGCAGCCGCCGCTGACCGAGCCGACCGCCTCGCCGCCCGCCGTCACCAGCATCGAGGCGCCGGCTGGGCGCGGCGCCGACCGCCAGGTGCGGACGACCGTCGCCATCGCCGCGGGCTCCCCGCGCTCGTAGGACGCCAGCAGTGCGGGCAGCACTTCGCGCATGTCGGGCTCCAGCGTGAGGGGACGGCCGTCGCGGCCGGTGCCCACATCATGCCCGCAGATCCGCCGGAGCGGCGGTCGAGCCGATCGGCTCCGACCGCCGCGGACGGCGATGCCGCCCCGGCGACGCGGACTGCGACGCCGCCCCGGCCGATGCCGTGCGGCCAGATGCTGCGCAGACCGCGCGGCGCCGGATACGTTCGGTGGGCGCGACCCGGTCCCCACCACCGCACGAGGTGCCGCACGCATGTCCATCGACGTCCCCGCCCGTCCGTACATCAGGTCCGACGGCAAGGAGAAGGTCACCGGATCCGGTCGCTACTCCGCGGACCTGACCTTCACCGGCCAGCTGCACGCGGCGTTCCGTTACGCCGACCACCCGCACGCCCGGATCCTGCGGATCGACACCACCGCCGCTCGCGCGCTGCCGGGCGTGCACGCCGTGGTCACGCACGCGGACGTCCCGGACACGCTGTACGGCGGCGTCGCGCAGGACCGTCGGCTCTTCGCCCGGGACAAGGTCCGCTACGAGGGCGACGTCGTGGCTGCGGTCGCCGCCACCACGGTCGAGATCGCGCGGCAGGCGGCGGCGCTGGTGGAGGTCGAGTACGAGGTGCTGCCGCCGCTGCCCGACTACGTCGACAACGGACGACCCGACGCCCCGCTCGTCCACGAGGCGTGGACGTCGTACGAGATCGACGACGGCTTCGGCGGCAGCGGGAACGTCCTGGGCCACTCGACGATCGTCAAAGGCGACGCGGACGCCGCGATGGCGGTCGCGGAGGTGGTCGTCCGCGGTCGGTACGTCGCCGAGGCCAGCCAGGGCGCGCCGATCGAGCCGCGCGCTCTCGTCGCCCAGTGGGCCGGTGACTCGCTGACCGTGTGGTCGTCGACGCAGGTTCCGTTCGCGGCCCGCGCCGGCGTGGCGCACACCCTGCAGATCCCCGAGTCGAAGGTGCGCATCGTCGTGCCCCTGCTCGGCGGCGGGTTCGGGTCCAAGTGCGACTTCCACTACGAGGCGCACGTGGCCGTCCTGGCGCGGCGGACCCAGCGGCCGGTGCGCCTGGTGTTCACGCGCAAGGAGGAGTTCCTCGCGCCCGACCACCGTCGCGAGGGCATGACCATCGAGCTCGAGACGGGCGCGATGCGCGACGGCACGCTGGTCGCACGCCGAGCCAGGCTCGTCCTCGATGGTGGCGCCTACTGCGGCGAGGGCGGGTTCTTCGCGCAGATGGCGGCCTTCCACGCATGCGGTCCGTACAGGCTGGAGAACATCGGCATCGAGTCGTTCCTCAACTACTCGACCAACCAGCCGTCCGGATCGGTGCGAGCGCCCACGGCGCCGCAGACCAACTGGGCGCTCGAGCAGCACATGGACGAGGTGGCGGCTGCCCTCGGCATGGATCCCGCCGAGCTGCGTCGCCGAACTCTGATCGCGGAGGGCGACCACGGTCCGACGGGGCAGGTCTTCGAGCGCATCGGCGCGCAGGAGTGCCTCGAGGAGGCGCTGCGCCTCATCGGCTACGACGACCAGCTCGCGGGTCGGCTGCCCGACGACGAGGCGATCGGGATCGCCAGCGGCTGGTGGCCGAGCTTCGGCCTGCCCTCGGGGGCGTACGTGAAGCTCAACGGCGACGGCACCGGCGTCATCATCACCGGCGCGCAGGAGAACGGCGCCGGCTCGGTGATGGGCCTCCCGCTGCTCGCCGCCGACGTCCTCGGCATGCGGCCGGAGGACTTCTCGATCACCTACCAGGACACCGCCGCCGGCCCCTGGGACGCCGGCTCGTCGGGCTCGCAGACCACGTTCAACAACGGCCGCGCCGTGATGGAGGCGGCGCAGGAGGTGCGCCAGCAGCTGCTCGCGATGGCGGCCGACGAGCTCGAGGCGAACGTGAACGACCTCGAGCTCGCCGACGGTGCCGTCCGCGTCATGGGCTCGCCGGATGCGTTCGTCACGATCGCCACCCTCGCCGGCAAGGGCGACGTCCTGCTCGGCAAGGGTTCCGGGCCGGTGCCCGAGGGCCCCCCGGGCGACATCTCGAAGTGCGTCGGGATGACCGGCATGGAGTCGTGGCTGGCACCGCAGCTGTTCACGCACGCCGCACGGGTCAAGGTCGACCGCGAGACCGGCGCGGTGCGCGTGCTCGACTTCGCCGCGGTGCACGACTCCGGCGTCATCGTGAACCGCATGGGCGCCGACGGCCAGGTCTACGGCGGCGTGATGATGGGCATCGGCATGGCCCTCACCGAGGCGACCTGGTTCGACGAGCAGGGCCGCCAGCGCAACCCGGGTCTGCTCGACTACAAGCTGCAGACCGCGTCCGACGCGCCGCGCATCCAGATCGGCTGGGTGGAGATCGAGACGCCGAACGCGGGTCCGAAGGGCAGCAAGGGCGTGGGCGAGCCGCCGAGCGTCGCCACGCCAGGAGCGGTGGGCAACGCCATCGCGCAGGTCCTCGGCCGCCACGTCGACCAGCTGCCGATGACCGCGGAGCGCGTGTGGCGCACGGCGAACGTCTCCGAGGGGGACCGGTGAGCACCGCGAGCACGACCCGCACGTACGTCGAGGCCGCCGACGTCGCGTCGGCGGTGGCGGCGATGGCCACCGGCGCCCGGCCGGTCGCCGGCGGCACCGACCTCGTGGTCGGCGCCCGGCACGGCAAGGCGCCGCTCCCGGAGTCGCTCGTCGGGATCCACCGCGTGCCCGGCCTCTCGTCGCTCGAGCGGCTGCCCGACGGCGGTCTGCGGGTCGGCGCGCTCGTGACCCACGCGCAGATGGCGATCGACGCCGACGTGCTGACCGCCTTCACCGGGCTGGCCGACGCGTCGGCGATCGTCGGGTCGCACGCCACGCGCGCCAACGGGACGCTGGGCGGCAACGTCATGAACGCGTCGCCCGCGATGGACACCGGGGCGCCGCTGCTCTGCCACGGCGGCGTCGCCGTCCTCGTCGGCCCGGGCGGCGAGCGCCGGGTGCCGCTCGCCGAGCTCTGGACCGGACCCGGTCGCACGTCGGCCGCGCCCGACGAGCTGCTCGTGGCCGTCGAGCTCGAGGCTCCGCCGGCGGGACGCTCCGGGAGCGCCTACGTGCGCCTGCAGTACCGGCGTCAGATGGAGATCGCGGTCGTGGGCGTGGGAGCCGCGGTGGCCCTCGACGACGCCGGCACGGTGACCGCGGCCCGCATCGCGATCTCCGCGCTCTCGCCCGTGATCGAGCGGGTGGGCGAGGCGGAGGCCGCGCTCGTCGGAACCGACGGGGCGACGGCGGTCGAGGCCGCGGCAGCCGCCGTCGCCGCTGCCGCCCGCCCGATCTCCGACGTACGCGGATCGGCCGAGTACCGGCGGGCGATGGCGAGGGTGATCGGCCGCCGCGCCGTGCTCACGGCCGTGCGCCGCGCGCTCGGCGAGACCGTGTCCGTCCCCGCCAGCGACACGACCTTCGGAGGCTGACGGCATGCCCGTCGACATCACGCTCACCGTCAACGGCGTCGCCTACCCGCTGTCGGTCGACCCGCACGCGAGCCTGCTGCGCACCGTCCGCGACGACGTCGGGCTCACCGGCGCCAAGGAGGGCTGCGACGACTCCGAGTGCGGCGCCTGCATGATGCTCGTCGACGGCCGCCCGACCAACGCCTGCTCCTACCTCGCGGTCCAGGCCGACGGCTCGTCGGTGACCACGGTCGAGGGGCTCGCCGACGGCGACCGGCTCGCCCCGCTGCAGGAGGCGTTCCTCGTGCAGGGCGGCGTCCAGTGCGGGTTCTGCACGCCGGGCATGCTCGTGTCCGCGACGGCCCTGCTCGCCCGGAACCCCGCGCCGACGGAGGACGAGATCCGCACCGCGGTGTCGGGGAACCTGTGCCGCTGCACGGGGTACGACGGCATCGTCCGCGCCATCGCCGACGCGGCCGCCCGAGGGTCCAGCTGATCCAGGACCTCCGACGCGCCATCCCTCCGTCGGACCGGTGGGCGCTGGGCTCGCTTCTGCGGATGCCCTCGCATTCCCGGAGGCGCGCGGGCGAATCCGCGTGATCTCCAGCGGCCGACGGCGGGCGTGCTCGAGGAGAGGTGCTGCGCGCTCCCACGGTGCGCGAGGCGTGCGACCGGGCGCGGTGCGGCGGGACGGCACGCATAATGCCTGCATGACCGACGTGCGCCGTGCCGACGTCGTCGACGCACCCATCTCGGTGCGCGACGTCGAGGCCCTCGTGTCCTCGCGTGCCGCGGGTGCGGTGGTGACCTTCTCCGGCGACGTCCGCGACCACGACCACGGCCGCTCCGTGGCGCACCTCGAGTACGAGGGCCACCCCACCGCCGCGGCGGTGCTGGCAGAGGTCGCCCGCGCGGTTGCCGAGCGCCACGACGTCATCGCGATCGCCGTGCTGCACCGGGTGGGGCCGCTGCGGATCGGCGACTCCGCGCTCGTGGCCGCCGTCAGCGCGGCGCACCGCGGCGAGGCGTTCAAGGCGTGCGCCGACCTCGTCGACGAGACCAAGCACCGGCTGCCGGTGTGGAAGCACCAGGTCTTCGCCGACGGCACCGACGAGTGGGTGAACTGCGCATGACCGAGCTCGTCGACACCTACGGCCGGGTGCACCGCGACCTGCGCGTCTCGCTCACCGACCGCTGCAACCTGCGGTGCACCTACTGCATGCCGCACGACTTCGCCGACTGGCTGCCCGGCCCCGAGCTCCTCACCACCGACGAGCTCATGACGGTGATCCGGATCGCGACCGAGCTCGGGATCACCGGCGTACGCCTGACGGGCGGCGAGCCGCTGATGCGGGCCGACGTCGCCGACGTCGTGCGGCGCATCAACGAGCTGCCGCTGCGGCCCGACATCGCCCTGACCACCAACGGGCTGCGCCTCGAGAAGCTGGCCCGGCCGCTCGCCGACGCCGGTCTGCAGCGGGTCAACGTCAGCCTCGACACCCTCGACCGCGAGCGGTTCAAGAAGCTCACCTTCCGCGACCGCTTCGACGACGTCCTCACCGGCATCCGCGCGGCGCAGGCCGCCGGGCTCGAGCCGGTCAAGGTCAACAGCGTGCTCATGCGCGGCGTCAACGACGACGAGGGCCCCGCCCTGGTACGCCGCGCGCTCGACGAGGGGTGGCGGCTGCGCTTCATCGAGCAGATGCCGCTCGACCCGTCGGGCATCTGGAAGCGCGCCGACATGATCACGGCCGACGAGATCTTCGAGATGCTCTCGGAGTACTACACCCTCACACCGGTGCCCACCCGCGGGTCGGCCCCGGCGGAGGAGTTCTACGTCGACGGCGGTCCGGCCCGGGTCGGCATCATCGCGAGCGTCACCCGGCCGTTCTGCGCGGCCTGCGACCGGCTGCGGCTCACCGCCGACGGCCAGCTGCGCAACTGCCTGTTCGCCCGCGAGGAGCTCGACCTGCGCCAGGCGCTGCGCGACGACGCCCTCGACGGCGAGAAGATCGACGAGGAGGTGCGGCGCCGTCTGCACGCGGTCGTCGCCGACAAGCTGCCCGGCCACGGCATCAACGACCCGAGCTTCATCCAGCCGTCGCGGCCCATGTCGGCCATCGGCGGCTGACCTCTCCGGAGCTCCGTACCGGCCCGCCTGTACCGGCGTGCGTGCGTGTGCGGGACGTACCTGCGTCCGGCAGCCGCCCATCCCGCGGCATCTGCGGCGCTCGCGGCGTCGCCGACCCCTGCGCCCGGCACCACGCAGGAGTCGACCTACCTCTGGGTTGGCTGTGGATCCAGCGACTCCGGTGGCAGGGCACCTCCACCGGCGTTAGCGTCACCTCACCTCGTGGTGCGCGTCACATCGCGCACCCCTGACCAGGAGTGCCCCTTGGAGCTGCAGAACTCGTTCGTCGTCCCCACGGACATCGACACCGCGTGGAAGGCCATGCAGGACGTCGAGGGCCTGGCCCCCTGCATGCCCGGTGCGACGCTCGAGAGCCACGAGGGCGATGAGTTCACCGGCAACGTCAAGGTCAAGCTCGGCCCGGTCAGCATGGTGTTCGGCGGCTGGGCGAAGTTCGTCAGCAAGGACGAAGCGGCCCACACGCTGGTGATCGAGGGCTCGGGCAAGGACAGCCGGGGCGGTGGCACCGCGAAGGGCCAGGTGACCGCGGTTCTGGTCGCCGAGGCGCCCGACCGCACGCGGGTCGACGTCAACACCGACCTGACCATCACCGGCAAGGCCGCCCAGTTCGGGCGCGGCGTCATGCAGGACGTCGCGGGGCGGATCGTCGACCAGTTCGCCGGCAACCTCGCCACGTTGATCGCCGCCAGCGCCGCGGCCGAGGCCGGCGGCGCGGAGGAGCTCCCCGCGGGCGGCGCAGCCGCCCCGCCGCCCACCGTGCACGCCGACGAGAGCATCGACCTGCTCGGGACGGCCGGCGCACCGGTCCTCAAGCGCGCGATCCCGATCGTCATCGGGGTTGTGATCGTGGTCGGCGTCATCGTTCTCATCGCTCGCCGGCGCAGGCGCTGATCAGCCCTCCGCACGGCAGCTCCACGGCAACCGCAGCACCACGGCACGCTGCTCCACCGGCTCCATCGCTCTCCCCCAGGAACAACGACGTTCTCCCGTGAGGTGACGGCTATGCAGACTCCGGCAGCCATCGACTACGCGAAGGCGACCTCGGTCGCCGACGCCGTAGCGAAGCTCGAATCGCTCGGCGAGGAGGCGAGACCGGTCGCCGGGGGCTACAGCCTCCTGCCGATGATGAAGCTGCGGCTGGCGTTCCCGTCCGCGCTCGTCGACGTCCACGACATCCCCGAGCTGCAGGGCGTGAAGGTCGAGGGCGACGAGCTCGTGGTCGGGGCGATGACCCGTCACCGCGACATCCTCGACTCCGCCGTGCTCTCCGAGCACTACCCGATCTTCCGCGAGGCCGAGAAGGTCATCACCGACCCGATCGTCCGCGCCCGGGGGACGATCGGCGGGTCGCTGTGCCAGGCCGACCCGGCGTCGGACCTGTCGGCCGTGGGATCGGCGCTCAAGGGCACCGCGGTGATCGAGGGACGCGGCGGACGCCGCAGCGTCCCGCTCCGCGAGTTCCACGAGGGCCCGTACGAGACGGTCGTCGGCCCCGCCGAGCTGCTCGTCGAGCTGCGCTACCCGATCCGTCCCGGAGCGGGGTCGGCGTACGAGAAGGTCGAGCGCCGCGCCGGCGACTGGGGCGTCTGCACGTCCGGTGTCTACGTCGTCGTCAGCGGCGGTGTCGTGACCGAGTGCGGGATCGGCCTCGCGGCGGTCAACGCGCCGCACTACTGCTCCCCGGGCGCCGAGGCGGCCCTCACCGGCAAGGCGCCCACCGAGGAGAACCTGCTCGCCGCCGCGGCCGCTGCCGCAGAGGAGTGCGAGCCGTCGGCCGACCAGCGCGGTCCGGTCGACTACAAGCGCCATCTCGCCCAGGAGCTCACCCTCCGCGCGCTCCGTCGCGCCGTCGCCGCCAGCCAGGGAGTCTGACCATGCAGGTGACCATCACGATCA
>JAKOVT010000237.1 GCA_029781935.1 Actinomycetes bacterium | reverse complement strand
CGCGGGTCTCGAGGGCGCCGGATCGGCCGAGTTCGACGAGGCGACGCCGTACCCCGTGATCGCGACCATGGCCGACCAGCGCGACGTCGTGGCCGGTGAGCGCGACATGGGCGGCACGATGCGCCTGGGCCTCTACCCCGCGAAGCTGGCCGACGGCTCGCTCGTGCGCGAGGTCTACGGCGAGACCTACGTCGACGAGCGGCACCGCCACCGCTACGAGGTCAACAACGACTACCGCGGTCGCCTCGAGGAGGCCGGCATCTGGTTCTCCGGCACCTCGCCCGACGGCCGGCTCGTCGAGTTCGTCGAGCTCCCGCGCGACCGGCACCCCTACTACGTCGCCACGCAGGCCCACCCCGAGCTGCGCTCGCGCCCGACCAAGGCGCACCCGTTGTTCGCGGGCCTCGTGGGTGCGGCGCTGGTGCGCCGCGGTGTGGCCACCGAGCTCGTCCACGCGTGAGCCGGTGAGCGCCTACGTCCTCGAGCCCACGTGGCCCGAGGATCCTTCGGCCCTGGCGGACGAGGCCGTGCACAACGTCGTGCGGTCGTCCGAGGCGCTGGTGCACGGCAAGGTCTGGGACGTGCGCCGCGAGGCCGTGGAGCTCGGTGACGGCCAGACGGTCGTGCGCGACTACGTCGTGCACCCGGGCGCTGTCGGCGTCCTCGCCCTCGACGACGAGGAACGCGTCCTGCTCCTGCGGCAGTACCGCCACCCGGTCGGCATGCAGCTGTGGGAGCCGGTCGCGGGCCTGCTCGATGTGGCCGACGAGTCGCCGCTGGACGGCGCGGCACGCGAGCTCGTCGAGGAGGCGGGCCTGGTCGCCGCGCGCTGGGACGTGCTGGTCGACATCGAGAACTCGCCCGGCGGCTCGAGCGAGACGATCCGCTGCTACCTCGCGCGCGACCTCGCACCCGCTCCCGGTGGCCGCCCGGACGGCGACGGCGAGGAGCGCGACATGCCCTACACCTGGGTGCCTCTCGACACGGCGGTCGAGGCCGTGCTGGCCGGCCGCTTCTCGGCGCCGCTGACCGCCGTCGGGGTGCTCGCGGCGTACGCGTCGCGGCAGGGCGGCTGGTCGTCGCTCCGCCCCGTACACGCCGCGTGGCCCCAGCGCGACCACGTCGCGGCCACCGACCGCGCCCGCGTCTACGGCGCCGCGCAGCAGCACTGACGATCCAGCTCGCCGCGTGGCCGCGGGATGCCTTCGCTACAGGGCGATCCCGGCGCCCTGGAAGTGCTCGAAGACGAGGCTGGTCTGGGTCGACTCGGTCTCTGGCCGGGAGGAGAGGTTCTGGGTGACGAAGTTGCGCAGGCCCTCGGTGTCGGCGGCGACCACGTGCACGAGGAAGTCGAACGCACCGGCCACGAAGTAGACGTTGACGACGCCGGGCTCGTGCGCGAGGCGCTGGCCGAACTCGAGCAGCGCGCCGCGGGCGCCCGGGCGCACGCGGACCGAGACGATGGCCTGCAGGTCGGCGCCGACCAGGCCCGGGTCGACGTCGGCGCGGAACCCGCGGATGACCCCGCGCTTGACCAGGTTCTGGGTGCGCATGAGGCAGGTCGACGGCGCGATCCCGAGTCGCTCCGCCAGCACGTTGTTGGGGATCCGGCCGTCGCGCACGAGCTCGGTGAGGATGTCGCGGTCGAGGGCGTCGAGCGGCTTGTGAACCGGATTCGGCGACGCGCTCCCGGCGGCGATCTTCTTCGCACGTGGTGCAGCCATGTGCGGACTCTACCGAACACGATGCAGGGGTGCTCCCGATCTTGTGGACCTGGCCCCATCCTGACGCTCATCCGAGTTCCTACGCGTCACCGGAGAGCAGCCATGAAGGTCGGCATCCCCCGCGAGGTCAAGAACCACGAGTACCGCGTCGCCATCACGCCGGCCGGCGTGTTCGAGCTGGTGCGCCACGGCCACGAGGTCTCCATCGAGAAGGACGCCGGCGTCGGCTCGTCGATCACCGACGAGGAGTACGTGAAGGCGGGCGCGACCATCCTCCCCACGGCCGACGACGTCTGGGCCACCGGCGATCTCATCCTCAAGGTGAAGGAGCCGATCGCGGAGGAGTACCACCGCATGCGCGACGGCCAGACCCTGTTCACCTACCTGCACCTCGCCGCCGGCCGCGAGTGCACCGAGGCGCTGCTGAACAACGGCGTCACCGGCATCGCCTACGAGACCGTCGAGCTGCCCGACCGCTCGCTCCCGCTGCTCGCGCCGATGTCGGAGGTGGCAGGGCGTCTCGCGCCGCAGGTCGGCGCCCACGCGCTCATGCGCGCCAACGGCGGCCGCGGGGTGCTCATGGGCGGCGTGTCCGGCACGTACGCCGCGAAGGTCGTCGTGCTCGGTGCGGGCGTCTCCGGCCAGAACGCGGCCGCGATCGCGCTCGGCATGCAGGCCGAGGTGCTGCTGCTCGACCTCAACATCGCGCGGCTGCGCCAGGTCGACGCGATCTACCAGGGCCACATGCAGACCGTCGCGTCCAACGCCTACGAGATCGAGCGAGCGGTGCTCGACGCCGACATGGTCATCGGTGCCGTGCTCGTTCCCGGTGCGAAGGCACCGAAGCTGATCAGCAACGAGCTCGTGTCGCGCATGAAGCCGGGCTCGGTGCTCGTCGACATCGCGATCGACCAGGGCGGCTGCTTCGAGGACTCGCGCGCGACCACGCACGCGGACCCGACGTACACCGTGCACAACTCGGTGTTCTACTGCGTCGCGAACATGCCGGGAGCAGTGCCCAACACCTCGACGTACGCGCTCACCAACGTGACGCTCCCGTACGCCGTCGCGCTGGCGAACAAGGGCTGGAAGAAGGCGCTGCAGGACGACAAGGCGCTGGCCCTCGGCCTCAACACCCACGCCGGGCAGATCACCTACGGTGCCGTGGCGGAGGCGTTCCCCGAGCTGCCCGCGACGACGCTGGAGTCCGTGCTCGCCTCCTGATCCCGCTCGAGTCGCTGGCGGTCACCTCTGCGGGTGGCCGCCAGCGGTCTGTCCGGGACCGGTCGGCTCGACTAGCCTCGCGCACGGGGAGGTCACCATGGGGAGCCCGGTCGAGGACGTCGCAGGCAAGCTGCAGACCACGCTGGCGTCGTACGTGAAGGAGCATCGACTGCCCGGCGCGACCGCGGGCGTCGTCCACGACGGGCGGCTGGTGTGGACGGGGAGCGCGGGCTTCAGCGACATCGCGGCGAGGCGCGTCGCCGGGCCGCAGACGCTGCACCGCGTCGCGTCGATCACCAAGACCTTCACCGCGACGGCCGTCGTGATGCTGCGCGACGACGGTGCTCTCGGGCTCGACGACCCGCTCGTCGAGCACCTGCCGGAGGTCGCCGCCGCCCAGCCCGCGGCGGGTCCGATCGAGGCGGTCACCCTGCGGCTGCTGCTCGCGCACCAGTCGGGCTTCCAGAGCGAGCCGCCCGGGACCGACTGGGCGGTGGGGCGCTACGAGGGCGACGCGGTCGTCAACCTCGCGCGTGCGGCTGAGTTCGGCACCCGCGTGCCCGTGGCGACGCAGGAGAAGTACTCCAACCTCGGCTACCAGCTGCTCGGCGAGATCGTCGCCCGGCGCAGCGGCATGCCCTACGCCGACTTCGTCCGTGCGCGCATCACCGAGCCGCTCGGCATGACGCGCACCGTCCTCGGCCATCTGCCGCCGGAGCTGGTCGACGAGGCGGCCACGCCGTACGCCGGACGATGGCTCACCGACGAGTTGCGGCCGGTGACGGAGCCGCTCGAGATGGTGTCGTCGGAGGGCGGCCTCTGGTCGTGCGTCGAGGACCTCGCGCGGTGGGCGGCGTTCTGGCTCGAGAAGGACGACGACGACGTGCACACGAGCGTGCTCTCGCACCGCTCCCGGAAGGAGATGCGCACGCCGCGCTACCTCGGCGACGAGGACTGGACGTCGGCGTTCGGGCTCGGGTGGTACGGCGTCCGCAAGGACGACGTGATCTGGGTGCAGCACGGTGGCAGCCTGCTCGGCTTCCGGTCGATGGTCGCCTTCGACCCGAAGGAGCGCGTCGGCGCGGTGGTCCTCATCAACGGCATGGGCATGCCCGGTGCGCTGGCGATGTCGCTCGGGGCGACTGCACGTACGGCGGTCGCCGAGGCGGCCCCGGTGCTCGAGCCGCCGGCGACCATGCCGGCGTCGTACGCCGACCTGCTCGGCCTCTACACGGAGGCCGACGTCTTCGGCGAGATGGTGCGCGTCGAGTGGCGCGACGGCCACCTGGTGCTCCACGACCCCGACGCGCCGCCGGACCTGCAGCTCACCGCGACGGACGACCCGCTCGTGTTCGACGTCGAGCCGGGGTTCCGGCCGTCAGGGGAGCCGTGCCGGTTCGAGCGCGGCGCCGACGGCCGGATCCGGTCGATGTGGATCGGCGGCGGGTCCTACCGTCGTCTGCACCCCGCGGACTGAGCCCCGGCGGCCGGCGCCCAGCGTCGGGGTGCGGCGCGATACCGACGCGAAGGCTGTCGGTTATGTCAGGTAGCGTCCGCGGCGTGAAGCCCCGCCCGTCGCCGCTCGCCCGCAGCGTGCGGCTCTACCTCGACCACCTGGCGGTCGAGCGCGGGCTCGCGGCCAACTCGCTGGCCGCCTACCGACGCGACCTGGCCCGCTACGTCGCCTTCTGCGCGTCGCGCGGGATGACCGACGTCGCCGCGGTGGGGGAGAACGACGTCTCCGACTTCCTGGTGGCGCTGCGCTCGGGCGACGACGACCACCCGCCGCTGGCGGCCTCCTCCGCCGGTCGCGCCGTGGTCGCCGTCCGCGGGTTCCACCGGTTCGCCGCGCGGGAGGGCCTGGCGAGCATCGACCCGGGCAAGGACGTGCGCCCGCCCACGCAGACCCAGCGGCTGCCCAAGGCCATCACGGTGGCCGAGGTCGAGTCGATCCTGGCCGCCGCCTCCGGCGAGGAGCCGCGGGCGCTGCGCGACCGGGCGCTGCTCGAGGTGCTCTACGGCACCGGGGCACGCATCTCCGAGGCGGTCGGGCTCGACATCGACGATCTCGACCTCGAGTCGGCGTCGGTGCTGCTGCGCGGCAAGGGCAGCAAGCAGCGGCTGGTGCCGGTCGGGCGACCCGCCGTGGCCTCGGTCGAGGCCTACCTGGTACGCGGGCGCCCGGCCCTCGCGGCCGCGGGCACGGGCACCCCGGCGCTCTTCCTCAACGCCCGCGGCGGCCGGCTCACCCGGCAGAGCGCGTGGTCGATCCTGGCCGGGGCCGTCGAGCGCGCCGGGGTCCAGGCGGAGGTGTCCCCGCACACGCTGCGCCACTCGTTCGCGACCCATCTGCTCGACGGCGGGGCCGACGTGCGCGTCGTGCAGGAGCTGCTCGGGCACGCCTCGGTGACCACGACGCAGATCTACACCCTCGTGACGGTGGACCGGCTGCGCGAGGTCTACGCCGTGGCTCACCCCCGCGCGCGGTCCTGACCTGCGACGACGCGCACCGCAGCGGCGAGGTCCAGCCCTGCGGGCCACCCGTGCGGCCGGTGCGGCCTTGCCCCGGGCACCGGCGCGGGCCTAGGGTGACGCCCGATCGCCAAGGCGATCAGAAGTCCTAACGTTTCAGAACTGAGTCACTAGGTGCCTATGTCGACAATCGTGCCCGAGCCGGGGGAAGCAGCGACCGACCAGACGGCGGGGCCCGCCGTCGAGGTGGTCGCCGAGACGGCACCGACCGTGGTGCCCGGTGCCGCGCAGGCCGCTCCGGTCGCGGCCGGGCCGGCGCTCGACGCCACCGGCCGGCCGGCGATCGACTTCCCGGAGCCCGCGCCGGTGACCGAGCACGGCCCCGCCCGGGTGATCGCCCTGTGCAACCAGAAGGGCGGGGTCGGGAAGACGACGAGCACCATCAACCTCGGCGCGGCGCTCGCGGAGACCGGCCGACGGGTGCTCCTCATCGACTTCGACCCCCAGGGCGCCCTCTCGGTCGGCCTCGGGGTGAACCCGCACGAGCTCGACCTGACGATCTACAACCTGCTCATGCAGCGCGACGTGGCGATCGACGAGGTGCTGCTCAAGACCAGCGTCCCCGGCCTGGACCTGCTGCCCGGCAACATCGACCTCTCCGCCGCCGAGGTGCAGCTGGTGTCGGAGGTGGCCCGCGAGCAGACCCTGGCCCGGGTCCTGGCGCCGGTGCTGGGGGAGTACGACGTCGTCCTCATCGACTGCCAGCCCTCGCTGGGCCTGCTCACCGTGAACGCGCTCGCGGCCTCGGACGGCGTCATCATCCCGCTCGAGTGCGAGTACTTCGCCCTGCGGGGTGTCGCCCTCCTCATGGACACCATCTATCGCGTCCAGGAACGGATCAACCCTCGACTTGAGGTTGAGGGAATCCTCGCCACGATGTACGACTCGCGCACGCTGCACGGCCGGGAGGTCCTCGCCCGAGTCGTGGACGCCTTCGGCGACAAGGTCTTCCACACGGTGATCGCCCGGACCGTGCGGTTCCCCGAGACCACCGTGGCGGGCGAGCCGATCACGACGTACGCGTCGAGCTCGACCGGCGCCGCGGCGTACCGGCAGCTCGCCCGGGAGGTGCTGGCCCGATGACCCGACGCGCGACCCTGCCAGGGGCCGACGAGCTGTTCCGCCGGACCGGCGATGCCGAGCCCGCAGCGCCGGCGCCCGCCGCCCCCGCCCCGACGCCGGTCGCGACCCCGGCCGCGACGGCGCTGGCCGAGGCGCCGGTGATCGACGACGTCGTCGAGCCGGCCACCGCCGAGCCGGCCCGCTCGACCCGCACCACGGCTCGTCGGCGGCCCAAGGCCGGCGACCGTCGACCCACCGGCCGTGAGCGGCACGAGGAGAAGATCACCGTCTACGTGTCGCCCGAGGAGCTCGTCGACCTCGAGCAGGCCAAGCTCGCCCTGCGCGCCCAGCACGGCCTGGCGGTGGATCGCGGCCGGATCGTGCGCGAGGCGCTGGCCGTGGTCATCGCCGACCTCGAGGCCAAGGGCGAGGACAGCATCCTGGTCCGCCGGCTGCGCGGGCTCTGACCTCCGGCGCGGACTCCGCGCAGCATCGCCGCTGGTCACAGCCCTGCACAAGACGACAAAGCTCTAGATCGGCTGATCGCTATCGGCCCGGACCCGTCCGCCTCCGCGGGTCGTGATGGGGGCCCCGCGTGCACGGCGGGTAGCGTGCCCGCGTGATCGAGGAGAGCGTGGTGTCGCCCGACGCCGTCGACGCCGCCGGCGCCTCCGTCGAGGAGGCCGCGACCGGCGCCGAGCCGCACGCCGTGGACGCGGCCGAGAGCGGGCTCGCCGCGGGCGCAGGCCCGGCGGTGGACGCGCCCGCCTCCGAGGGTGGCTTCTCGGTCCGGCTCGACGAGTTCGAGGGCCCGTTCGACCTGCTGCTGTCGCTCATCGCCAAGCACAAGCTCGACGTCACGGTGCTCGCGCTGCACACGGTGATCGACGACTTCCTGGCCCACATCCGGGCCGCCGGACCGGAGTGGGACCTCGACGAGGCCACCGAGTTCCTCGTCGTCGCTGCCACGCTGCTCGACCTCAAGGCGGCCCGGCTGCTGCCCTCCGGCGAGGTCGAGGACGAGGAGGACCTCGCCCTGCTCGAGGCTCGCGACCTGCTCTTCGCCCGCCTCCTGCAGTACCGGGCGTACAAGGAGGTCTCCGCGGTCTTCGCCGAGATGATGCGCACCGGCGGGCGCCGCCACCCGCGCGAGGTGGGCCTCGACCCGGAGTTCTCCGGGCTGCTGCCCGAGGTGCTGATCGGCTTGGGGCCCTTGGAGTTCGCTGCTCTCGCTGCCCAGGCGCTCGAGCCCAAGGCGCCCCCCACGGTGAGCGTCTCGCACATCCATGCCATCCGGGTGAGCGTCAAGGAGCAGGCGGTCATCCTCGTCGACCGGCTCAAGCGCCACCCCTCCGCGACGTTCCGCAGCCTGACCGCGGACTGCGACTCCACGCTGCTCGTCGTCGCCCGGTTCCTCGCCCTGCTCGAGCTCTACCGCGAGGGTGCCGTGGCGTTCGACCAGGTCACGCCGCTGGGGGAGCTCCACATCCGCTGGACCGGGTCCTCCGACGGCATCGTCGAGGTCGAGGAGTACGACGGCACCCCGGCACCCGCACCGGCACGCGCCCCGGGACCGGCGGACCGCGAGGCGGCGGTGCCGCCGGTCGAGGAGACGGCCGGGGACGGGATGGAGGCCGTCGAGGTGACAGATGCGGACATCTCGGACTATTTCCGGCAGGACGAGGCGTCCGACGACGCCCGGGACGAGGCCACGGACGGGGCCATCGACGGTGAGGAGCACGCGTGAGCGACGAATCCGAGAGCCCGGACAGCCCGGACAGTCCGGCGGACGGCACCGAGGCGCCGCAGGGGGCCTCTGACGCCGTTGTGGCGGTCGCGGCGGACGCCGGACCGGCGGAGTCCCCGGCCGCTGCCCAGAGCGCCGCAGGGGCGCCGACAGCGGCGCCCGACGCGGGGCAGGAGCCCGACGGGACCGACCTCGACGACGAGGCGGAGCCCTCCCTCGGGGCGCCCACGCTCGATGCCGCGCTCGAGGCCGTCCTGCTGGTCACCGACCAGCCTGTCGATGTCGCGACGCTGGCCTCGCTGGTGCGTCGTCCCGCGGGGGAGGTGGCCGGCCGGCTCGAGGCGCTGGCGGCTGACTACGCCTCTGCCGGCAGGGGTTTCGACCTCCGCGAGGTCGCCGGCGGCTGGCGGTTCTACACCCGACCCGACTGCGCCGAGGTGGTGGAGCGCTACGTCCGCGACGGCCAGCAGGCGCGCCTGACGCAGGCCGCCCTGGAGACCCTCGCGGTGGTCGCCTACCGGCAGCCGGTGACGCGGGCGCGCATCTCCGCCGTGCGCGGCGTCAACGTCGACGGCGTCATGCGCACCCTCACCAGCCGCGGCCTGATCGCCGAGACGGGGCACGAGGAGCACAGCGGAGCGATCCTGTACCGGACCACGGAGCTGTTCCTGGAGCGCCTGGGGATCCGCAGCCTCGAGGAACTTCCCCCCGTAGCGGATTATCTACCTGACATCGAGTTGCTCGATGAATTCATCGGCAATACCTCAAGTGGAGATTGAGACAACCTGATGGTTTCCGACGGGAACGACCGGAACACCGGAACCGACACCGAGATCCGCCTGCAGAAGGTGCTCGCCGCGGCGGGCATCGGCAGCCGCCGCGCCTGCGAGCAGCTGATCGACGAGGGCCGGGTCGAGGTCGACGGCCAGGTCGTCCTCGAGCAGGGGATGCGCGTCGACCCCCAGCGCTCGGTGATCAAGGTCGACGGCATGCGGATCCCGACCGCGCCGGGGCACGTCGTGCTGGCCCTGAACAAGCCGCGCGGCGTCCACTCCACCATGAGCGACGAGAGGGGCCGGCCCTGCGTGGGGGACTACCTCCGGGGGCGCAAGGAGCGGCTGTTCCATGTGGGCCGCCTCGACGCCGACACCGAGGGCCTGCTCCTGCTCACCAACGACGGCGAGCTGGCGCAGCGGCTGGCGCACCCCTCCCACGGGGTGACCAAGACCTACCTGGCCCAGGTGCGGGGGACCATCCCGCGCGACCTCGGCCGCCGGCTCCGCGACGGGGTGGAGCTCGAGGACGGCATCGTGCGGGTGGACCGGTTCAAGGTCGTCACCTCGGCGCCGGGCCGAGCGCTGGTCGAGGTGGTCCTGCACGAGGGTCGCAAGCACGTCGTGCGCCGGTTGCTCGCCGCGGTGGGCCACCCGGTCGAGGGCCTGGTCCGCGTCAAGGTCGGACCGATCGGCCTCGGCGACCTGCGGTCCGGGAAGGTCCGGACGCTCTCGATCCAGGAGGTCGGGGAGCTCTACGCCGCCGTCGGGCTCTGACCGATCGAAGATCTTCCTCGACGTGACGCTGTATCGACAAAACCTCTTCTCGATGACACGGTGCTGACCGGCACGCGCCGTTCTATCTCTTTGTCGACTCCGACCGTGACTAACGGCGCGGGCGGCCCATGTCGACAAATCGTGAACCGGTGCATCGATCCCTCGGCAGCTCGCCTACCGTTGCCGCAGGTCAGCGTCCTGGGCCGCGCGCTGGGTAGGGCGTCGAGCTCCGGCGGACAGTCGTCGCGCTCTCAGTCATCCTCGAGCGCCGGCCAGCTCGTCTCGGGGAGGGGCTGTGGCGTGCGGGTCCCGCGGTCTGTCGGCAGGTCGGGGGAGCGATGAGGTGATGAGACGTCAAGACGTGAATTCGCTACATCGCTATCACCATATAGCGATAAAACGAGGTGACGATGGAGCGGTATCGCTACGTCGCGACACATCGGTGAGTCGGTAGGGCGAGACATCGCGCTGTCGCTAGGGTGGGGCCCGACGTGAACGGTGCCCGACCTGGACGGCGCCCGGCGTGGACGGTGAAGGGAGCCCGCAGGTGGCGGTACGAGCGATCCGGGGGGCGACCCGCCTGACGGCCGACGACCCGGTCGAGATGTCCGAGGCGGTCGTCGAGCTGGTCACGGCCATGCTCGAGCGCAACGACGTGGACCGGGCCGATCTCATCTCGGCGCTGTTCACGGCCACCCCGGATCTGGTGAGCATGTTCCCGGCCGCGGCGGCGCGGGGGCTGGGGCTCGGCGACGTGCCGCTCATCTGCGCCCAGGAGATCGACGTCGCCGGCGCGCTGACCCGGGTGGTGCGGGTGATGGCGCACGTGGAGACGACCAGACAGCGCGCCGAGATGGTGCACGTCTACCTCCGCGGGGCCGAGGTGCTGCGCCAGGACCTCGCTCAATGAGCGGCGTCCCGCAGTCGGTCCTCGTCATCGGGTCGGGCCTCATCGGAGCCTCGATCGGTCTGGGTCTGCGTCGGCGGGGCACCCGGGTATGGCTGCAGGACGCGGACCCCGATGCGGAGGAGCTGGCCCGCAGCCGCGGAGCAGGGGAGTCGGGGGTCCCGACGGACGACCCTGAGCTCGTGATCGTGGCCGTCCCACCGGCGTCAGCAGCAGCGGTCATCTCGGAGGCGCTCGATACATACCTCACGTCGACCGTGAGCGACGTAGCCAGTACGAAGTCTCACCTTCTACTGGACGTTGAAGGCGTAGGGTCCGATATCTCCCGGTTCGTCCCCGGGCATCCGCTGGCCGGACGCGAGATCTCCGGGGCCGGAGCCGCCCGAGCCGATCTGTTCGCCGACCGGGTCTGGGCGCTGACACCGTCCGAGCGCACCGATCCGGCACGCACGGCGCAGGTCGCCGCGATGGCCGCCAGCCTCGGTGCGCTCGTGGTCCGCACCACGCCCGAGGCTCACGACCGGGCGGTGGCCCTCACCTCGCACACCCCGCAGGTCGTGTCCTCGCTCGTGGCGGCTGGCCTGGCGCCCCTCGACGAGGCCGACGTCCGGCTGTCGGGCCAGGGGCTCCGCGACGTCACCCGGTTGGCGAGCAGCGACCCCGAGCTGTGGACCGAGATCCTCACCAGCAACGCCGGTCCGGTGGCCGATGCCCTCGACGGGCTGCTCGAACGGCTCACCGCGATCCGGGACGGTCTGCGCGAGGGCCGGGCCGACGAGGTCCGGGCGGCCCTCGCGGCCGGGGTGGCGGGCGCGCGCCACGTGCCGGGCAAGCACGGCAGCCAGCCGGTCGCCTACGCCGCGGTGCCCGTGGTGATCGCCGACCGTCCGGGGGAGCTCGGCCGGCTGTTCGCGGCCGTGGGGGAGACCGGGGTCAACCTGGAGGACGTCCGCATCGACCACGCCCAGGGACGGCCGACGGGCATCGTCGAGCTCGAGGTGCGCCCCGAGCGGGCCGGCGTCCTCGCCACTGGGCTGCGCGCGGCCGGGTACGAGGTGCGCGACTAGCCGACGCGTCCGGGCGGGGCGCCCGACGGGTCGCGGCCCTGCGCCGCAGGCCGGAGTCGGCGTGGCGCCCGAGGCGTCGCACCGCTGAATCGGTGTGTCGCTGTATCGACATCCATCACCGGGCCGACGACCTGGGCGATATTGTCGACAAGCCGGTTTCTCGATCCCGACACCACCGCTGACCTGCGTGGACGCAGGGTGGCGGGCTCGGGCCGCTGCTGACGATAAGGTCGTCGGGACCCCGGACGAGAGGAACTCCGTGACCGCCGTGCGTGCCGTCGTCGCCGTCGACGGGCCCTCGGGCTCGGGCAAGTCCAGCGTCTCGCGCGGTGTCGCGCGGGCGCTCGGGCTGCGCTATCTGGACACCGGTGCGATGTACCGCGCGATCACCTGGGCCGTGCTCCGCGACGGCGTCGACCCGGCCGACCCCGCCGCGGTGGGGGCCACCGCCGAACGCGTCGAGCTGTCGTTCTCCACCGACCCGGACGAGTCCCAGATCAGCGTCGACGGCCTCGACGTCTCCCGCGCGGTGCGCGAGGAGGCGGTCACGTCGGCCGTCTCGGCGGTGGCCGCGGTGCCCGGTGCCCGCTCCGTGCTGGTGGAGCGGCAGCGCCGCGCCGTCCGCGAGGCGCAGGCGGAGGGGAAGGGGATCGTCGTCGAGGGCCGCGACATCGGCTCGGTGGTGCTGCCCGACGCCGACCTCAAGGTGTGGTTGGTCGCCGACCCCGCCGTCCGTGCCGCCCGTCGGGCCGCGGAGGACGCCGCCGCGGGCAGGCTGTCGCACGTCCACGGACCCGGTGACATCGCCTCCGTGGCGGAGGACCTCGCGCGGCGCGACCAGGCGGACGCCAGCCGCGCCGCGTCGCCCACCACGCAGGCCGACGACGCGGTCGTCGTCGACGCGACCCACCTCGGGCTCGCCGAGGTGATCGACGCGGTCGTGGCGCTCGTCCGCGACCGGGTCGGCGCGTGAGGCCCGCCACCTCCGGCGCTCGAGCGCGACGCGCGCAGGCTCGCGCGCTGGCACCATCGGACCTGCGGGTCGCCCCCAGGCGCCCGCGCACCACCCGACCCGGACCGCCGACCACGGTGCCCGGCCCTGCGACCCGGAGCCACGCGTGAGCAGCCACGACCCCGACCGCACCGACGGTCTCGATCCCGCGCTCGTCGACCCGCTCGACGACGGGGACGGCTACGACGCCGACGCCAGCGCCTGGGACGACGACGAGGTGGTCGAGGTCGACGACCTCGACGACGACGAGACCGGTCCCGACCTCGGCGACCTCGGCGAGGACGAGGAGCTCGACCCAGCCACGCTCGCCGCGTTCGGTTTCGACGTCGAGGACCTCGCCGTGTTCGACGACGAGGACGACGAGCTGCTCCCGGTCGTGGCGATCGTCGGGCGGCCCAACGTGGGCAAGTCCACGCTCGTCAACCGCGTGCTCGGACGCCGCGAGGCCGTGGTCGAGGACGTCCCCGGCGTCACGCGCGACCGCGTCACCTACGAGGGCGACTGGGCGGGGCGCCGCTTCCTCATGGTCGACACCGGCGGCTGGGAGCGCGAGGCGAAGGGCATGGCCGCCCAGGTCGCCGCACAGGCCGAGCGCGCGATGTTCGAGGCCGACGTCATCCTGTTCGTCCTCGACGCCACCGTCGGCGCCACCGACGCGGACGAGGACGTCGTGAAGCTGCTGCGCAGAACGAAGAAGCCGGTCGTGCTCGTCGCCAACAAGGTCGACGACAGCCGGGGCGACGCCGACGCCGCCATGCTGTGGTCGCTCGGGCTCGGCGAGCCCTACGGCGTCTCGTCGCTGCACGGTCGCGGGTTCGGCGAGCTGCTCGACGCCGTGGTGGCGGCGCTGCCGGACGAGGGCAGCCGCACGGCGCAGCCTCGCGGTCCGCGCAGGGTCGCGCTGCTCGGCAAGCCCAACGTCGGCAAGTCGAGCCTGCTCAACAAGCTCGCGGGGGAGGAGCGCGTCGTCGTCGACTCGGTGGCCGGCACGACCGTCGACCCCGTCGACGAGCTCGTCGAGATCGCCGGCACCACATGGCGTTTCGTCGACACCGCAGGCATCCGTCGGCGCGTGAACGAGGCGAGCGGTCACGAGTACTACGCGTCCTTGCGGACCAAGAACGCCCTCGACAAGGCCGAGGTCGCCGTCGTGCTCCTCGAGGCACAGGAACCGTTGGCCGAGCAGGACACCCGCATCCTGTCGATGGTGGTCGAATCGGGGCGCGCTCTCGTCCTGGCGTTGAACAAGTGGGATCTCATGGACGACGAGCGGCGCCGCTACCTCGAGCGCGAGATCGAGCGCGACCTCCACCAGGTGTCGTGGGCTCCGCGCGTGAACCTCAGCGCCCGCACCGGTCGGCACACCGACAAGCTGGTGCCGGCGCTCGAGGCGGCACTCGACGGCTGGGAGACCCGCGTCCCGACGTCGAAGCTCAACGCGTTCCTCGCCTCGCTGGTCGCCTCGCACCCGCACCCGGTCCGCGGCGGCAAGCAGCCGCGCATCCTCTTCGGCACGCAGGCCACCACGCGCCCGCCCACGTTCGTGCTCTTCACGTCGGGCTTCCTCGAGGCCGGCTACCGACGCTTCATCGAGCGCCGGCTCCGCGAGGAGTTCGGCTTCACCGGTACGCCGATCCGTATCCAGCTGCGCGTGCGCACCAAGCGCCCGCGCCGGTAGGCGATTCGCTCGACGTCGCCGCGTCGAGGTCAGTCCGCCAGCAGCCGGCGAACCTCGGCGAGTGCATCGAGCGCTGCGGCGCGCTCGGCCGGAGCCAGGCTCGGCAGGTAGGAGCGCGCGATCATGTGCAGCGAGCCGCCGGCCGCATGCGCGTATTCGCGGATCCGGTCGGCCGCCTGGCGCGGGGTCCCGATGATCGTCGTGCGCTCCAGCCGCGCGAGGTAGTCCTCATCGACCGCTTCGAGGTGCCTGAGCGGTCCGGACATCGTGCGAGCCTCCGCCATGTCGCCGTACTTCCAGTCGGCGTAGCGCAGATGGTCGGCGGCGTCGGCGAAGGAGACGCCCTCGGGCCCCACGAGCGTGGGCAGGTGCAGGGCGACGGTCAGCGGCGCCTCGACGCCGTGCCGTGCCCGCTCCTCCCGTGCCCAGCCCACCTGCACCGCGAGCTCCTCCGGGGTGACCTCGCAGGCGATGAAGCCGTCGGCGATGCGGCCGGCTCGGCGGATCGCCGGCTCGGCCAGCGCCCCGATCCACAGCGGCGGCCCGCCGGGCCGGTTGGGGGTCGGGGTCACCCACGGCTCCGCGATGCCGTCCCGTACGACGACTGGTTCGCCGCCCCACGCCGTTCGCGCCAGCTCGACGAGCTCGCGGGTCCGGCGGACGCGCTCGCCGACCGGTACGCCGAGCGCCTCGAACTCCTCGTCGCGCCAGCCGAGGCCCAGCCCGAGGACCAGGCGCCCGACGCTGAGCTGGTCGACGACCGCGGCGTCCTCGAGCACCCTCAGGGACTCGTGCAGCGGCGCCAGCAGCAGCGCGGTACCCAGCTCGATGCGGTTCGTGCGCGCCGCCATCGCGCCGAGCAGGACGAGCAGCGAGGGCAGGTGCCCGTCGTCGACGAAGTGGTGCTCGCTGACCCACACCGAGTCCAGGCCGAGAGACTCGGACCGCTCCGCGAGCCGGAGCGCCTCGGCGTACAGCGGCGTCCAGCCCTCGTCGTGGTCGGGGTGTCGCTGGCAGGTGACCAGTCCGTACCCGAGCCGGATCCCGCTCATCGTGCACCGCCCAGGAAGTCCGCGTAGTCCAGGTGCCGGAACGGCACCTCGCACGGCCGGCCGTCGGCGATGCACAGCGTCAGAGCGTCGAGGTCCATCACCACGGACAGGACCGTGGAGTCCTGCTCGGCAGCCACCGCCGACTCGTCGGGATGGCAGCACACCCCCAGCGGGTGCCCCGCGTGGTCGGCGAACAGCGCCTCGTAGGTGCGGGGGTCGTACGGGTCGTGGGCGTCGACCCAGCGTCGTGCTCGTTGCAGCCGGAAGACCGAGTCGGGCATGAGCCACAGGCTGACGTCGACGTCGGCCATCCGCGGATGCGTGAAGTGGTTGCCGTGGAGCAGGATCCCGCGGTCGTCGGGCTGGGCGAGGTGCAGGTCGACGAACGTCCCGGGGACAGCCTCGACACTGAGCGCGAGATGGTCGCGGTGCGCCACGAGGTAATGCGCCGACGACGAACGGAACGACCGCTGCAGGGAGGCGAGCGCTGCGGTGGGCGTCTCTGCGGCCAGCAGCGCCCGCAGGAGGACGTGGTAGGGGACGCCGGGCTCGCCGAGATCGCGGTCGCTGGCGAGCGCGTTGGTGGCGATGCCGACACCGTGCTCGTTCAGGCCCGTCTTCGCGAGCAGCCCCGCCTCGACGGCCGTGACGAACCGCGGGCCGTCGTCCGGCTCGCACTCGAGGATCACCGCTGTCTGGAAGGCATGGGTCTTCCAGTCCCAGTTCTGACCGACGAGCACGGCCCGACCATCGTCGGGCACCGCGGCGAACGACGTGCACTCCAGCGTGCGCGGCAGCATCGCCGCGGCGTTGCGCGCCTTCGCGGCGTACATCACCTCGGTGCGGACGTTGATCGCCATGACGTCGAGGAAGTCAACGCCTGCGCCGTCGGCGACGCCGCGGATCTCCTCGAGGTAGGCCGGCCCGAAATCCTCGACGGCGGGGACGAACCTGCGAGCCTCGGTCGTCACGCGCGACCAGTCCCATTGGGCGTAGTGGGCGAAGACACCGGCGTACGCCTCGATGCTGCGATGGACACGGGGTGCCGCCTGCTCGCCGTACTGCCGACCGCGCTCGTGCGCGGATCCACCGACGCGGACGTGGGGGAACATCGGGCGCTCCATCTCGTGGTCGGATGCTGTCGGCCGTCAGCAGGCGCTCGCGCCGCCGTCGACGGCGAGCACGGCACCGGTGACGTAGGCGGCGGCGCCGCCGAGGAGGTACAGGCAGGCACCGGCGACGTCGGAGGCCTCGCCGAGGCGGTGCAGGGGGACGCCGGTCGCCAGGTAGTCGCGCGTCGCCTCGGGATCGTCGGTCAGGCGGAGCATGGGCGTGCGGATGACGCCGGGGCTCACCGCGTTGACCCTGATGCCGTGCTCGGCCCACTCCACGGCGAGCTGCCGCGTCATGGAGACCACGGCGCCCTTGCTCGCGGCGTAGTGCACGCCCGGCTCGCGCAGCGCCCCCTCCTCGCTCGCGATGGACGACAGGAGGACGACGGCTCCGCGAACGTCGGCCGCGACCATGTGCCGCACGCACTCCCGAGCCACGAGGAAGGACCCCACGGTGTTGATCCGCAGGACGTCGAGGAAGCTCGCGGCTCCGATGTCGAGCGCTGCGTCGACGGCGTAGACGCCTGCCGCGCACACCACGCCGTCCGGGGCGCCGCCGACCAGATCCGTCGCGCGCGACACGGCGTCGACGACGGCGGCCTCGTCCGTGACGTCGACGGCGACCGCCTCGGCGACGGCCGGGTCCACACGGGAGACGTCGCGGTCCAGCACCACGACGCGCGATCCCGAGGAGGCGGCCAGCTCGGTCACCGCGCGGCCGATGCCCGAGCCGCCGCCGGTGACCAGCAGGCGCGTGGGGCCGCTCACGTGAGGAGGATCCCGCCGTTGACGGCCACTGTCTGGCCGGTGACGTAGGACGCGTCGGGGGAGAGCAGCCAGGCCACGACGTCGCCGATGTCGTCGGGCGTCCCGTGCCGACCCAGCGGCACGGTTGCACGCACACCGGCCAGCGCCTCGTCGTACGACCAGCCCTGTCGGTCGGCGATCGACTGCACGTGGTCGCGGTGCATCCCGGTCAGCATGTTGCCGGGCGCGACCGAGTTCACGCGGATGCCGTCCGGTGCCAACTCGAGAGCCAGACACTGCCCGAGCAGCCCCAGGCCGCCTTTCGACGCGCTGTAGGCGCCGGATCGCGCCTCGCCGCGCTGTCCGAGCACGGACGTGATGTTGACGATGGCGGCGCCCGGCCGCCCCTGCATCGCGGGGACGGCGGCGCGCGTCATGAGGAATGGTCCGACGAGGTTGACCTCGAGAACGCGGCGGAAGTCCGCGGGGTCGGTGAGGTGCGCGGGAGTCGACGGGCCGCCGATCCCGGCGTTGTTCACCAGGCCGTCGAGCCGGCCGAAGGCGTCGATGGCCGCGGCCACGGCTCGCGCGCACGCCTGCTCGTCGGTGACGTCGACCTCGACGCCGACGGCGTGGTCGCTGCCGGGATCGAGTCGCCTGGCGGTCGTGGAGGCCCCGTCGACATCCGCGAGCACGACCCGCCAGCCGTCGCGGAGCAGGCGGATCGCGATGCCCTCGCCGAGGCCGCGCGCGGCACCGGTGACCAGCACCACGCGGTCATCGGTCATCGGTGCGCCTCCGCGACAGCACCCGCGGTCGAGAAGCGGGCGCCCCTCTCACGCAGCCAGGTGAGGAAGGACTCGAGCATCTGGATACGCCCGGGCCGCCCGATGATCTGCGGGTGCATCGTCAGCATGAACAGGCCGTCCACTGCGGCCATGCCGACGTACTCCTCCTCCCACAGCGAACGGACCTCGGCGCTGGTTCGGATCGTCTTGTTCCAGGCCGCGCCGTCGAACCAGAAGTGCGGCGCGTCATCGAGGGTCCAGTGCACCGGCAGTTCGACGAGGTCGTGACCCGGGTGCCGGTAGGGCCGGATGTCGTCCATCATGTTGGACGAGTACGTGAACCCGTGGCCGACGAGCAGGTCGAGGGTGACGGGGCTGAAGTCCCACGACGGGGAGCGGTAACCGCGTACGTCGGCGCCCAGCCCGGTGAGGATCTCGCGACCCCGCACGAGTTCCGCCTCCTCGGCCTCAGCCGACAGCCGGCTCGGCGACGTATGCGTGTAGCCGTGATGCCCGATCTCGTGGCCGGATCCGAGGATCTCCTCGATCCGGTGCGGATACCGCTCGGCGACGCGGCCAGGAACGAAGAAGGTGGCCGGCAGGTCGAGACGCTGGAGGACATCGAGCACGAGGGGTACCGCGACCTTGGCGCCGTACGTCCCCTGCGACAGCGTGCCGGGACGATCCGCGTTGGCAGGGTCCTCGCCGATCCACACTTCCTCGGCGTCGAAGTCGAAGCTCACGACGACCCGGCAGGACGCGTTCGACGTGCTCATGCGTCACCTTCCTGGCGTGGGGTTCCGGACGACGCTAGTGCGGACGATGATGCGCTCCGTCCGTCAAATGACGCATGACGCCGGAACGGTCGCTCCGGTGAGATCGGACCCTCACCCGGCGCGTCGAGCTGCGAGGTCACCATGAGCGAGAACGTACCCACGACCGACGAGACGAGCACCACTGGTGCTCCCAGGTCGACCGGCGTCTCCCGCCGCAACTTCGTCACCGGACTGGCCGTGGCCGGCCTCGGCGGTCTGGTGGTGGGTGGTGGTGCCGGTTACGCGCTGGCCCCCAAGGACTCCGGCGGCTCCAGCTCAGGCGGGGGCGGTGGCGACACGAGCCCCATCAAGATCGGAAGCGTGAGTCCGGTGACCGGCCCGTACTCCGGGGACGGCCAGGAGATGACCCGAGGTCAGGAGCTCGCCATCGACGCGATCAATGCGTTGGGCGGCCTCGCCGGTCGCAAGCTCGAGCTCGTGGTGGGCGACGTCAGCGACCTGTCGCCGGAGAACTACGTGCAGGTCGCCCAGCGCCTGGTGAACCAGGAGAAGGTGTCGGCCATCTTCTCCGGCTACACCACGAACGACTCCTCGGAGTACTCCATCTACGCGGACGCCGGTGTGCCGGTGTTCCACCTGAACACCCTGCAGGCCAACGTCGACTACGTCACGAAGAACAAGATCACCAACATCTACGAGGGCTGCCCGACCGAGATCTGGTACGGCAAGGGTTTCGTGCCGCTCATGCAGGCGTGGATCGCCGACGGATCCTGGACTCCGTCGTCCAAGACCGCGGCGATCATCACGAGCAACGACCCCTACTCCATCTCCATCGCGCAGGCGTTCAAGGCTGCCGTGGAAGGGATCGGCTGGACGGTGCCCATCTACGAGGAGGTCACGGCCCCCTACGCCGACTGGGGTCCGCAGCTGGCCAAGATCCGCGCCAACCCGCCCGGCTTGATCTACATGACCGACTACATCCCGGGCGACCTCGCGAGCTTCGCCAAGCAGTTCGCCACCTCGCCGACCCAGTCGCTGCTCTACCAGCAGTACGGCCCCTCGATCCCCGAGTACCTCCAGCTCGCGGGCGAGGCGGGGTACGGCGTGGTGTGGTCGACCACGGTCGGCACGCTGCCCGACAAGATGGGCCAGGAGTTCCTCGCCGCCTACAAGGCCAAGTACAACTCCGAGGCCGGACTGTCCCAGGCCGGCGGTCAGTACGACATGGTGCACCTCTGGGCCCAGACCGCCGCCATGGCCGGCGACCCCAACGACTTCACGAAGGTGAACCAGCTGCTCAAGGGTGTCATCTACCGCGGTGTCTCGGGCACCTACAAGTGGATCTCGGACACCGAGCTCGCCGTCGCGCCCTACCCCGATCTGGTCAACGACCCGAGCCTGGCCATGCCGCACCTCACCTACCAGATCCAGGGCGGCAAGCAGGTGCCGGTCTACCCGGCGCCGTACGCCTCCGGAACGTTCCAGCCGCCGCCGTGGTTCAAGTAGGCCGGACGACCGTGGCCCCGCTCCTGGAGGCGCGGGGCGTGGTCAAGCGCTACGGCGGTCTTGCCGCCGTCGACGGCGTCGACTTCGAGGTCTTCGAGGGCGAGACGTTCGGGATCGCAGGCCCCAACGGCGCCGGCAAGACCACGCTGTTCGACGTCGTCACCGGGATCAGCCACGCGACGGACGGGCTGGTGCTCTTCGAGGGCCAGCAGATCCAGGACGCGTCGGTGCACCGGATCTGCCACCTGGGCATCTCGCGCACCTTCCAGCTGCCGTCCGTCTTCGACTCGCAGACCGCACTGGCCAACGTGCTCGCCGGTGCCCAGTACGGCGAGGGCGGCAGTTGGTGGAGCGCCCTGCGGGTCAGCCAGAAGGTGCGCGACACCGCGCACGCGGAGCTCGAGTTCGTCGGTCTGGGCGACCGGCGGGCGGTGCTGGCCGGGCCGCTCCCGGTGTTCGACAAGAAGCGTTTGATGATCGCGTCCGCGCTCGCGACGCGCCCACGCATGCTCTTCCTCGACGAGCCGTTCGGCGGCCTGACGCCGCCCGAGGTCGACGAGCTCGTGGCGCTGCTGCGCCAGGTGAAGGAGCGCGGCATCACCATCGTGCTCATCGAGCACGTGATGCGAGCGCTCATGGCGCTGTCGGACCGCGTGCTCATCATGAACCAAGGGCGGACCCTGTTCCTCGGCAGTCCGGCGGACGTGCTCGCAGACGAGGAGGTCGTGCGCGTCTACCTCGGCCGCAAGGGCGATCGCGACGGCGATCCGGGCGGCGAGGAGGCGCACGGTGCTTGAGGTCCGCGGGCTCCGGTCCGGGTACGGCGCGTCGACCGTCATCGACGGCATCGACCTCGACGTCGCCGAAGGGGAGTTCGTCGTCATCATCGGCCCGAACGGCCACGGCAAGACGACGCTGCTCAAGGCCATCAGCGGCCTGCTCCCCGCGCGATCGGGGACGGTGCGCTTCAAGGGCGAGGACATCACCGGCCAGCGGACCGAGTCCATCGTCGGCAAGGGACTCGTGCAGATCCCGCAGGGCGACCTGCTCTTCCCGGACATGTCCGTGCAGGAGAACCTGCTGCTCGGCGCGTTCACGCGGGGTCGCGGCGGAGGGCGCAGCGAGCGGCTCGCCGAGGTCTACGAGATCTTCCCCCGGCTCGCAGAACGGAGTGGTCAGCGCGCACGCACGCTGTCGGGCGGCGAGCGACGCATGCTGGCGTTGGGCAGGGGACTGATGACCCGGGCCGACCTGCTCATGATCGACGAGCCGTCTCTCGGTCTTGCGCCGGTCCTGGTCGACGAGGTCTACGAGCGGATCGGGCGCATCGCGCAGTCCGGTGTGACCGTTCTGCTGGTGGAGGAGAACTTCGCTCACGTCCGCGAGGTCGCCGACCGGGTCGTGCTCGTGGAGAACGGGTCCGTGGTCCTCGCCGGGTCCGTGGCCGAGGTGCTGGAGGACCCGGCCGTGACGGCCACGTATCTCGGCGTGGGCGGTGAGTGACGCATGAACTCGCTCCTCCAGACGCTCGTCTCGACCTTGGTGCAGGGGTCGATGCTCGCGCTGATCTCGATCGGGATGACGCTCGTGTACGGCACCCTGCGGGTGCTGAACATGGCCCAGGGCGTCATGGTGATGGTGGGCGGCTTCGCGGCGTACAGCGCCGTCAGCACGCTGGGCGTCTCGGTCTGGGCCAGCCTCCTCGCCGCCGCGGGCGCGACGTTCGTGCTGGGTGTCGTCACGTACTACTTGGCTGTGCACCCGTTGCTCGGGCGCGCGGGCGTCGACTTCGAGATGACCGCGTTCATTACGACGTTCGCCATCGCGACCATCGTGCAGAACATCGTGCTGCTCATGTACGGGCCGCGGCAGAAGCCGTTCGAACCCCTCGTCGACGGGCGCATCGACCTCACCAGCGAGGTCTCGATCACGTACCACTCCCTGCTCATGGCCGTCGTGGCGATCGCTGCGCTCGTGGGGCTCGGGCTGTTCCTCTCGCGCTCGAGGTACGGCCTCGCGATCACCGCCGTCGCGCAGAACCTCGACGCCGCGCGCTTGATGGGCATCCCTGCACGTCGGGTCTACGTCGTCACGATGGGCATCGCCGCGGCGCTCGCCGGAGTCGCGGGCGTGCTGCTCGCCCCGCTGTACTTCGTCTACCCGAACGCGGGCGACCTTCCGATGCTGCAGGCGTTGATCGTGGTCATCTTCGCGGGCCTCGGGTCGGTCAAGGGCACCATCTACGCGTCGTACATCATCGGCTTCCTCAGCTCGGCGGTCGCGATCTACTGGCAGAGCGCCTACGCGCTGCCATTCCTGTACGTCGTCGTCCTGATCGTGCTCGTGGTGCGACCGAACGGGATCGCCGGCAAGCCCCAGGAGGCCCGGCTGTGACACGCCTGGATCGCCCCACCCGCCGCTCGCTCGGCTGGCCCGTGCCCCGACCGATCGCCCTCGCCGTGGTGGCCGTGCTCGCGGTCGCGCTCCCGCTGGTGCTCAACAGCTCCTACTGGATCGCCGTCTGCACGCTCGCCCTCATCTGGATGATCCTCAACCAGTCCTGGAACCTGGTGCTCGGCTACTCCGGTGTGTGGAACTTCGGCCAGCTCGCGATCTACGCCATCGGCGGCTACACCGCGGCCCTGGTGTCGTCGCGGACCGGCCTGCCGTGGCCCGTCGCAGTCCTGCTCGCCGGCATCGGCGCGATGGTCGTGGCTCTCGTGCTCGCCATCCCCTCCCTGCGGTTGCGCGGCATCTACGTGTCGCTGCTGACGTTCGGGTTCGCGGAGGTGGTGCGGCTGCTGATCATCGCGGACAAGAGCGGGATCACCGGTGGCACCTTCGGCCTCTCCGGCTTCCCTGGCTACGGGCTGTCGGACGTGGAGCCGCAGCAGCGGGCACGTCTCATCTACTGGATCGCCCTGGCCGGAGTCGCCGTCACGCTGCTCTCGATGTACGTCGTCGTCCGCTCGCCCCTCGGCACGGGACTGGTGGCGCTGCGCGACAACCCGTCCCTCGCGGCGGCGCGAGGCATCAGCCCGATGAGCTACCAGTTCCTGTCGTTCGGCATCTCGGGCTTCTTCGCCGGCGTCGCCGGGGCGCTGTACGCGTTCACCTACGGCGTGGTGTCGCCGTCGCTGATGGGTCTCGGCCCGATGACGCTCCTCGTGACCATGCTGGTGATCGGGGGGCTCGGCACGCTGTCCGGTCCGCTCATCGGGACCGCCGTGCTGACGCTGCTGCAGGCGCAGCTGCAGACCTGGCCGGAGATCCGCCTGATCCTGCTCGGCGTGCTGCTGCTGCTCATCGTCGTCCTGATCCCGCGGGGCATCGTCCCGCTGGCGTCCGGAGCGAGGGCGCGGCTATCGGCCTGGATGGCCGAGGACGGCTGAGGTCGGCTGTGGTCGGCTTGAGGGTCAGGCCGGTCGGCGCCGCGCCCCCGGAGGGGCGCGGAACGCGGTGACGTCGCCGTACGGTGCCGGGCCGAGCAGGCGCGACGTGCCGTCCTGCACCTGGAACACCATGTGCGCCTGGCCGAGCGAGGGATCGGGCGTGACGTCCGGATAGGACAGCGCGGCCTGACCGCTCCCGCCGAGGTAGTAGACGCCGTTGACGCCGCGGTAGACGGTGCTGCGCAGGAACGAGAGCACCTCGGGGGCGCTCGGCGTCCCGGTCGACGACCACGCGGTCGAGAGCAGGTTCACCTGGTCGTAGGCGCCTCCTGCCTGCGACCACCCCGCCGGCGTCCCGTGCAGCCGTTCGAAGTCGCGCCGGAACGCGCGCCCGAACTCGTCGTCGTACGTCCCGGTGACGGTCGACCACAGCATGCCCTCGGCGGCCTCGCGGGCCTCGTCGGCGAAGTGGGGGATCGACGGGCCGTAGACGCCGTACACGAGGGCATCGTTGCCGGCGAGGCGGAACGCCCGCTGGAACTCGGCGAGGGCCTGCGGCACGAAGTGCGTCACCATGACCGCGGCCGGGTCGCTGAGGTTGATGCGCGACACCACCGCGGCCCAGTCGGCGTCGTGGAAAGGAACGGTGACGACGTCGGACACCGTCCAGCCGGACCGTTCGGCGGCCGCGAAGAAGGCAGGTGTGGCGGTGTGACCACTGTCGAGATCGACCTCGACAGCGACGATCGAGCGGGTGCGCGGACGCCACTGACCCCCTGCCGTGAGCTCGTCGAACAGCCGGATGGCCCCCAGGCCGTAGTGGATCTCGGAGGGGCAGGTCTGGAACACCATGCCGAAGCGTTCGCGGTCGTTGCGGACCCGCTCGACCTGCTCCTCGAACGTCGCGTTGTGCAGGAACGGCTGGCCGAAGTCCGCCACAAGGTCGAGGACGTCGGGAACCTCGGAATTGGCGTAGGACGTGATGATCGCGTCGACCTCGAGATCGATGAGCGTGCGGAACGCGGACACCACCTGCTGGGCGTCGAAGAAGTCGGCGGGGACGACGACCTGCTCCACCAACCGCCCGCCGATCCCGCCACGCGCGTTGATCTGGGCGACGGCGAGCTCGGCTCCGCGCTGGGCCTCGAGCCCGTCGGCCCAGGCAGGGCCGGTGAGCGGCAGCACGGACCCGATGTGCAGCGGCGCGAGCCGCGCCGGCGTGCGGCGCGCCGGCCGACGCTCCTCGCTCGGCTGCGACACCGCGCGCTGCACGTCGACGATCGCCAGGCCGCTCTCGAGGCCGACGCCGCCGGGGATCGGCAGCCGGAGCAGCTCGCTCTCCACGGTGAGCGCAGCAAGGCCGGCGCGGCCGGACTGCTCGAGCTTGGTGAGCAGCCGCTCGACCTGCGTCGAGACGGTGCGCGCGCTCGTGCCCAGCCGGGAGGCCACCTGTTGGTTGGTGAGACCGAGGCAGACGAGCGTGAGGACGTCGATTTCGCGCGCCGTGAGGCCCTCGGGCAGCTCGGTCGGGGTCCACCGCACCCGCGCCGCCTCGACCCTCCCGTCCACGGACGGCTGGCGCTCGAGGCGCACCGTCACCCAGGAGCGTTCGTCGACGCGCCAGAGGAACGACACGTGCCGGTGCCGGGTGGTCAGGAATCCCACGACGTAGGGAGCGATGCCGACAGGGAGCGCGGCCACGGTGCGCGAGGCGCCCCTGACCGTGCCGTCCGCGTCGACCAGCACCTCACGGGCCGGCCGGGGCGTCGTCGCCGGTGCCACCGCACTCGCCTCCCGGAGTGTCCGTCGTATGACGCATGACGAGTCGCTCGTGCTCGGCTGGAATGTAACGGTCGCCCCGGGATCTGTCCCCTGGGGTGCCGGGATCCGAGACACGGACCCGTCCCGTGGGACGACCGAGCAGGAGGCAGCCGTGCCGGACCGCAGTGCAGAGCCGCACGTACGCGTGGGGATCGACGTCGGCGGCACCTTCACGGATGCGGTCGTGGTCGACCGTGGCGGGAGCCTGCACATCGCCAAGGTTCCCTCCACCCCGGACGACGTCTCGGTCGGCTTCCTCGAGAGCCTGTCGGTGCTCGAGTCGCGCTCGGGCCTGCCGGCGTCGCACATCGACTTCCTGGCCCACGGGACGACCGTTGCGACCAATGCGCTGGTGCAGGACACGCTGGCGCGGGCCGGACTGGTGACCAACCGCGGCTTCCGCGATGTGCTCGCGATCGGCACGCAGCAGCGCCGGCACGTCTACGACCTCTGGACGCCGGAGCCCCGACCGGTCGTCCCGCGCGAGCGCTGCACGGAGGTCGTCGGCCGGATCGGCCCGGAGGGCCAGGAGCTCGAACCGCTGGACGAAGCCTCCGTGGTCGCGGCAGCGGAGCAGCTGCGTGCGGCCGGCGTGGAGTCGGTGGCGGTGGTCCTGCTGTTCTCGTTCCTCAACGCCGACCACGAGCAGCGGGTGGCCGAGATCCTGCGGCGGGAGCTGCCCGGCGTGCCGGTCACGATCTCCAGCGACGTGGCCCCCGAGATCCGGGAGTTCCTGCGGGCCAGCACGACGGCCGTGAACGCCGCTCTGCTGCCCCTGGTCGGCGGGTACGTGGCCCGGCTCGCCGACGCGGTCGCCCGGCGCGGAGTCCGTGTGCCGCTGCACCTCATGCGCTCCAACGGCGGGCTCGCTGCGGCGCGCACCGCCGCCGACCTCCCCGTGTCCTTGGTGACGTCCGGCCCTGCGGCAGGCGTCGTCGGTGCTGCTCGACTGGCTGCGGCTGCGGGCCTTCGCGACCTGCTTACGTTCGACATGGGCGGGACCACGGCCGACCTCGCCGTCGTGCGGGACGGCGAGCCGCAGGTGCGCTGGATCGGCGAGCAGTCGGGGCACCGCGTGAACCTGCCGCAGGTCGACGTCCTGTGCATCGGCGCCGGCGGCGGCTCGCTCGCGCACGTCGACGCGTTCGGTGCGCTGCGCGTGGGCCCCGACAGTGCTGGCGCCGTCCCTGGTCCGGCGGCGTACGGACGGGGCGGCGAGCTGCCGACGGTGACCGACGCGCACGTCGTCCTCGGGACGCTCACCGCGCAGCGCACGCTGGGCGGCGACCTCAAGCTCGACCCTGGCCTCGCCGAGTCGGCCGTGCGCACCCACGTGGCGGATGCGATGGCCGCGGGCGTCGAGGACGCCGCCGCCGCCATCATCCGCGTGGCCGACGCGAACATGGCCTCGGCGCTGCGCGTCATCTCGGTCGCGCGCGGGATCGATCCGCGCTCGATGACCCTGGTCGCGCTCGGGGGTGCCGGTCCGATGCACGGGTGCTCGCTGGCCGAGGAGCTCGACATGACCTCCGTGCTCGTACCGCTGTACCCCGGCGTGACAGCGGCGCTCGGGCTGCTGCTCACCGACGTCCGCCACGACCTGGGACGCAGCTGGGTCCGAGGCACCGACCGCATCGTGCGGGCCGAGCTGCAGGAGCAGGTCGACGCTCTCGCTGCCAGGGCCCGCGCGCTGCTCGACCAGAGCGGTCACGCGGGCAGCGGCACGCTCTCGTTCGCAGCCGATCTCCGCTACAGCGGGCAGGCCTACAGCCTCACCGTCCCGCTGCCCGTCGACGACGACGGCCGGGTGGGGGAGCACGCCGTGACGACAGCCGAGCGGGCCTTCGTGGCGGCGCACCGCGCGGCGTACGACTACGTGCTGGACGGCACGCCGATGGAGCTGGTCGCGGTCCGCGTGGTCGCCACGGCCCCGGAGGTGCCGATCGACGTGCATGCGCCGGACCTGCCGCTGTCGACGCCGATGGGCCGGCGCAGGGTGTGGATGCGGGGGGAGTGGCGGGAGGCCGTCGTGCTCGACCGGACCGGGATCGGTGCGGAACGGGTGCACGGACCTGCGCTCATCGAGCAGGAGGACACCACCACGCTGCTCTTCCCGGGCTGGACCGCTCGCCGCGTCGCCGCCGGGTCGCTGCTGCTCGAGAGAGGGGAGGGCTGAGGTGGACGCCGTCACCCAGGAGATCCTCGGCAACGCGCTCTTCGCGATCAGCGAGGAGATGGCCGTCGTCGAGTACCGCTCGTCGTTCTCGCCGATCATCCGCGAGATGCTGGACTTCTGCTGCGGCCTGTTCGACTCGCAGGGGCGCATGGTCGCGCACAGCGAGCAGATCCCGGCGCAGCTCGGTCTCATGCAGTTCGCCCTCGGCGCGGCGCTCGACGCACACGGAGCTCTCGCCGAGGGCGACGCCGTCCTGACCAACAACCCCTACCTGGGCGGGACGCACACCAACGATCTGCAGATCTTCATGCCCGTCTACGTCGACGGCGCACTGGTCGCCTACGCCGGTTCGATCGCCCACCACATCGACGTCGGCGGGACCTACCCCGGCACCGAGAGCCCCCTCACGACCGAGATCTACCAGGAGGGCGTGATCTTCCCGGCGATCAAGTACGTCGACGGCGGTCGCCGCAACGAGGCGGTCGCATCGATGATCGCTGCCAACGTGCGCGACCCGCACTCGACCATGGGTGATATCGGAGCGCAGCTCGCCGCCTGCAAGCGCGGCATCGAGCGCATCCAGGAGCTGTGCGCCCGCCACGGCCGCGCCACTGTGGTCGAGGCTATGGAGCTGCTGCTCGACGACACCGAGCGCCGGGCCGCGGCCCTCTTCAGCTCGTGGCCCGACCGCGCCGCGTCGGTCGAGGGCTTCATGGACGGCGGCATCGACGGCGCTGCGCCCACCCGCATCGCCGTCACCGTGAGGGCCTCCGCGGCACGGCTGGTGGTCGACTTCACAGGCACGGCCGACCAGGTGCCCACCGGCCTGAACGTACCGATCGCGAGCACGCACGCCGGCGTCTACTTCGCTGTGCGCTGCTTCGCCGGCGACTCCGGAGTGCGGCAGAACGACGGGCTCACGCGTCTCGTCGACGTGATCGCCCCGGAGGGCAGCCTGGTCAACCCGTTGCACCCGGCACCGCTGTCGGCACGGCACCTCGCCGTGCAGCGCATCGCCGACCTCATGGTCGAGGCCCTCGGCGAGCTCCTGCCCGAGCGGGCCATCGCCGGATCGCACGTCTCGTTCCCGGCGTGGACGCTGCGGGCGTGGGATCAGCGCTGGGGCAAGGAGACGATCCTGGCCGACATCCTCGGCGGCGGCACAGGGGCCCGACGCGACGCCGACGGCGAGCACGCGCTCGACACCTACACGAGCAACTGCGCCATCCTGCCGACCGAGATCGCCGAGCTCGAGTACCCCTGGCGAGTCGAGCGCACCGAGCTCGTCGAGGGGTCCGGCGGCGCGGGACGGCACCGCGGGGGTATGGCGCTGCGTCGCGACATCACGCTGCTCGCCGACCACGGCGACGGCACCCACTACGTCGAGCAGACACGCCCGGAGTTCGCGGCCAAGGGCCGCGACGGGGGGCTCCCGGGTGCGGCCGCCGTCGTGCGACTGCGGCGGGCCGGGGAGACCGAGTTCACGACGATCCCCGGCAAGGGCTATCTGCGCTACCGCCGAGGCGACACGGTGTCGTTCACGAGTTCGGCCGGGGGCGGTTACGGCGCGCCCGACGTCGAGCCGGGCGGGTGAGCCGCGGCGAGGAGTCGTTTTCGGTCTCACCGCGCCGGTGGGGTAATCTTCCGGAGCCGCTCGGGCGACCGCGCGGAGGCACCACTCGGGCTGTGGCGCAGCTTGGTAGCGCACTTGACTGGGGGTCAAGGGGTCGCAGGTTCAAATCCTGTCAGCCCGACAGAAATCGCAGCAGGTCAGAGGCGGTACACGCGAGAGCGGGTGCCGCCTCTGCTGCGTCTGGGGACAACGCAGGGGGACAACGGGACTCGCGGCACCATCCGCCGCGGGACGGCTTCCCGCACCAACGCAAGGCGGCCCGCCCGGGCACGAATCCCAGGCGGGCCAGGACACACGGAAAGGTGAGTTCCGCATGACCACGAACACCGTACCGACCAGCGAGGGCCGGACAGTGAGCATCCCGATCCGCCTCGACTGCCCCGACTGGTGCACCGCAGACCACAGTCGGGAGGTCAGGACCCTCGACGACATCTGGCACACACGCGTGCTGGCATCCATCGACGAGGACACCGACGTCCGCCTGGTCCTGAGCGAGGTGTCCCGCCTGATGCTGGGCTACGACGTGCCGCCCGAGGTCAACATCAACATGGCCGGCAACGCCGTCGAGTTCCAGATCGGGGGTGCGCGTCGCGACAGCACGCTCGAGGTGGACCAGTTCCGCGACCTCGCGGCGATGGTCGCCCGGGCGGCCGAGGTACTGACGACCGTGCCGGGGGTGCAGTCATGACGACGACGAAGAACGTTCCGGTCGCGCGACCGGGGGTGAGGGAGACGGCCGCCGAGGACGAGGGGCGCAGCTACGGTCCCTGCCCCTCGTGGTGCACCGAGGCGGGCAAGCGCCAGCACCGGGACGACCCGGCCTGGCAGCACCCCGACGACCGGGTGCACTACAGCGAGTACGCCGCAGTGATCGACCCGCTCGAGGTGATGAAGCCGCGCGCGTGGGAGCACCCCCGCGGCGGGGGCTTCGAGTGGCTCGAGAACGACCTGCGGATCTACGTCACGCAGCGCTGGCGGGAGAGCGACCCCCGCATGGTGCTCATGCTCAACGACTCGACCATGCTCGAGCTGACGATCCCCGAGGCGCGCCTTGTGTTCCTGGGGATCTCGGAGCTGCTCGACGCGGTCGAGTAGCCTCGAACGTCGGCCCTGCTGCGTCTCCCCCGTCGCGGCGGGGCCGACCCCGGGCGACGAGGACCCCGTCACGAGTCTGTGGCGGGGTCCTCGCGCGTCTCGGGTAGGGGTGGGTCCGGAAGGACCTTGAGGGCTGGCGGCAGCGCCTCGAAGGCTGCCCAGCAGGCCGACACCTGGCGGGCCACGGAACGGATGTCGCCAGAACGAGGAGATCTCGGTCGAGGTCGGGCGCATGGTGGTCAACTTCCAACCGTTGCTGAAGCTGACGGACGGCGAAGCGGAACGCCTCACGTCCTGGCGCACGACGGTCAAGCAGGCCGCCGACGGCCTGGTCACGGCGCGTGCGTGGGCTAAAAGGCGCCGAGCTCCTCGAGCGCGCGGCCCTCGTCGTCGTCCTCGAGCTCGTCGTCGTCCTGGTCCTCGTCGACGTCGTCAGGGTCGGTGGCAAGGCCCGCCGCGATGAGATCCTCGGCCTCCTGGTCGGGGAGGTCGACGAGGGTGCCGGGCGGGGGCCAGGGCTGCCCGTCGCGGGTGCCGGTGAGCTGGAGGCGGAGACGAACATCCATGGCGGTTGCCTTCCGTGAGTGGGGTGCTCGGGGTGCGGGCGCAGCGACAAGGCACCGGCGACACGGTGACCCGGCGCGCCCGCACCCCGACCTGTCCCTGCCCCGGCTCGGGTGACAGCAACGAGAACCCGGGCCGGGGCGAGGGACGATCAGGTGCCGGCGCCGGCGAAGTACTTGATCGCGCCGGTGGTGTCGAGCAGGGTGCCGTCGATGCGGGCCAGGCAGCGGAACGTCGTCTGGTCGTTCCCGAACGCGTACTCGTCCGACCGCTCGAACCGCAGCGGGCCAGCGAGGCGCACCCAGTACTTTGACCAGTCGCCGAACAGGACCGACTTCGCCGACAGGGCGACCGCAGCGACCGTCGGGTCCGCGAACACCGGCCGTCCGAGCAGGGTGCCCGAGGCGCCCACGATGCCGTCGGGGATCGCCGCGTCGAACAGGTACCGGTTCTGCGAGTCCTTCAGCTTGCGGACCGCGCCCAGGGTGTTGTTCCGCATGAGCCAGCCCGCGGACTTCGACCGCGAGTAGGGCTCGGCCAGCGAGTGGTACAGGTCGATCAGGTTGTCGCCTGTGAACGCACCCGCGACGCCCGTGCCGCCAGTGACACCGAGGGTCGCGGCGGTAACCGCGCCGGTCGGCTGGCCGGTGCCGGTGCCGGTGATCGCGTGCGCACCGAACGCGTTCCCGATCGCGATGCCGGCCTGAGCGGCCAGCATGCCGGCGACGTCGAACGACGCGTCCTCGAGGAGCTCGGTCGACGCGGTGACCAGGAACCCGTACTTGTAGGCACCGAACGATGCCGAGCCCAGGGTCGGGTCCGACGAGCCGATCGCGCCGCCCTCGGAGACGATCGCGGCGGTCGAGAACGCGGTCGTCTTGGGCACCTTCAGCGGGTTGCCGTTCTCCGTCTGCAGGACCGTCGCGCCGGCCGCCAGGACGGCCGCGCTGTCCACCATGTGCAGGATCACCTGGTCGTAGAACGACGTCGACTGAAGGCCGGACCCGGATGCCGTCGAGAGGGCTCGCCGCTCGACGCCAGGCTGGTACCCGGACCGGCGGTGCACGGGGCCGACCTCGATCGGGCGCCGGTCATTCGCCGTGACCGAGGCGCGGATCTCGTCGACGAACGCCTGGTCGCTGCGGTGCGTGGTCGACCCGTTCGGGCCGAGGAGCTCGAAGGACCGTCGCTCGGCGTCGAGGGTCTCGGACTCCGCCGTGCGGGCGCTGTCGATCCGACCCCGCAGGGTCTCCATGTCCGCGATCATCTCGTCGTACTGACGAGACTCCTCCGCGGTGAGGTCGCGCTTCTGGGACTCGGCGTGGTCGAGGAGGCTCTTGGCCTTCTCCCACGTCCGCATCCGCTGCTCGACGAAGGTGTCGACGATGCTCATGATGTGGCTCCGATTCCGCCCCCGGCGCGAACGCGCACGAAGGGCTGAGGCATGTGTGAAGGGGTGAACCCGCGGTCCGTCGCTCTCAGTCGGGCGAAGCGCCTGCCTCGACGGCCACCGCGTGTCGCGCAGGTGACCAGCGCCTCGAGCCTTCCTGCGGGCTGCCGCGTGTCGCGCAAGCCGCCCGGACGATCCACCAGGCCCCACCGTCCGCACCGGTTGTCGACCAGGTGCAGCGCGCAGAACCGAGCTCGACGACGAGTCTACGGCGCACATCAGACACCGCCGTCGTCGACGCGCCAGAAGTCGTCCTCGACCGCGTCGAACGCCAGCCGCTCGCGCACGCTGACCTCGTGCGCGACGTCCACCAGCGCCGCCCACACCGCGGCCCGATCAGGCCGGCCGGCGTCGACGTCCTCGTCCCGCAGCTGCGCGACACCAGCCGTGAACGCGTGCCGCTCGGTGCGCGACAGCGCCTCGAGCGCGCGGACCAGGTCGGCGCTCACGCGGCACCATCCGGTGAGCCGGGTTTCGCGGCGCGCAATGCCGTGGCGGTCGCGTGAATTTCGGCAGGCCCGCGGTCGCCGCTCACGCGGCTGCGGAAAAGTCGGGGACGTCGTCCCGGTCCGTGTCGCCGGGCGCCTGACCGAGGCCGTCGACCTGCTGATCGCGGAGCGCGACGAGAACGTCTGTCGCAAGGAGATGACGCCCTCGGAGCGCGTGCTGCTCGGGCGGGCGCTCGAGGAGCTCGAGCGCCCCAAGGCCAAGGAGCGCCAGGGCACTCGCTCGGACCTCGGCAAGGCACTTCCCGTTCCCGCGAACGGGAAGTCGAAATACGACTCCCGGGACGTGATCGCGCCCGCCGTCGGCTTCGGCTCCTCCGCGTCCTACTCCCGCGCCAAGCGCCGCTCACGCGGCTGCGGAAAAGTCGGCGGGTCATCGGGCGCTCCTGAGGTCGTCGGGTTCGTCGTCGGTGTCCCAGCGCAGCTCCTCGACGAGGAGCACGTCGGCGGTCCAGGTGAGCGAGCAGCGCCGGCACTCCCAGGTGACGACGGCCTCGAGCGGTGCGACGTCGCGCACGCGGGCCGGGCCGCCGCACACGGCGCAAGTCTGCACCGGTTCGGGGCTGTCGTACTCGGGGCACTTGGGCGAGTGGCCGCGGGACCAGGGTGCGTCGACGCGACCGCAGTGCTCGCAGCGCGGGTAGGTCACGAGGCGGTCCTCTCGTAGCGGCAGCCGGGCACGCGGCAGTGGTCGTGTGCGCAGGCGTGCAGCGGCTCGACGTCGATGCCGACGCGCGTGGTCGGCTGGAAGGTCGGGGCGTCCTCCGTCGTCGCGCTCTTCCTGAGCTGGACGATCACGCGCCGGACCATCGCGGCCGCCTCGAGCGTCGGCAGCGAGCGGGCGGGGAGCAGCACGGCACCGCGGGTCTGGCGCGGCTCGAGGCCGGCGGCGCGCGCCAGGTCGACGAGGTCGGTGGTGCTGTACGCCGCGCCGTTGTCGACGACGACGCAGCGGGCGAGCGCGCCGGTGACCTTGACGGCGACGACGGGACGGGGCGGCAGGGTCATGCTGCGCTCACGAGGTAGAGCGCACGCGGAGGACATTGACCTCCGGTAGCACTTCTGAGCGTGGAACTGGCCAGCGTTGTGCGTGCGACGGCGCCGGCTGCGGACTCGTCCTGAGCACGAACGTTGGCCAGTTGGTGCACAGCAGACGCGCGCCAGTTGCGTGCGGGATGCTGGCCAGCGTTGTCGGGGACGACGAGGTCGTAGCGGGCCGCCTGACCGGGAGCGGCCGCCGCGCGCAGCTCGACGAGGCCGGCGTCGCGCAGCACCGAGAGGTAGCGCGAGGCGGTACGTCGCGGGACGCGCTCGAGCAGCGACGGCGGCACCCAGCAGTCGCGACCCGTCAGCCCTTTGCAGGTGCTCGAGAACGCGATGGAGAAGGCGAGCAGCCGCGTCTGGTGCTTGGCGCCGTCGAACGGGTGGCGGCCGGCGTAGGCCAGGCCGCAGACGTGGTCCTGCCACGCGAGCAGAGGCGGTCGCGTCACGACGCCTCCCGGACGCACCCGCAGCCGCCGTGCGTCTCGCCACGACGGCGCAGCTCGGGGATGCCGACGCTCAGGCACACGAGAGCGCAGGGCGGGTCAGCCACGGGCTCGCCGACGCCGCACTCGTGCACCGGGCCGCAGCCGGCCGGGCATCCGAGTCGCAGCGGCCGACGGTCGGCGGGGTGCCGTACCGTGGTCCCAGGCCCGCCAGCCGCTTCGGACGCCGCCCTCTCACCGGGGCGGCGTTCGGCGTTCACTGGGCCGCCAGGTAGGCGTCGAGCTGCTCGACGGTGACCCGTCGGGCTGCGCCGACCTTGATGGAGCCGAGGTCTCCGGAGGCGAGCAGGCGGAACACGGTCGAGCGGGACAGGCCGAGAAGCTCGCCGACCTCCTCGGGGCGGTAGGCGCGACGAGGCTCGACCAGGGCACCGTCTCGCCGGATGACTGGGGCTGTAGCCACGGCGGGAACCTCCTAGAAACGTCGTGGGTCGTATTGACACAACGACCGTCCCACGGCATGCTGGCCGCATGCCAGGTACGAAACCCCCCACCTTTGGTCCCACGGTCACTCTGTGGCCCGCGGATGCCGGCGCCCTGCCGTCCGTTCGCCGGTGGGACCTTCGGCCCGCGGACGCGGGTCTCGAGTGGATGGGCAGCGGCGAGCTCGTCGACCTTCCTGACGACTTCGTGCTGCGCGAGGTGCTAGAAGCCGAGACGTCAGAGGATGGGGTGCTGGCCTTCGTCCAGGCGTGGGGCCCGCTGACGCCACCCGGCGGTTCCGCCCTAGACCTGCTGCCGCCCGATCCTCGGGAGCGAGGGAATCTGCGGACCCACGATCGTTCGGGATGGGTCCTGGCGACCGAGCTGCACCACCTGCACTGCCTGCGGGCACTGTCAAGGTTCTGGCTGGCGTCTGTGACCGATGACGACGTCCGCGAAGCCTGGGCCACGGAGGGGTTCAACACCCCGCACTCCGCGTCGCTGGCGCTGGGCTGGTGGGTCGACTACATGAACGCCGGCCTTTCCCGCTTCCAGATGCACATCGTCGTCGACGACGCGGGTTGGGAACGGCGCGGCTATCTCGCCCGAGAGCCCTGCCTGTACGAGGTGGCCGTGCGCCAACTCGCGATGCTGGCCACTGACGGAGTGGCGGTGCAGCACTGCGCCAACATCACGTGCCGCCGACCGTTCACTCGCCAGCGCTCGGCGCGTCGCGGGCGCAACGGCTACGGGCCCCGTGAGCGGGGCGTGAAGTACTGCTCCAACCTCTGCGCCAAGGCGCAGGCCGAACGCGAGCGCCGCGCGCGACGGAAGGCGGAGTCATGAGCAAGCGCAGGAACGGCGAAGGCACGTTCGAGCGCCGGCCGGGGAAGCGCTGGCGCTACCGGATCCTGGTGAACGGCCAACGGGTCGACGGATACGGCGCGACCAAGGACGACGCGCAGGCGCAGGCCGAGGCGCGCGCGGCGATCGTGGGGGAGCGGCCGGCGCGCGAAACGTTCGGCGAGCTGTACGCCGAGTGGTGCTCCCTCGACCCGTCGTCGGTCGGGCTGCGGCCGACGACGCGCGACCAGTACGCCACCCTCATCCGCGCGCACCTGACGCAGCTCCACGACGTCAGGCTCGACCGGCTCGACAAACGCACCGCGGCCACGGCGCTGCGTCTCCCGGGGGCGTCCCCGTCGGTACGCCGGGCCACCTACGCCGCGCTGGTGAAGGTGCTCGACTACGCCGTCGACGCCGGCCTGGTCGGCGTGAACGTCGCGCGCCAGGTCCCGCGGCCGCCGGCACCGGAGGCGCGCAACCGCGAGGTCAGCACGCACGACGCCCAGGCCGTCCTCGAGCAGGCCCGTGGGCACCGCTACGAGGTCGCGGCGTGGCTCGCGTTCGGATGCGGCCTGCGCCGCGGCGAGGTCCTCGCGCTGCGCTGGTCCGAGGTCGACCTCAAGGCCGGCACGCTGGCCGTCTCGGGCAACGTGACCCGCTCGAGCGCCGGCCTGCAGCGCGGGGCGACCAAGACGCGTAGGGGCCGCAGGAACGTCCCCGTGCCGCCCGTGGTTGTCCAGGCGCTCAAGGCTCACAAGAAGCGCCAGACGGCCGAGCAGCTCGTCGCAGGGTCGGCATGGGAGCCGACCGGCCTGGTCGTCACGACCGAGCTCGGCCGCCTGGTCGAGCCGCGCACGCTCTCCCGCGTCTGGCAGAGGTGGGCGAAGGACGCCGGAGTGGCCGACACCGGGACGCACACCGGTCGGCACTACGCCGCGAGCACCCTGCTCGCCTCCGGTGCCGCGAGCGTCGCCGACGTCGCCGCGCAGCTCGGCCACGACCCCGCGGTGCTGCTGAACACCTACGCCGTAGCCGTCGCGGAGGGGCAGCGCGCCGCGTCGCACGCGCTCGGCGCGAGCCTTCGGCCGATGGGGACAACGCGGGGGACAACACGCCGCGCTGCGGCTGCCACCGACTGACACTGCATGACACGGAATCCCTTGGGAGGGAATGGAATCTGAGACTTCGCGGTACCGCATGAGACACGCTGCACGACCCTGGGGGTCAAGGGGTCGCAGGTTCAAATCCTGTCAGCCCGACACACCACGAAGGCCGGGCGCGTCAGCGACCGGCCGTCGTGCGCTCTCGGGCTGGCAGGATTTGGGAGGAGCCGACGCGCAGGTCGCACGAGCGCGCCGAAGGCGCCCGGCTGCGGCCTTCGCCGCGCAGCGACGGATCCTGTCAGCCCGACACACCGCGAAAGGCCGGTCGCGTCAGCGACCGGCCTTTCGCGCGCTCTCGGGCTGGCAGGGTGCGGGCGGAGCCGGCGACGGATGGGTTCCGGTGGTCTGTGGTGGCGCCTACGGTCGGGCGTATGACGACGTACACCGCCGAAGGCCGCACTGCACCTCCGTTCGCCGCCGGCGAGGCCGCGACCCTGCTCGGCTTCCTGGACTACCAGCGCGACACGCTGCGGTGGAAGTGCTCGGGCCTGTCGGCCGACCAGCTGGCCGCCCCGCTCGCGCCGACCGACATGACCCTCGGCGGGCTGCTCATGCACCTCGCCGTCGTGGAGGCAGGGTGGCTCAACCTCACCTTCGCCGGCGGGGTGGCGCGCCCGTCGTGGCTCGGGGAGATGGATCCCGACGACGACACCTGGTCGTTCGCGGCCGCGGCGTCGCGCACGACCGAGGAGCTGTTCGCGGTGCTCGACGAGTCGGTCGCGGTGTCCGAGCGCGTCGTCGCCGAGGCCCTCGCCGGCCCGGACGGGCTGGCGACGTTGTCGCAGGGCGAGGAGGAGGGCGGGCGGGTGTCGTTGCGCTGGATCCTGTGCCACCTCATCGAGGAGTACGCCCGCCACAACGGCCACGCCGACCTGCTGCGCCAGGCGATCGACGGCGCGACGGGGGAGTAGCCGCGCCGCGCGGCCGACGTTGCCGGGGACCGCCACGACGACGCGGACAACCCGCGGCCGCTGGCGCGCCGCAGCGGACGCGGTGTGGAGAGCCCCCGATCCACGACCTAAGGTCGGGGCCAGCACCCGCCGGGGCGCACCACGGGAGGGACCACCGCATGTCCGTCGACTCCGACCTCGACACCGCTGCGCTCGACGCCACCGTCGAGACCCTCGGGACGAACCAGCCCGCGTGGCAGGCGCTGCCGCTCGCCGAGAAGATCGCGATGCTGGACCGCCTGCGCCCGCGGATCCTCGCCGAGTCCGACGAGATGATCGCCGCGATCCAGCGCGCCAAGGGCATCGACCCCACCACGACCTGGGGTGCCGAGGACTGGCTGTCGATGCAGTGGGCCTTCCTGCAGGGCGTCAACAGCCTGCTGCTCACGCTGCGCCGCATCGAGAAGGGCGAGCCGCCGCTGGCCCTCGACCGCGCCTACTCGCGCCCGGACGGCCAGACGGTCGTGAAGGTGTTCCCGTCGACCACCGTCGACAAGCTCCTGCTCTCCGGCTACTCGGCCGAGGTCTGGATGCAGCCGGGGATCACGCCGGCGAAGGCCGTCGACACGGCGGCGTCGGCGTACCGCGGTCGCGGCTTCTCCGAGCCCGGCGTCTGGCTCGTGCTCGGCGCGGGCAACCTCGGCAGCATCACGACCTTCGACATCCTCCACGTCCTGTACACCGAGGGCTCGGTCGCGGTCGTGAAGATGAACCCCGTCAACGACTACCTCTCGCCGTACTTCGCGCGGATCTTCCAGGAGTTCGTCGACGCCGGCTGGCTGCGCTTCGTCCACGGCGGCGCGGCGCTCGGTTCCTACCTCGCCCACCACGAGGGCGTCCACGCCGTGCACATGACCGGCCACGCCAGCACGCACGACGCGATCGTGTGGGGGCCGGGCGAGCAGGGCGAGAAGAACAAGAAGGCCGGCACGCCGATCCTCACCAAGCCGATGACGAGCGAGCTCGGCGGCATCTCGCCGCTCATCGTCGTCCCGGGCGACTGGTCGGAGGCCGACCTGCAGTACCAGGCCGAGCACATCGCCACGAGCAAGCTCAACAACTCCGGCCACAACTGCATCGCGACGCAGGTGCTGGTGCTTCCGGAGAGCTGGGACCTCGCCGACGCGCTGCTCGACCGGATTCGCGACGTGATCCGCTCCGTGCCGCCGCGGAGCAACTACTACCCGAAGTCCGACGAGACCGTCGCCGCCGCCACGGCGGGCCACGAGAGCGCGGAGATCTTCGAGGCCTCGTGCGTCATCGTCCCCGACCTCGACGCGACGAAGGCCGAGAGCCTGCTCGTCGACGAGGTCTTCGCGGGCGCGCTCGGTGTGGTGCGGCTTCCTGGCGACGCCGTCGAGGACTACCTGCGCAACGCGGTCGACTTCGCCAACGACGTCCTGCCGGGCAACCTCGGTGCCACGATCGTCGTCTCGCCCGAGACGGAGAAGCAGTACGCCGCGGCGGTGGATCGCGCCATCGCCGACATGCGGTTCGGCTCGGTCGGCGTGAACATCTGGAGCGCTGTCGCGTTCCTGCTCGGCTACACGCCGTGGGGCGCGTTCCCCGGAGACACCCTCGACGACGTGCGCAGCGGCATCGGGACCGTGCACAACACGTTCCTGCTCGAGGGCACGCAGAAGAGCGTGGCGCGGATGCCGTTCCGACCGCTGCACCGGGCGCTGCTCAAGGGTCACCTGCACATGTCGCCGAAGCCGCCCTTCTTCATCACCAACAAGACCGGGGAGACGACTGCCCGCCGGCTGGCGACGTTCCTCGCCACCGACAAGGTGCAGGCGCTGCCGGGCGTGTTCGCCTCGGCGCTGCGCGGCTGAGACCGCGACCGTCGCCTCAGGGAGCGACGTCGGCGACGATCCGCACCGCGAGGTCGAGGCCGGTCACCCGCTGGATCGACGACGCCAGCTCGGTCGCGAAGTGCGGCTTGGTCGCGCGCTCGTAGCCGTGCGTTCCGGCCATCTTCGACGCGTCGGAGAAGTCGAGGGTGAGGACGCCGTCGGACAGGTCGGCGAGCCGGCCGTCGAAGAGCGCGAGCCAGGCCGTGCGGTGCGCCCGCTCGAGGTCGTCGAGGACCTCGATCCAGCGCAGCTTGAGCATC
>JAKOVT010000223.1 GCA_029781935.1 Actinomycetes bacterium | reverse complement strand
GCGCGCTTGTCCTTCAGGGAACGTACGTCGCCGAGGAGGACGTCGAGCTCGAGGGTGCCCACGAACACGACGTCCTCCTCGGCGGTGCGGATCAGACGCGAGGCTTCTCGCGCATCTCCCAGGTCTCGATGACGTCGTCGACCTTGATGTCGTTGAACGAGCCGAGGCCGATACCGCACTCGAAGCCCTCGCGGACCTCGGTCGCGTCGTCCTTGAACCGTCGCAGCGACTCGATGGTGAGGTTGTCCGCCACGACCGCGCCGTCGCGCACGAGGCGCGCCTTGGCGTTGCGGCGGATGACGCCCGACCGGACGAGCGAGCCGGCGATGTTGCCGAACTTGCTCGAGCGGTAGACCTCGCGGATCTCGGCGGTGCCGAGAGCCACCTCCTCGTACTCCGGCTTGAGCAGGCCCTTGAGGGCCGCCTCGACCTCGTCGATGGCCTGGTAGATCACCGAGTAGTAGCGGACGTCGACGCGCTCGCGGTCGATGATCTCCTGCACCCGCTCGGCCGGCCGGACGTTGAAGCCGATGATGACGGCGTCGGACGCGACGGCCAGGTTGACGTCGTTCTGCGTGATCGCACCGACACCGCGGTCGATGACGCGCAGGCTGACCTCGTCGCTGACCTCGATCGCCACGAGGGCGGACTCGAGGGCCTCGACGGAGCCGGAGACGTCGCCCTTGAGGATGAGCTTGAGCTCCTCGACCTCGCCGCGCTCGAGGGACTTGAGGAAGTCCTCGAGGGTGCGGCGGCCGCGCGCCTGCGCCAGCGCCGCGTTGCGCTCGCGCGCCGCACGGGTCTGGGCGATCTGACGGGCGGTGCGGTCGTCCTCGACCACGAGCATGTTGTCGCCCGCGCCGGGGACCGACGTGAGACCGAGGACCTGGACCGGACGCGAGGGCCCGGCCTCCTCCAGCGGCTCGCCGTGCTCGTCGAGCATCGCGCGCACGCGCCCGTAGGCGTCGCCGACGACGATCGAGTCGCCCGGGTGCAGCGTGCCGCGCTGGACCAGCACCGTGGCCACCGGGCCACGACCGCGGTCGAGGTGCGCCTCGATCGACACGCCCTGCGCGTCCTGGTGCGGGTTGGCCCGCAGGTCCAGGGCGGCATCGGTGGTGAGGATGAGGGCCTCGAGCAGGTCGTCGATGCCGGTGCCCGCACGCGCGGAGACGTCGACGAACATGGTGTCGCCGCCGTACTCCTCGGGCACCAGGCCGTACTCGGTGAGCTGGCCGCGGACCTTGGCCGGGTCGGCGCCCTCCTTGTCGATCTTGTTCACCGCGACCACGATCGGCACGTCGGCCGCCTTGGCGTGGTTGAGCGCCTCGATCGTCTGCGGCTTCACGCCGTCGTCGGCCGCCACCACGAGGATCGCGATGTCGGTCACCTGCGCACCGCGGGCACGCATGGCGGTGAACGCCTCGTGACCCGGGGTGTCGATGAAGGTGATCGGTCGAGGGTCGTCGGTGTCCTTGCGCGTGACGACCTGGTAGGCACCGATGTGCTGGGTGATGCCGCCGGCCTCCTTCGCCACCACGTTGGTGTTGCGGATGGCGTCGAGCAGGCGGGTCTTTCCGTGGTCGACGTGACCCATGACGGTGACCACCGGCGGACGCGGCATGAGGTCGGACTCGTCGCCCTCGTCCTCGCCGAACTCGAGGTCGTAGGACTCGAGCAGCTCGCGGTCCTCGTCCTCCGGACTGATCACCTGGACGTCGAAGTTCAGCTCGGTGCCGAGCAGCATCAGCGTGTCGTCGGACAGCGACTGGGTCGCCGTGACCATCTCGCCGAGCTTGAACATCACCGTGACCAGCACACCGGCCGGCACGTTGATCTTCTCGCTGAAGTCGGTGAGCGACGACCCGCGCGCCAGGCGGATGACCTGGCCCTGGCCCATGGGACGGATCTCGCCGCCCATGGACGGAGCCGACATGTTGTCGAACTCCTGGCGCTTGGCACGCTTGCTCTTGCGACCGCGGGCCGGCTTGCCGCCGGGACGGCCGAACGCTCCGGCCGTGGTGCCACGACCACCGGCGCCGGGACGGCCGCCGAAGCCGCCGCCACCGCCGCCGGGACGGTTGCCGTAGCCACCGCCGCCGCCGGGCGCACCGCCACCGCCGCCGGGACGGCCGCCGAAGCCGCCGCCACCGCCGGGACGACCGCCGGGAGCCGGACGACCGCCGGGGGCCGGACGACCGCCGGGGCCGCCGGGACCGGCCGGACGACCGGGACGCTGGCCGGGCATCATGCCCGGGTTGGGGCGCGGGGCGCCGGGGACGCCACCGGGCCGCGGCGCGGGGCGCGGGGCGCCCGGCACGCTGCCGCCGCCCGCCGGACGCTCCTGCGAGCGGTCGGTGAACGGGTTGTTGCCCGGCCGCGGCGGACGCGGAGCGCCCGGCACGGCACCAGGGGCGGCCGGACGCGGGGCCGGCGCCTCGGCGCTGCGGTCGGTGAAGGGGTTGTTGCCCGGACGCGGGGCGCGCGGCGCTGCCGGAGCCGGGGCGGCCGAGGCCGCCGGGGCCTCGGGCACGGCCGGAGCCGGGACGGGCGCCGCCGGAGC
>JAKOVT010000209.1 GCA_029781935.1 Actinomycetes bacterium | reverse complement strand
GGCGCTGCGGGGGAGATGACGAACCCGCGCGACTACGCCGCGCCGGGCAACCAGCCGCCCAGCACCGCGTGGCCGAACTCCATCGTGCTGCTGTCCGCCATCGCGCAGGCGACGTCGTCGCTGCGGCTCGTGGCCGGCGCGATCATCGCGCCGCTGCGCCACCCCCTGCTGCTCGCCAAGGAGCTCGGCACCCTGGATCTGCTCTCGGGCGGCCGGCTCGTCGTGCTGCCGACGGTGAGCTGGTCGAAGGACGAGTACGACGCCCTCGGCGTCCCGTTCGGCGAGCGCGGCAAGATCCTCGACGAGCAGCTCGAGGTGCTGGCGAAGTCGTGGGGCCCGTACCCCATCAGCCACGAGGGTCCGCGGTTCCCGTTCACCGACGTATGGCTCGATCCCGGCGCGGCGACGCCGGATGGTCCGCCGCTGTGGTTCGGTGGGCAGGGCATGCACCCGCCCCTGGCCCGCCGCCTCGCCCGCTACGGCAAGGGGCTCAATCCGTTCGGGCCGCTCACCGATGACGACCTCGGGCTGCTGGCCGACGTGATGCGCGAGCACGGACGAGACATCGGTGAGCTCGAGATGGTCGGCGGGATCCGTGGGCGGTTCACCGGCGTCGACGACGTCGCGAGCCTCGACGAGGCCCTGGAGGACCTGCCGCGCCAGCTCGCGCAGGGCTTCCGCACGATCTGCTTCAAGCCGGCGATGTTCGTCGACTCCGCGGACCAGGTCGAGGACCTCTGCCGCGAGCTCGTGCGCAAGGCCGAGCGGATCGCAGACGAGGCCGGCTGACACCGAGCAGCACGAAGGGGGCCGAGCGGCGCGCTCGGCCCCCTTCGTCGCGCGCTACAGGTGGTAGGCGTACTCCAGGAACTCCCAGTCGGTCACGTAGGCGGGAGAAGCGCTCGATCTCGTTGCGCTTGTACGTGATGAACGAGGTGACGAAGTACTCGCCGAGCACCTCGGTGAGCTCCTTGTCGGCCTGGAGCGCGTCGAGGGCCTCGCCGAGGTTCTGCGGCAGCATCGGCGCGCTCTCCGGGTCGTAGCCGTAGCCCTCGAGCGGAGCAGGCGGCTCCAGTCCGTCGCGCAGACCGAGGTAGATAGCGGCGCCGATGGCGGCCATCGCGAGGTAGGGGTTCGCCGTGGCGTCGCCGAGGCGCACCTCCATGCGGGCCGCGCTGCCGCGCTCCGGGGGGATGCGCACCATCGCGCTGCGGTTGTCGAGGCCCCAGTCGATGAGCCACGGGGCGAGCGTGTCGGGGCCGAACCGCTTGTAGGAGTTGAGCGTCGGGTTGAGCAGCGCGGCGAGCCCGGCCGCGTGCTTGAGGACGCCGGCGATCGCCTGCCGACCGCGCGCGGAGAGGCCGTCGGCGCCCTCGGGGTCGCCGAAGACGTTCTCGCCCGACTCGTCGACCAGGGACACGTGGAGGTGGAAGCCGCTGCCGCCCTCGTCGTTGAACGGCTTGGCCATGAAGGTGGCCAGCATGCCCTCGTGGCGCGCGATCTCCTGCACGGCCGACTTCATCCGGAAGGCGCGGTCGGCCGCGTCGACGAGCTCGGAGTGGTTGAGGTTGATCTCGAACTGCCCGGCGCTGAACTCGTGGTTCGCGGCCGTCACCTGCAGGTGGGCATCGCGCATGTGGCGCAACATCGACAGCGCGATCCCCTTCGGGTCTCCCTTGCGCCCCACGACGTAGACGTTTCCGGGCTCGTCGGCGTAGCGCTTCCAGCCGCGGTCGCAGGTGGGGTCGGGCTCCATGACGTAGAACTCGAGCTCCGGGCCGATGACCGCGCCGACGCCGAGCTCGCCCAGCTTCGCGGCGACGCTGCGGGCGACTTCACGAGGGGACTCGGGAGCGGGGGAGCCGTCCTGCGCGAACGTCTCGCCAAGGCACCAGGCCGCACCCGGCTCCCACGGCAGGTCGGTGAGGGTCGAGAGGTCGGGGACCACCTTGATGTCGGGCAGGCCGTCCTCGAGGCCGCCCTGCACGGGCACGACGTCGCCCCGCGGGCTGGTGTGGAACACCGCGCGGCAGAACGCGATGCCGTGGCCCATGGCGGTGGGCAGCTCGTCGATGAGCACGTCGCGGCCGCGATCGGTGCCGATGAGGTCCGGGTAGGACACCCGGATGACGTCGATGCCACGCGCGCGGAGGTCCTCGATGACCTGCGCGACCTGCTCCTTGTCGACGGGGTTGCCCACGCTCGTGCCTTCCTCGCGAGTCAGGTCGTTCGGAACCGAACGATGAACGGACGATAGTGCGTGAGGCCCGCCCGGGGGAAGGGTTTCGCGGGCCGATTTCTCCGTCCCGGCATCGTTGCGCACGGCTCGTGCCCGGCCGTATGTTCGGGCCCGAACGAAAGGACGCAGGGTGCGCGCTCTCTTCATCCAGCAGGACCACGTCTCGCCCGTCGGACCGGTCGGCGAGGCGTTCACCGATCGCGGCTACGACGTCGAGGAGTTCCTCGTCGTACCCGAGCACTCCTTCCACGAGCCGGGCGTCGACGTCGAGTTCCCGGACCCGCTCGGCTACGACGCGATCGTCCCCATGGGCGCTCCGTGGTCGGTGTACGACGAGGCCACGATCGGTGCCTGGGTGCTCGAGGAGATCGGGCTGCTGCGCCGGGCGCACGACGCCGGCGTACCGATCCTGGGCATCTGCTTCGGCGGCCAGGCCCTGGCAACCGCGCTCGGCGGCTCGGTCGAGCGCGCCCCTGGCGCCGAGATCGGCTGGTACGAGCTCGAGGTCGACGAGCCGACCCTGGTCGAGCCGGGACCGTGGTTCCAGTGGCACCACGACCGGTGGACGCCGCCTCCCGGCGCCCGCACGATCGCGCGCACAGCACTCGCGCCGTCGCAGGCGTTCGTGCTCGGACGCTCGCTCGGCGTCCAGTTCCACCCCGAGCTCACCGCGGAGCAGCTGCAGGGGTGGTACGACAACGGCGGTCGCAGCTACCTCGACGAGCACGGCATCGACGCCGACGCGCTGCTCGAGCGGACGCATCGCGACGCCGAGGCGGCTGCCGCGCGCAGCCGCGCCCTCGTGGGCCGCTTCCTCGATCAGGTGGCGGTCGCTCCGCCCGCGTGATCGTCTATATCCGAACGATCTCTCCTACACTCGAGCCCATGGCCACGGCAGCCCGGCGCGGGCGCTCCTCCACGGGGACGCCGCGCGAGGCCTCGCACCTGGCCGACCCGGCCGACTGCGACCCGTCGGCCTGCCCCTGCGACGACGGAGCGTGCGCCTTGTCCCGATACGTCCGCGCGACGGAGGCGGCCCAGGGCGACGACGGCCATCGCACGCTCGAGGC
>JAKOVT010000202.1 GCA_029781935.1 Actinomycetes bacterium | reverse complement strand
GCCTCCTGGGGCACCCGCAGCGACGGGGGTCGTACGCCGTCGAGGCGCGCACCCCACTCGAGCACGGCCTCGGCGCCGCGGTCGCGGACGTCGTCGACGATGGGCCGCACCGTCTCGAGCACGCTCTCGACGTCGACGGCGGCGCGCGGCAGCACGTCTCGGGGGTCGGCGTGCGACCCGCGCAGGTCCAGGCGCCGGATCATGCCCCGAGTCTAGGGACGCGACGGCCCCGCGGCCGAACCGGTAGCCGCTGCGGTCCGGCAGGCGGACACCCCCGCCCGCGCCCGGCCATGGCGGTCGGGGTGCGCAGCCGGGCGGCGTACGACACCCTGGGGCGCGTGACGGGGCGCCAGGCAGGGGCCCGGGCGGTGATCCCTCTGTTCCCGCTCGGGACCGTCCTCGTGCCCGGCCTCGTCCTCCCCCTGCACGTCTTCGAGCCGCGTTACCGCCGTCTCGTCGCCGACCTGCAGGAGCGTCCCGACGAGGAGCGCGGGTTCGGCGTCGTCGCGATCCGCGAGGGGCACGAGGTCGGCGAGTCCGGCGTGACGGCCCTGCACGACGTCGGCACGCTCGCGCTCATGCGCACCGTGACGCCGTACCCGGACGGTCGCAGCGACCTGGTCACCAACGGCGACGCGCGGTTCCGGCTGCACCGCCTCGTCGACACCGGGACGCCGTACCACTGCGGCGAGGTGGAGTGGCTCGACGAGCCCGACGGCGGCGAGCCCGACGACGTCGCGGCGCTGTCGCAGGCGGTCGTCCGGCGCTTCGACGAGTACCGCGCTGCCGTCGCGCGCACCGGCGCGGTCGAGGCCGCGCAGATGCTCGCGCTGCCCGACGACGCGCGGACGCTGTCCTACCTCGTCGCCGTCGCGATGGTCCTCGACCTGCGCGAGCGGCAGGCGCTCCTCGAGGCCGGAAGCACCCTGGAGCGCCTGCGCCACGAGATGGCGCTGCTCGGCCGCGAGACAGGGCTCGTGCGCGAGCTGCCCTCGCTGCCCGCGGTCGACCTCGCCCGCACCCCCAGCGCCCTGAACTGACCCACCCCGGTCGCCTCGCGTCTGCCACTGTCATCGACGAGCGTGCTTCAGCGACAGAGAGGGCAGCGAGGCGGCGGTGGTGAGGGCGCGAGAGGATGCGCGCGTGGCGAAGAGGTCCTCCCCCGGCGGTACGCCGGCCACGGTCGCCCTGACCGAGGCCGGCATCGCGTTCACGACGCACTTCTACGAGCACGACCCTGCCGCGCCGTCGTACGGCCTAGAGGCCGCGGAGGTGCTCGGGCTGCCGCACGAGCAGGTGTTCAAGACGCTGCTCGCCGATGTCGACGGCGCGCTCGTCGTCGGCATCGTCCCGGTCGCCGGCAAGCTCGACCTCAAGGCGCTCGCGGTCGCCGTGGGCGGCAAGCGCGCCGACATGGCCGACCCCAAGGTCGCCGAGCGCACCACCGGGTACGTCGTCGGCGGCATCAGCCCGGTCGGCCAGAAGAAGGCGCTGCGCACGGTGCTCGACGAGACGGCGCTCCTCTACGACGTCGTCTACGTCAGCGGCGGCCGCCGCGGCTTCGACCTCGGGCTCTCGCCGGAGGACCTGCTCGCCGTCACCGGCGGCACCGCCGCCCCCATCGCACGCGACTGAAGGGCCTCGGCAGGGCTGCCCTCGCCATTCCGGAGATGCCCTCGCGATTCCGGGCCCACCCCCGCGATCCGGGTACTGCCACAGCACCAAGATCAGGGCCGGGCGGCGGTGAGGGCGGCGAGGGCGCGGGCAGCTGCGGCGCGGACGCGCGGTGTGGCGTCCTCGCGCAGGACGAGCGCCTCGTCGAGCAGCTCGTCGACGCGGTGCCGGGCCACGACCTTCATCGCCATCTCGCGCACGCGCCAGCGCTCGTCGTGCGCGGCCAGGCGCAGCTCGGGCACGGCCTCGGGCTCGAAGGCCCACAGGAGCCCCCGCGCACCCCAGACGCGCAGCCAGTAGACGTCGTCGCGGGGCGGCATGCCCGGCGCGTGCGCCGAGGCCGCCGGTCCGCCGAGCGCGACCACGAGCGGGTGGTCGACCTCGTCGCCGCGCAGGAGCGCACGGCAGCCGTCGACGACCGCGCCGCGCCCACGTCGCGCGCACTCCGCCTCGATGCTCGCCCGCGGGGGCCCCCACGACGTCACGGCGCCAGCCTGCCTCCCACGGAGCGGTGGCGGAAGACCGCAGCGGCGGAGGTACGGGACCGCACCACGACCGGGCGGCCGGAGGGCGCGACGCCGCGGTCAGGCGGTCGGCGGGTCCGGGCAGTAGAGGCGCATCTTGGCGTCGGTGGTGCGCACGAGCTCGTGCTGCGACAGCGGCTTGCCGCACGAGGCGCACGGCGTGTCCGGCAGGGTCGACGGCACCTGGGTGTCGGGGGCGCGCTCCCCCACCTGCGCCGGGCCGAGGAACTTCCGGGTGAACCGGTTGAGCCGGCTGGTGATCGCCCAGGCCAACCCCGACGGTTCGGTCGAGGACTCGCCCGCGACGTCCTGCGGCGCAGCCGGGTCAGGGTGCGCGGAGCCGACGGCGGGGCTCGCCGCGTCGGGCGCGGCGGGCTCGGGGTTCTCGGTCATGTCCGACAGCCTGCTACAGCCCGCCGACGAGCGGCGCGAGGACCACCTTGACGATCATCGCGACCGGGTAGACGAGGGCGTAGCCGAGGTTCACCCGCGGGTCGGCATGGGTGATGTCGTTGGAGTAGGCGAGCACCGCCGGCTGGGTCTGTGTGCCGGAGATGACGCCGGCGAGGGTGGGGCCGAAGGTGCGCGAGAGCCGGCGGGTGAGCAGCAGGCCCGCGCCCACGAGCAGCGTGACGATCGCACCGAGCAGCAGCAGCTTGAGCCCGTAGTCGCCGGTGAGCGCGTCGACGAAGGCGGCGCCCGCGTTGGAGCCGGCGTACGCGAGGAACATGAGCATCCCGAGCTGGCTCAGCGTGGCCGAGACCGAGTACGGCAACGACCACAGCACCGGACCGGTGCGCTGGAGCCGGCCGACGACGAGGCCGACGAGCAGCGGGCCGCCCGCGATGCCCAGCGAGATCGACCCGCCGTCGGGCAGCGGCACGCTGATCAGCCCGACGAGCAGACCGATCGCGACGCCGAGGAAGAGGCCGACCGGGTTGATGTCGGTCGCCTCGCGCTCGGAGTCGCCGAGCAGCTCGGCGGTGTCGGCGATCCGCTCGGGCGGCCCGACGATGCGTATCCGGTCGCCGAGGGCGAGGACGAGGTCGTCGGTGGCCAGCAGGTCGACGTCGCCGCGCCGCACCCGGGTGGCGGTGACGCCGTACTGCCCTGGCAGGTCGAGGTCGCCGAGATGGCGGCCCGCGATCGTGCGGTTCGAGACCGCGATGCGGCGGTAGTCCAGCGCCGAGCGGTCGGCGACCAGGCGCACGGTGGAGCGGTGGCCCAGGTCGGCGATGACGTCGGGCACCGTCGTGGCCTCGCCGACGACAGTGAGGATGTCGCCGCGCTGCGGGACGTAGTCGCCCATCGGCAGGTCGAGGTGGCCGGGATGACCGGGCTCGTCGCCCACCATGAGGCGGGAGAACTTCACGTGCCCGCCGTAGCGCTCGGTGAGGTCGTCGATGCTCGGCAGTCCGTCGCGCTCGATGCGGACGGTGGCGCGCTCGAGCTTCGGCGGCGGCGCGGTCTTCTCCGGCACGTCGGTGGGCACCGAGGTCCGCGAGGCGAGGAACGCGGCGAGCATCATGCCCAGGACGCCGCCGAGATAGGTGACCGAGTACCCGACGATGGGCAGCTCGGACTTCAGCTGCGACAGGCTCGCGGCCAGCGCGGGGGTGTTGGTGAGCGACCCGGCGTAGACGCCGGACAGCACCGGGCCGGAGAGCCCGAGCAGGTGGCCGACACC
>JAKOVT010000201.1 GCA_029781935.1 Actinomycetes bacterium | reverse complement strand
GGCCTGCGCGCCGGTGGTGACGTCCTGGCCGGCGAAGCCGTTGACCGTCTCGCCGTACTCGGCGACCGGCAGCTGATCGGCCGACGGGAACGCGATGTGCTGGGCCGAGAGCTGGTCGCTGATCGTGGTGTTGGTGAAGTTCGCGGCGTAGAGGAGCAGCGCCCCGCCGATGCCGAGGACGACAGCCATGACGGCGCCGATGGTGGCGAGGGTGTAGTCGAGAGTCCTGCGCTTCATGGTGAGCCCCTTGGTATTCCGTGGTTCCGGTGTTCTGTTCTGACACGAACGAACGTACTCCGAGTAGTACAACGTTGAATATCTGAGCGGTATCTGGTCCGTCACACAGGCGACCCTCACCTGGACGCGACGACGGGCCCCTCGCCGGAGAGGCGAGAGGCCCGTCGCTGGTGCTGCGGGTCAGGCGACGCGCGAGAAGACCTCGTCGATCTCGTGCCGCTCCGACTCGCTGAACGCGTTGTCGCGCAGGCGTTCCCAGGTCGCGTAGTAGTCGGCGAGCTCCTCAGGGCTCAGGCCCTCGAGCGCACCGGTCGGGTACGTCGTCATGGCGTCCTCCTCTCCTGCCGTCGGGCCCGCACGTGCCGGGCCGCTCGGTCGGACACACCTACCGTGCGCCGACGACGTCACCGCCCGGTGAGGTGCGTGTTGCGCCCCGGTGAACTCCGCGCCGGGCGTCCGTGACGAGCGCCACGTGCCGGATGTCGTTGGACGCGCCGCGCCGCGACGACCACGATGACGCGCATGTCCCGACGCGACACAGCGCTCGCCTGCCTCGTCGCGCTTCTGTGGGGCGCGAACTTCGTGGCGATCCACGCATCCCTCGAGCAGTTCCCACCCCTCTTCCTGGCCTTCCTGCGCTTCGCGCTGCTGGCCGTCCCCGCCCTCCTCCTCGTCGAGCGGCCGCAGGTGCCGCTGCGCTGGCTGCTGCTGTACGGGATCGGATTCGGCATCCTGCAGTTCGTCTTCCTCTACGCCGGCATGGCGGCGGGCATGCCCGCGGGCCTCGCCTCATTGGTGCTGCAGGCGTCGGCGCCGTTCACGGTGCTGCTCGCGGCGGCCTTCCTGCACGAGCGGCCCGGCGGCGTACGGCTCGCCGGCATCGCCGTCGCGGTCATGGGGTTCACCGTGATCGCCGTGACGCGGGGCCTGCAGGCGCAGCTCGCGCCGGTGCTGCTCGTGCTCGCGGGAGCCCTCGGGTGGGCGGTCGGCAACATCGGAGCGCGCGAGGCGCGGACCACCGAGCCGTTCGCGTTCATGATGTGGATGACGGTGATCCCGCCCGTTCCGCTGCTGCTGCTGTCGCTGGCGGTCGAGGGCCCGGCGCGCATCGAGGACTCGCTCTCGACCGCGTTCACGCCCTCGGCCGTGCCCGCCTGGGTCGGCCTCGCCTACACCGTCCTGCTGAGCACGGTCATCGGCACGTCGCTCTGGGCGATGCTCATGTCGCGCAACCCGTCGTCGAGCGTCGCGCCCTTCTCCATGCTCGTGCCGGTCGCCGGCTTCCTGTCGGCCGGGCTGATCCTCGGCGAGCGCCCCGAGGTCGGCGACCTGCTCGGCGGCGTCTTCGTGATCCTCGGCGTCCTGGCACCCACGCTGATCGCCCTGCGCCGGCACGTGATGTCCCGTCGCGCGGCGGACGACGTACCACCGCCGACGGCCCTGGAGGCGGCCGGCTGACACCGGGCGCCCCGCAACCCCGGTCGCAGGGTGCCGCAGGCCCGGTGCCGGCTCAGCCGGCGGCCGCGGCGGCGGCGGCGAGCACGGCGTCGCGGGCCCGACCTGCGGCCCCGAGGACGAGCACGATCCCCATCGAGTCGAGCATCCGCGCCATGCCCTCGCCCACGTGCTCGGCGGTGACGACCTGGACCCGCTCGTCGCGCAGGAACCGCACCACGCGCGCGTGGTGCTGCCCCTCGCCACCGGCGTCGTGCGAGACGTCCCAGCCCACCGGGTGCTCCGTCCACGCCACGACGTCGCCGTCGACCACGACAGCGACGACCACGGTCGCCGCCTTGCCCCACCGAGGGCCCACCCGGTCGCCCTCGAGCGGGACCGCCACCGTCACCGGACCGTCTGCCAGCGTCATGACCGCCTCCTCCCCTCGACGCTAGCCGCGTGCGCGTCCCGTCGCAGCGGCACTGCCCGCCACCGGGGCGTGTCCGTGAGCGTCACGAAGATGCTGGGTGAGCGACAAGCTGCGCCGGTTGTGAGCGTCGGGATTCCGCTCGTGAGCATCCCGATGGTGTCGTGGCTGGTCAGCGGCTACAAGGGTGGCGCTGCGCGACGTGTCCGAGGCCCACGAAGGTCTGCGGCGCGCGGGTCGCGAGCCAGTTGAGCCACGCGGCCCTTGCTGAGCCCTGTAGCGTCCGCGATGTCCTGGTACGACCAGCCTTCATCGCGTAGTGCCTGGACGGCTCGAAGCCGGACGGCAGCGAGAGCGTCGAGCTCGGTGTCCAGGGCGGCGAACGCGTCGCCGACAGCCCGGATGGCGTCGACCGGATCCTCGATCTGCCCCAGCCGGTCCACCTCGTGACGGAGGGCGCCTCGTGCCGCCGGCGAGAGCTGGCCGGGGCGGGCACCGTCGCGGCGGGGGCGGTCTGGCACCGGTCCAGTCCATCGCGGAGCCGGGCCGTGGCGGCGGAGCCGCGCCGAACAGGCACCTGTGGTCGGACGGAGCTACCCGACGCGCCCGTCGTACGTGGCCAGGATGAAGCGACTCCAGGCAACGGCGATCTCGGCGACCAGCCGCGCGTGTTCGGGGCGGACCCAGTCGGCGGGCCCCCCGCTATGAGATGTGGGATACGAGTCTGCCCTAACCCCACTGGCTGGCAGCAGGAAGGGAGCGGCAGCGGACAGTGGTGTCGCGGTCGGGGCTGAGCCGTGGTCGAGGGAGGATGCGCTCGTGACGGAGACCGGGCAGCGGACGGTGGTGCGCCTCGTCGCGCCGGTGTTCGTGCTGGCCGCGGCGACGGTCGTGTTCCTGCTCGTCTTCGCGGTGCTGTTCGGGCTCAACGGGCCGCCGCTGGGCGAGGCGCTCGCCGATGCCGCCCTGTTCGGGGCGCTGGCGGGCCTGGACCTTGCGATGCTCCGGGTCCGCATCGTGGCGGCTCCGTCGGCCGTGGTGCTCCACAACCTGGTGTCGGTGACCCGGCTACCCCTGACGTCGGTAGCGCGGGTCGGCACGGAGGAAGGGCTGACGTTCGAGGCACTGGACGGACAGACCTACCGGACCATCGCGTGTCAGTCGTCCGTCCTGGGCGGCCTCACGGGCTACCGGCGTGCCAACCGCCTGGCCGAGCAGCTGCGCCCCGTGTTCGAGCCGGACCCGGCCGCGTCTGAGCTCCCGGAGAAGCGTCGCACTCTCGTGTTGGTGTGGTTGGTGCTCGGCGGTGCGCTGGTCGGCGCGCTTCTGTGCCTGTTCGCCAGGCTGGTGTTCGCCGGCGGGTGAGGTCGGGCCTCAGTTCCAGGTGTACTCGACGCTCGAGGTGCCCCAGAGCGAGTAGGTCCGGACCCGCGGCTTGGTCTTGCTGCTGGGTCCCCACGGGTCGTAGATGCCCCGGTAGCGGCGGGCGCGCTGGTCTCCGGCGGCCACGAGGTGGGCGCGGATGTCCTCGGCGTAGGCGCGCTCGTTGTCGGCGCGCAGGAACCGCAGCCGGACCAGGCCGAGCAGCGCGATCATCCGGGCCCTGTTGCGGAAGGCGAACTTCCGCCGGTCGAGCATCGCGGCGATCGTCCGCAACGGTGCCTCGACCGCGCCGTTGGAGTAGTGCGGTGGCAGCGTCGCGCGTCGGGCGGTCTGGGCGCGCATCCGCTTGCGCCAGTGCTTCACCCACTTGCGCGTCGCGGGCGTGCGCGGGTCGGAGCAGACGGCCTGGTCGAAGGCTTCCCAGCCCGCGAGGCTGTGGAAGGCGTCCTTCACCAGGTCGTGAAGGTGGTCCTCGAACGGGATGTGGTCCCGGTCCAGGGCAGCCACGGCGCGGGCGAACATGTGGTGCTCGCATAGGTGGTGCGGGACGGCGTTCTTGCCGCGGCCCCAGTGCTTCTGGACGCCGCCGATGATGCCGTAGTCGCGGTCGCAGACGACCAGCTTCGGCCGCCCGGGGAGCTCGGAGAGCAGCTCGGCCCACGCGTCACGGCCCTGGGTCGGTCCGGCCGAGAGCCGCCAGAGCCGGCCCACGGGGTCTCCGGCCGGGTAGCCCCAGACCGCGAGGACGCAGAACAGCTGCTTGCTCCGGCCGGTCCAGGAGTTCGTGTAGAGGAAGCGGGTGCTGTCGCAGACGATGGTCTCCGGCCACTCCGTCTCCTCATAGCGGGCGGCGACGACGGGCGCGAACTCGCCCACCCACTCCGAGACGGTCTGACCGTTCTTCGGGGTCGGCTTCGGCGCCTCGTCTCGGTCCAGACGGGCCCGGTCCGCCAGACGCCTGGCTCGCACTGCGGCCTCCGTGTAGGTCATCCCCTGACCGACCGAGACCAGGGCGCCAGCGACCTCACGGACCAGGTACTCGAACTCCGACGGGGCGACCGGGCCTTCGTGCCTGGCGACGGGGTTGTCGCACTCCCAGCAGACCGACTCCGCCGCGTGCTCGGTCCGAGCCACCGCCCCGACGAACCGGTGCCGGGTTCCGTCCGGGCTGAGGCACCACCAACGCTGCCGAGTGCGGCCGGCCGTGACCTGACGGCCGGCGCGAACGACGCGCCAGCCGGGGGCGCTGTGGCCCGGCCTGGGGCAGCTCATCGCGGAAGGCACGCCTCGACGGTAGGTCGGCGCGGGGACACGACGAGCGCTGAGCGTTCCGGCGTTGCGGCAAGCGGGTGAAGGTGGGGAGGTTAGGGCGTGCTTGTATCCCACATCTCATAGCGGGGGCGGCGGGCTCAGCGGCGCCGTGACCGCCACTCCCATCGGTCGCATTCCGCAGTTCGGTCAGGGTGCCGGCGAGCTTGGCGGTGGACCCGAGGATCTCGCGGAGCGACTTCGGGATCTCCCGTCTGGCGGCGTCAAGGCCGAGCGCTTCGTTCACGCGGCCTACCAGCTGCTTGACGTCGGCGTCTCTGTCCGGCGGTTGCCCGAGCCCGGCCAGCACAGCCTTCGCTGTCGCCTCGACGAGGTTCTTGCCCGCGCCGATGGTCGCCAGGGCGTCACCGCTGCCGAGTGCGTGCTCGATGCGCTGCAGTTCCAGGCGTACCCCAGCAACGTCGGTGACGAGCCGCGGCCCGCTGTGCAGTTCGGCGACCTTGCGGGCAGCCATGTCCAGTCGGGCACCGTGCTTGGCCAGTTCGAGGTTGAGCAGCTCGATTGCGACGTCGGTGCGGTCGCCTGCGGGGTCGTCGGGTTCGGCGCTGAGGATGTGGGCGAGGCGGCCGAGCGATTCGTAGAGCCCGTAGGGCGGCTCGCGGGACCAGTCGATGCGCTCCAGCCATGTCTGCGCTCGGGCTCGGCGCTGACCGAGGCCCTTCTCGACGAGCATCTGCTCACGGACCTCATGTTCAGGCTTGAGGAGGTAGCCGGTGGGCTCGAACACCTGACCGATCTGCCGCAACGTGAGCTGTCCGGCCAGGTCGCGAACGGCGACGGCGACGCCAGTCCACTCAAGTGGCACGAACGCGAAACCGACAGCCACTCCTACCCCCTGTCTGGATGCCTCGACGTTACCGGTCGGACCGACGAGCTCGGCCAGTGCCAGTAGCCCGGGACGGCGGCGAGTTGGTGGGAGGCCCTCTGCGCGCACGGGTCCGCGGGTCAACCGACCCGAACGGAGGCCCACGTGACCACCCCCACCTCGGGCGCCACGTCAGCGCCCCAGCCCCGAGCGATCGCCGACCCTGGCCAGCGCATCGCGTTCGACCCTGACAGCGACTACTGGGCCGACGTCCCGCTCGTCCAGCTCGACGACTCCCGCGTCCTTCAGCTCGTCCACGGCGAACTCGACGACACCGTCCTGGTCCAGGTGCGCCGAACCGGCCGCTGGGACCTCGAGAGCGGCGTGCGCTACGGGGTCCTGCGGAACCCGGACGTTCCCCGCCAGGTCGCCCTTCTGGTGGCCCCCGGGGAGCAGCCTCTCGACCTCCGCGTCGCGTTCGAGGTCGACCTCGCCAAGACATTCCTGGCGTTCGCCAACCTCAGCACGGCGGAGTACCTGCGCCTGGTGCGTCGGCACGACCGGGAGATCAAGGCCGCGACGCGGCTCGGCTACGAACTCCTCGCGGTCGTACCCCCGACACGGCTGCTGTTCGGCAAGCCGGACGCCACCTGACCGAATGCCCCCGCCCGATCCTCGGGCGGGGGCACTCGCCGTTTCGACCATGGACGCATGCAGACCGGCTGCTGATGCGAGAGCTACAGGAGTGACGACCCGGTTCGGGGACCCGACACGCAGACGCGTGACACCCGTGGAACTCGGCCGTTGCAGGGCGTTCCGCGCGGCTCGGGGCGACACTGTGGCCAGTGGTGATGGAGCGAGGGGGAGTCCGCGTGCGTCGAACGGGTGTGAACCTCCGGCCCCGTGGACGGGCAGTGTTGGCGGCAGGGGTGCTCGTGGCCCTGACGGGGTGTTCGGCCAGCCAGGGCGACGGTTCATCCCATCCGGTGGCCGAGTGCGACTTGGGAAACCTGGCCGTCACCGTCGATGCGCAGCTTTCGATCCACGTGCAGAACACCGGTGCTGCGGCTTGCCGGTTCGCTGGCACGCCCGCCGTGCAGATGAAGGTCGGCCGAATCGAGGGGCCCTTGCCCAGCACTGACGTGACGTTGGCACCGGGCGCGGAGTTCATCCAGCCGCAGGTCCAGGTGCCTGGCAAGTCGGCGTGCTCGACGCCGATCTCGGGCGGACTGCCCGGGAAGGGTCTCTGGACCGTGACCGTCGGGACCGTCGTCATCCACCCGCCCAACCCGAACGCGCAGCTCGGACGCGATGTCGTCAACTGCTGGGTGGTGACCCTTCCGCAGGGCAAGGTGGTTCCGGCGGGGGCTGGATCCTCGACGGCCGCGCCTACGGCGGCGCAGACGATGTGCGAGGACGCTCTCGGCACTGGGACGGTGCTGTCCTCCGGCCCGGTCACAACGGTGGGCGAACTGCGCAGCCTCACCGTAGGCCTGGGGTATCGCCCGGCGAAGAACGCGTTCCCGGGCGCAGCGGACAGCGCTCCCGCCGCGTACTGCTGGACGAGGAGCGGCTCCGACCTCTACGACAGCTACGGCGTGAGCGATACCGGTGCCAGCGTCAAGCTCGCCAGCATCGGCGGGGTGCCGGACGTGCCCAGCGGTCCGCCCGTCGTGCCCTGATCCACGCATCCGGCGAGGGCGTCTCCACCTGCCGTCTCGATCTGACTCCGGAGATCCTGTTCGCAACCGGACGACTGTCGATAGCGTCAAAGCCGCTGACGGGAGAAGTCGGCGTAGCGTCTGGGGACGGGCATGCACAGGACATTCGGCGGTTCGGGCATCGGGCTGCGGATGGCGTCAGTCGCCGCCCTCTGCCTCACGCTCGCGTCCTGCCAGTCGGCCGGCGGAGGCGTCGGCGTGGTGACGGGGGTTGTCACGGTTGTCGGGGGCCCGACTGCCTCACCCGGGTTCCACACTGCCAGCTCCGACCAACCACAGGCCGGGCAGGAGGTCGTCATCGAGGACCGCGGCCATCACCGCACGACGACCACGAGCGATGCGTCTGGGCACTACAGGGTCTCGCTGCCGCCGAGTGACTACACCCTGATGTGCTCACGCGTGCAGCCGTTCGTGGTCGTCGCGGACCAGACGGTCACGTTGGACTGCCTCCTGGCCGTCTGACCTGCCTCTCGTGGCCGCAGGGGTGCCTTGCGCACGTCTGGTTGGTCGGCGGTCGTGTCGAGGTCGGGGCCGTTAGCCGGCTGCGACCGCGTCCCTGAGCCGCTCGTAGTCGGGCTCCCTACGACACCAGGAAGTCGTGCGGGCCGTCACTCGTCCAGGCCGCGCCGCATCAGGTCGCTCACCCGGCGCCACAGCGCCTCGTCCTGACGAAGGCGGCGGACCACTGCCTCGGCTGAGGCATCGGTGATCGCCGCGGCCTCACGGGCGGCGGCAACCCGGGCACGCTCCGCCGCGAGCTCCTCGCGCCGGTCCCACAAGCCCTCGTCCACGCCCTCCCGAGTGAAGCGAAGGGGCCTCCCGAAGCCGGCCGCGAGCAGCCCGACCAGGTCCGCGCTCGGCCAGGTACGACCGCCGAGCATCCGTTCGACGCGGTCGTCCGACACGCCCAGTTCGCGCGCCAGCGTCGACATGGCGGCGCCGCGCTCGTCCCGCAGTTCCACCAAGCGCGCCACCAGGCGCTGGCACTCCGCGAGCCGGTGCAGAACCGAGTCCACGTCGCCCTCGACCCCGGCCGCGCGCATGCGCCCGAGGACGTCGCCCCGGCGCAGCGGGTCCCGCGGGTAGCCCGGCGCCAGCGCACGCGGTGAGGGGAGACGCACGGAAGGCATGGCCTGCGCACCGTAGGTCGGCGTGCGCGCTGACTGCGGGCGGACACAGGTGCCGAATCGAGGATCGGTGCGATACCGCACCGACATCGGTGCGATAACGCACCGACAGGGGTGGGCTCACGGCGACCCGGGCGCACGGTCCCGGCCATGACTGCAACCGACTTCGCCGGCGCCACCCGGCCCGCACACCAGCACCTCGTCTCGTTCGACTGGCCCGAGCGACACGCCGGACTGTCGGAGGTGCTTGACATCGTGAAGACCTCTACACGGCGGCGGGATGGAGGTCCGGGATGCGAGCGCGAGTACGCGGTGGCGTGCCGGGTCTCCAGCACCGGCACCCCGTCCTGCACCTGCCCGGCGCCGGACCGGACGGAGGCGTCATGAGCCCCACCCTGACCAAGCGGGTCGCCACCGCCGTCGCGACCGCGACCCTCGTCGAGCTGTTCGACGCCCCGGCTCTCCCGGCCGGGAAGGGCGCCGCGATCCTGGCGATGGACGCCGCCGCTCGCTACGCGGCCACGTACGACCCCCGCCGCCTCGACCGGCGGGTCGACGCCTACGCCGCCTCGTTCGCCACCACCTACCTGCGCTACTTCCGGCCCCTGACCGGCCGCCCCGTCCTGCTCGACGCCGAGCTGCAGGCCGCCGACGCGCCGTCCAGCTTCGCTGCGGCGCTGCAGCGGCTGGCGGCAGCGGTCCCCGGCGCACCTGGCGTGCCGATGCTCGCGTGCCCGACGAGCGCGGGCCTGGTCATCGACGAGCTCACCGTCGCGCACACCCCCGCCGCGGTCTCGACCGACTCCCACACCGCCGGCCGCGTCGCCGCGTGGTTCGCGGTCGGCGAGCACCTCGGCTCCCTCGACCGGCTCGGACTCGGCGGCTTCGCCGGCGTCCGCGTCCTGCCGCCCCGCGCGCCGCTCGCCGGCGCGCACCACCTCCTCGTCGACGGCGAGCGCACCGCTCACCTCCTCGGCGACTGCCCCACCTGCATGCCCCGGAGCCCCCGATGAGCACTCGCACGACCACCACCGTCATGGCCCACCGCCACCAGGCGGGCGCCGAGATCATCCCCCTGTCGCGCACCGCTGCCCGGCACACCGGCACTCGCCGCCGCGCCTACGTCCTCGCCCCGGAAGACACCCGCGTCAGGGTCGTGACGCGCCTCCTCACCCTGGAGGCGGACGCCGGTGGCCTGAAGAAGTCCGACTACCAGCGCGAGGCCGACGCGTGCGGCGTCTCCGCCTCCGCCGTCGAGAAGTGGGTCCGGCAGGCCCGCAAGGCGCGCGCCGCTGGCCATCCCGCCCTCCCCGAGCCGCGCGCACCCCGGTGCAGCAAGGTCGTCGTCGACGACGAGATCCTGCTCGCGCTGCACGGCAAGTCGATGATGGCCGGCTACCTCGAGTGCGTGGCCCGCGGCCTGGTCGACGTCCACTACTCGACGTTCCGCAACGCCGTCGTCAAGCAGATCGCGCCCGACGTCCTCGCCGGTATCCAGCGCGGCGAGCGCGCCCTCCCGCAGTACTGGGTCTACCTCGAGCGCGCGGACAACCCACTCATGGACATGGTGACCATCGACCTGTTCTTCCCGCGGGTCCGCTGCGTCGACGACGCGACAGGCGAGATCGTCCACCCGGTGTGGGCGGCGGTGCGCGAGCGCGCCAGCGGCGCCCTGCTCGCCTGGCACATGTTCCGCGGCGTCGTGGACGGCTACGAGCTGGATGCCAACGGCGAGCCCAAGATCCGCGCGGCCGCCTCCGGCATCCTGGCCCTGCTCGGCGAGGCGTTCCGCGGCTGGGAGCGCGACGGCGTGTTCGTCGGCGGCATCCCCGTCCGGCTCCGCTGCGACCGCGAGGCACTGTTCCTCACGCCGGAGAACCGAGCCGCGCTGATGGCGCTCGGGATCGCCGTCGACCCGACCAACAGCTACTCGTCCTGGGAGAACGGGGCGCACGAGCGCATGCACGAGGTCATCCGCGAGGAGGCGCTGAACGGCCTCCCGTCCTCGACCCGCGGGCCCCGCACCCGCACCGGCGCTCTGGTGCACGCGGAGTCCGCCATCGGGTTCGACGAGCTCACCGGCCTGCTCGACCGGTGGGCCCTGTCGTACAACTTCGAGCGCGTCAACAGCGCCGTCGGGACGACCCCGTTCCAGTACTGGGCAGACCGGGTCGCCGCGGGCGACCGGATTGACCGCGCGGCGCCCGCGACGCTGGCCGAGCTCGCCCTGCCCGGCGAGAAGACCTACAAGCGCGGCAAGCACGGCATCGCCCAGCCCGACGGCACGTTCTCCTCCCACGCGCTGATGGACCACCCGCGCCGCGACTTCACGCTCGCCCGCTGGCCCAACGACCCGGACCGCCGCGAGGCGTTCGACGCCGCGACCGGCGAGTGGGTCGCCACGGTCTACCGCCGCGAGGCGACCCCCGCCGCGGAGGAGGCCGCCATCCTCGCCCGCCGTGGCAAGGCCCGCCGCACTGTGCAGACCCTGCAGGAGGAGGCCAAGCGCCGCTACGGCATCGCCCACGGCCCCACGCCGCCCCGCCCGCAGCCCCCGGCCGACGACCAGCAGCCGACGCCCGGCGAGCGCCCGGACGTCGCCGACACGGTCGAGGAGGTCGACCCGTTCGCGATCACCGACAACGTCACGCCGGAGGCACCGGCCGACGACACCCCCGGCAGCGGCGCGACCCCGGGCCCGAGCAGCGACCCCACCAACCGCACCGACGAGACGGCCGGCCCGGTCGCCCGCATGAAGGCGCTGCGCGCCGCCGAGGAGACGTCATGACCCGCTTGGCACTCCCGCCATTCCGCCCGGTCACCCAGCGGTCGGACCTGCCCGCGCACGACACCCAGTTCCTGCCCGACGGCGCCAACCTGGTGATCTCGCCGGAGCTCGACAAGCTGCTGACCCTCGCGCCCGCCCAGCTGGCGCGCCGACGGCTCGTCCTGATCGACGGCGAAGGCGGCTGCGGCAAGACCACCGCGGTGTCCGCCCTTGCCGCAGCCAGCTCCGTTCCCGTCGTCCGCGCCGTTGTCACACCCGGCGCAACCGGGGTCAAGGTCATGGAGGCAGTCCACACCGCTCTGACCGGCAACGACGCCGGGCTCAGCCAGCGCCAGTACGAGAACGTCCTGAAGCGTCTGCTGACCACCGAGCCTCGTGTGCTGTTCATCGACGAGGCGCAGAACGCGGGCCTCCCGGTGCTGCAGACGCTCCGTCTCCTGCTGGAGGGTGCAGGAGCGCAGTTCGCCTTCGTGCTGGCCGGCTACAAGGTTCAGGAGCACGTCCGCAAGGAGTCCCAGCTGCGTGGCTGGGTGGGACACGTCGCCATGTTCGCTCCGCTCACCCCGCAGAGCACCCTCGTGCCCACCCTCACTGCCCTGCATCCCGCGTTCGACGGGGTTTCGCCTCATCTGCTCATGGAGGTCGACCGGGTGTACTGCCGCGGTCGACTGCGGGAGTGGGCCGTCGTCCTCGAGACCTGCCTGGACCTCCAGCCGAGCGGCCCGCTGACCCGCGGGCTGTTCATCGACAGCCTCGATGCCATCACCCACACCCGGTTCGCGCTGTAGGTGGCCGCCATGTCGCGTCTCGCCCTCGCCCCGGTCAACGTCATCTCACCCTCAACGGCTGAGCCCGACTGGGCCAACGACCTCACCGTCGCGGCTCTGACGGATCCACGCCGTGTCGTGGTCTTCGCCCGACCCGGTCAGCGGCGTCCCCGCACTGCCGACCTTGCTGCTGACCTCCTGGACGCCCTCGGCCGCCCCGGTGTGGCCATCGCAGTCCGCAAGAACCTGTCCAGCGATCTGACCCGCGTCGTCCCGTTCCTGCTCACCGACGACATAACCGACCTCATCGTCATGCGCCCCGAGGAGCTCGGCCGCGAAGCCTGCGAGGACCTCATCGCAGTCGCGATGCTCGCCCACATCCGGCTGTGGCTGGTCCTCGGCAGCGAGCCCACCAACGACCTCGCGGACCTGCTCACGGGCTACGCCCCGCTTCGCTGGTCCGCGCAGGAGGCGACCCGCTCCTGGGTCACCCCGGCCAGCCCCAGCCGGGCGCCGCGACGCGGCGCCGCAGGCGCGCTTGGCCGCCAGCTGGCTCTCAACCAGGTCTCCTCGGACGAGGCACGCGATCAGCTCGCCCGGACCGCCGCGCTCGACCCCTGCGACGCCTCCCGGCTGGCGGACATGCATGGCCGCGACACCCTCCGGCCGGCTCTGCGCGCTCTCGTCGATCTTCCCGACCTCGACACCGACCGCTTGCGGCGCGTCACCATCGCCGCCGTGGCTCCGCGCGCCACAACGGTCCGCATCCACGACAACACCGTCACCGTGCCCCCGTCACGCCGACGCGCTCTGCTGCGCCAGCGCCTCCATGCGCTCGTCATCGGCCAGCGGCCGGCGGAACCGATGTTCACCGTCGATGGCACGCCGATGACCAACGCGACGCTGGCTGGGCTCGTACGGGTCCGCCCTGGCGCGTCAGCAGACCAGCGAACCGACCGAACAGGGCCGCGCCCCGGAGGCCTCGATGAACCGTGACGAGCGCGATCCCGAAGACGGCGAGGACTACGCGGTGCGCCCTGCCCCAGCCGGCGCGACGAGCCAGGGCGGCACCGGCGACATGGTCGTCCTGCCCGGGCGACGACCTGCCACATCAGGGACGGAGGGCACAACCGGCACACCGGCGGACGAGGACGGATGACGGGACGGATCGCCGCCCGTCGTCCCCGTGCGCACCCACCGATCGTGTCGAGCGCCCCCGCACACCGACGAGCACCCCTTGAGCCCCGTTAGCTCAGACGGGCGTCGTACCCGCCCGAACCAGAGCCGAGAGCGTCAGCAGGTCCTCGTAGCGGCAGCGAACTGTCGCCGTGACGGGAGCCGAAGCCAAGCCAGCGCCAGGTCTGTTGCCCAGCCGATGCAGCTCGTAGCGCCATGGTTCGCCGCTGGCGAGGATCACTCGTCGCCCTTCGATGTCGGCCCACGGTCGCGACAGCACACGCATCGCCAGCCGATCGCGATCGCTGGCCGATGCGAGCTCGGCGAGGATGCGCATGGCCTTGTCGAGCGTGATGGAGTCGCTGAACGTCAAGTAGCCGCACGTCCGGCCCTCGACGGCGTCGGGCTTCCCCGGTTCGACCCCCGGGTCCCCCTGACAGGAGCTCAGCGTGGGCAGCCCCTGCCGGTTCAGGTAGTCGACGACCTCAGCCACGTCGACGTCGAGCAGCACCGCCGGCAGCGTGCGACTCACGCGTTGAGCATGCCGAGGGCTCACCCGCCCGAGCGGCTGATCTGCGACACCTGACGGCGATGTTGGCACGATCTCAACGTCGGAACGAGCGGAGGAGACGCACATGACCTGGTGGCCGATCCAGCAGTCCGAGAGAGACGGAAGAACCTGCGACGAGTGCCCGGCGACCGAGGGGCTCTCGCGCGACGATCACGGCCACATCTACTGCCCTGCGCATCGGCACTTGCACCGGGACTGAGGGGGCAGCGCGTCACCCGAACTGCGTGCGGACCTTGTTGTCCATGATGCGGATGGCCGTCTCGTACTGGTCCAGCAGTGGGGCATGGCCGGCGATCCAGTCGGACACTGCGGCTGCCAGTTCGTTGTGGAGGATCTCCAGCAGATGGACCTGGTGCTCGCAGGCGTAGTCGGCGACGGCGATGTCGATCGCTGCCTGGGTCGGCTGCCCAGCGGCCGTGCCACGGACGGTGTCGGCGTAGGCGCGCGCCTGGGCCGGGGAGTCGAAAGGGTGTCCGGCGTCGTTCATGCAGGTCGACCAGGCTGTGACGGCTGCGGTGTAGGCCGGTGAGGCGAGGACAGCTGCCATCAGCGTCTGGTTCTGCTGGTCGATGCTGTTGCGGATGTCGTCGACGGGCTTCTGCTCCAGCCAGACGATCGCCTGCTGGTTGCAGGTGTCTCGTGCCTTGAGCTGCGACTCGGGGATGCTCGTGGGCGTGCCGGTGCTCGGGTTCGGGCTCGCCATGCCGGCGCCGTAGTCGGCCGTCGACAGTCCAGGAGCGTCGTAACCGAGGCGGGCGACCGCGTCGGGGGCCGGGTAGGTGTAGCGGCTGTGCGCGACTGGAGCGCCGGGGTAGGGCGAGGGCTGGTAGGTGATGCCGGCGGCCTGCAGGCACAGGGTGACGAGGTGTTCGCGGGCGGCCCACACCGACGGGTCGCCGGCCTGGCGCAGGGAGTCGGCGTAGAGGTTCAGGTCGTCGAACCGGCCGTCGAACTGGGCGGTGTCGCCGCTGACCGGCGAGGTGGACTGGGTCCAGGGCCGGGGCAGGACGCCGATGCCCACGGCAACAGCGACGAGCGCCGCGGCGGTTCCGATGACCGTGCGACGTCGCCGGGCCCGCAGCCGCCGCTGTCCGGCTTGGCGCGCATCGGCGACCAGGGTGCCGGGCGGTGAGGCAGCGGCTGCTGCGTCGTCGAGTTCGTGGCGGAGGTCGAGGCTCATGACGGGCTCCGATTCGTGGTCGCGTTCAGGGCCTCGGGCGCACCGAGACCGGCCATGTGATCCCCCGGTTCGGGCCGGTCGACGACGAGGTCCTCGCCGAGCACCTCTCGCAGCCGGGACAGGGCGCGGGCGTGCTGGCTCTTGACGGTGCCCACGCTGACGTCCAGCGCCGCGGCGGTCTGCACCTCGGTCAGGTCCGCGTAGTAGCGCAGGACCACCACGATGCGCTGCCGCGGGGGGAGTCCGCGGAGGGCTGCGAGCACGTCGGCACGGGCGAGCACTTGATCGGCGAAGCCTCCGCTGCCGGGTCGGTCCGCGTCGTCAGCCTCGAGGGCTTGTTCGGGGTGACGAGCGTGCCAGCGTCGCTGGTTGGCCACGGCGTGAGCCAACGACCGGTAGGCGTAGCCGTGGGGGTCCCCGACTATCCGCGGCCAGGCCACGTAGACGCGAGCGAGCACGTCCTGAGCCAGGTCCTCGGCCTGATGGTGGTTCCCGATCATCAGGTAGGCGGCCCGGTAGAGCCGGGCGGCGGCACCGACCGCGAACTCGTCGAACTCCTCGCGGGCCATGGCCCCCCTGCCGCCGGCTCTCCCTGACACTGGTACGACACCGGACCAGGCCCGGTTGGTTGTCATCGTGGCCCCAGGTGACCGCATTCGACGCTCGCCAGCGGAATCGGAGCCGTCTGCGGCGCATTCGCGCAGGCACGCGCACCATGACCAGAAGCCCGGCGCCATCGGCTCATCGCGCGCCGGCGCCCTTCGAGGCGCTCACCGACAGGGCGCGAGTTGGCCCGCACGGCGCAGGTTTGGCATCATTGGCACTCGACGTCGGCGAGTGCCAACCGCGCCGCCGCCCGCACCGCACCACGACGCGCCAGAGGGAGACGCCGTGCCCACGTACCAGTACCAGTGCACCGACTGCGGCGAGGCGCTCGAGGTCGTGCAGGCGTTCACCGACGACTCCCTCACCGAGTGCCCGAACTGCGGCGGTCGGCTGCGCAAGCTGTTCAACGCCGTGGGCATCGTGTTCAAGGGCTCGGGCTTCTACCGCACCGACAGCCGGTCCGGCTCGTCGTCGAGCGTGGGCGGCTCGTCGTCGAGCTCCGCCGGCGACAGCGGCTCGAGCACGTCGACCTCGTCGACGCCGGCCTCGACCGCCGGCTCCCCCGCATCCTCCGGCTCCTCCGGCTCGAGCTCCTCGGGCTCGAGCTCCTCCGGCAGCAGCGGCTCCGCCGCCTGACCGGACCCGTGCGCCGCGGCTGCGCGGCGGGCGGCTGTGGACGCCGCGGACCTGCCCCCGCGTCTGCTGCCTAGCGTGCCCCGGTGCGCCAGCGCCCCCGTCCCGATCCCGTGCCCGGCCGTCCACCCCGCTGGTGGCGCCGGGTACGCCGCTACCGGCAGCTCCTCGCCGCGGTGCTCGCGGCCGTGGTCGTCGTCGGCCTCGCCACCGCGGTGAGGCCGCCCGAGCCCGGCACCACCGAGGTCGTGGTGGCCAGCGCCGACCTCCCTCCCGGCAGCACGCTGACCGAGGCCGACCTCCTGCGGGCGCCGCGGCCCGACGACGCCCTGCCGAGCGATGCCGTCGTCGATCCCACGGACCTGCGCGGTCGGCTGCTCGCCGCGCCGGTCCGCGCCGGAGAGGTGCTCCGGCAGCGCGACGTCGTCGGCGGCACGCTGCTCGCCGCTCTCGGCGACGGTCTCGTGGCGGTTCCGGTGCGCCTCGCCGACGACGGCGTCGCGACCCTGCTCCAGCCGGGCGACGTGGTCGACCTCGTCGCGGCTCATGACGGCGGCGCTGCAGTCGTAGCCGCCGGCGTGCGGGTGCTGGCCGTACCGCGCGCGACCGCGACCACGTCGGTGCTCGGCACGAGCAGCGGGGGTGCCGAGGGCGGCTCGCTCGTGGTCGTGGCGGCGACGCCCACCGACGGGCTCGCACTGCAGCGGGCCGAGGCCGAGGGCCGCGTCGGGCTGTTCTGGCGCACCGGACGATCGCCCTGAGGGTCACGCCCCGGGAGCCCGATCGCTAGGGTCGGAGCAACCCCCCGCCCACCTGGAGGCACCATGCTCAAGGGATTCCGCGACTTCATCGCACGCGGCAACGTCATCGACCTGGCGGTCGGCATCGTCATCGGCGCGGCGTTCACCGCGCTGGTCGGGTCGTTCGTCGCGAACGTCGTGAGCCCGCTCGTCGGCGCCTTCGGCACGAAGTCGCTGAGCGCCTACTACTGGTGCATCAAGGGCCCGTGCACGGTCGACGACAAGACCGGCAACATCGCGTCGGGCGTCGCGATCGGATGGGGCGCCTTCCTCTCCGCCATCCTCACGTTCGTGATCACGGCTGCGGTCATCTACTACATCTTCGTCGTCCCGATGAACAGGTTCCGTGCGAAGTACGTGACCCCCGAGGAGGAGGCGGAGGCGGAGGAGCTCACCCTGCTGCGCGAGATCCGCGACTCCCTGCAGAACCGCGGCGCCTGACCGCGGTCGCGTCCACGACGGGGGCGAACCGACGCCCCGGTACGACGAGAAGCCCTCGCACCCGCGACGTCAGTCGCCGTGGTGCGGGGGCTTCTCGTCGAGGTAGCGGCGCAGCACCGTCGCCGGGTCGCGGTCGTCGCGCGTCCCGCCGCCCCAGCCGGCGTCGGTGTCGTCGGAGGTCTGATCCGGCACGAGGTCGACGTCGATCGCGGGACGCGGAGCCTTCCGCGGGGTCGGGTCGTTCACCCGCCCATCGTCGCACCCTGCCAGGATGGGCGCGTCCGCCCGTCCGCCCGCTGGAGGCGCCGTGCCCGCCCGCTCGTCGCTCGCGCCCAAGGACCCGGAGGAGCGCCGCCGCCGCATCCTCGCGGCGGCCGTCGACGTCCTGACGGAGAAGGGCTTCGCGGGGACGCGCATCGCCGACGTCGCCGCCGCCGCCGGCACCTCCCCGGCCCTGGTGGTCTACCACTTCGGCACGCTCGACGGCGCGCTCGCGGAGGCGCTCGGCTCGGTGGAGGACGCCTTCTACGCCGACCTCGAGACGGCGATCGGACCCGACGCCGGCGCGATCGAGCAGCTCCGGACGCTCGGCGCCCTGGCCTGCGAGACCGGCCCGGCGGTCGGCTCCTGGGCGCTGTGGATGGAGGTCTGGGTCCGCGCGCTGCACGACGGCCAGGCCCGTGCCCTCTCGCGCGCGCTGGACGCCCGCTGGAAGCAGACGCTGCGCACGGTGGTCGAGGAAGGCGTCTGGGAGGGCGTGTTCACCTGCCCCGACCCGGCCGCGACCGTCGCGCGGCTCGCGTCGCTGATGGACGGCCTCGCCGTGCAGGTCTCGCTGCGCGATCCGGACATCTCCGCCGCCCGCATGACCGAGCTCTGGCTCACCGCCGCGGCCCTCGAGCTCGGCGTCCCGGCGTCCGCCCTCGTCCCGGCGAGGCCCGCCGCCCGCCGTCGCAGGGCCTGACGGCGTACGCCGCCCGCCCTCGACCGGCCCCCCGTCCTTGACAGGCGCACGAGGCCGCCCCGTACCCTGCGTAACATCCTGAACGACTGTTCAGGATGGTCCCTGACCGGACCCCGGCGACGGATGCGAGGAATGGCCATGACGGCCACGCACACCACCGACAGTCCCCTGATCAGCGGCGAGCCGCGGATCCCGCACGACCCGGCCGCGCTCCAGCGCGACCTCAAGTCGCACCTGCTCTTCAACTTCACCGACATGAAGCGGTTCGAGACCGAGGAGATGCCGGTCTTCGTCCGTGGCGAGGGCTGCTACGTCGAGGACGTCCACGGCCGTCGCTTCATCGACGGCCTGTCCGGGCTGTTCTGCACCAACCTCGGCCACAGCTACGGCGACGAGATCGGGCAGGCGGCGCTGGCCCAGATGCGCGAGCTGGTCTACACCCCCACGTGGACCGTCGCCCACCCCACGGCCATCGAGCTCGCGACGCGCATCGCGTCGAAGGCACCCGAGGGGATGGACCACGTCTTCTTCACCAACTCCGGCAGCGAGGCGGTGGAGTCGGCGTGGAAGCTCGCGCGTCAGTGGCACCAGGCCAACGGCCAGGACCGCCGCAAGGCCATCGCCCGGCGCTACGCCTACCACGGCACCACGATGGGCGCGCTGTCGTTCACCGGCTACGCCTCCGCGCGCGCGCCGTTCGAGCCGCTCGCCGTCCCGACCCACCACGTCGCGCACACCGGCAGCTACCGCCATCCGCTCGCCGGCGACGAGGCGGCGTTCTGCCAGTGGCTGCTCGACGATCTCGAGGCGGCGCTGGAGTTCGAGGGTCCCGAGACGATCGCGATGCTCATCGCCGAGCCGGTGCAGAACTCCGGCGGGTCGTACATGCCGCCCGCGGGCTACTGGCAGGGGCTGCGCGAGATCTGCGACAAGTACGGGATCCTGCTCGTCGCCGACGAGGTCATCAACGGCTTCGGCCGGGTCGGCGACTGGTTCGCGTCGCTGCGCTTCGACGCCGCGCCCGACATGATCACCTTCGCGAAGGGCGTCACTGCGGGCCACGCCCCGCTCGGCGGCGTCATCGTCCGCGACCGCGTGGCCGAGCCGTTCGTCACCGGGCGGGCGATGTTCGCGCACGGCAACACCTGGAGCGGTCACCCGCTCTCGACGGCGATCGGCCTCTCGGTGCTCGACATCATCGAGCGCGACGGCGTCATCGAGAACGTCCGCGCGAACGAGCCGCAGATCGGAGCGCTGCTCGAGGACATGCGCGACCTGCCGTTCGTCGGCGACGTCCGCGGCTGCGGCCACTTCTGGGCGCTCGAGGTCGTCAAGGACAAGGCCACCGCCGAGCCGTTCTCTCAGGACGAGGCGAACTGGATGCTCCGGGATGCGCTGTCGGGCCAGATGGCCGCACGCGGGCTGCTGTGCCGTCTCGACGACCGCGACCAGCCGGTGATCCAGCTCTCCCCGCCGCTCATCGCCGACATGGACACGATCGGCACGATGCTCGGCATCGTGCGCGACGCGCTGATCCACGTCGACGGTCAGGTGCGCAACGGCGAGGCACCCTGGGCCTGAT
>JAKOVT010000179.1 GCA_029781935.1 Actinomycetes bacterium | reverse complement strand
CACGCCCGCCTCGGGACCGGCGTGGACACACATCGACGGTTCAGGCCAGGCCGGGGAGGCCTCGGGCCGGGGCGTTGACGGCGATCCAGTCCTGCGCGACGCCGACGAGGAAGTCGAGCACCTCGCCCGCATCGGGCGGCAGCTCCACGTGCAGCACCGCCTCCGCGGCCGGCGTGAGCAGGACGCCGGCGCGGTCGGCCTCGTCGTAGACCACCTGCCAGCCGCTGGGGTGGGTCAGGACGGTCGTCCACGAGGTCTGCGCCACGACAGCGTTGCGTCCGGACTCGTACGTCACCCGCCACGGGCCCTTCTGCGGGCCGGGCAGGGTCATCCTGCGCGCCACGGCTACGCCTGGCTGAGCCGGTCGAGAAGGGCCACGTGCGCGGCGAAGGGCTCCTCGGCGTCGGCCGCGTCCAACGTCGACAGCTTCGCCACGACCGTGTCGGTGGCCGGGTTCATCCACACGAACTGCCCGAAGATGCCGACGCCGAAGGCGCAGCCGTGGTCGTCGCCGGTGTGCCAGACCTGGTTGCGGTACGTCGGCGCCGCCAGCACCGCGGGCATCTCGGAGACGTCGAGGCCCGGGTCGCCGCCGCGGAGCATCTCGTCGACCCACGCACGGGGCAGCACCTGCTCGCCCGCCGGCCCGATGCCGCCGTCGAGGAGCAGGCGGCCGAACCGGGCCAGGTCGCGCAGTGTCACGCAGCCGCCGCCGCTCGCCAGGGCGAAGCCGTGGGCGTCGACCGTGATGAACGCATCGTGCTCGGCACCCAGGCGCGACCACAGCTCGGTCGAGAGCAGCTCGCTGAACGGCCGGCCGCTCACGCGCTCGAGGACCCAGGCCAGGACGTCGGTGTTCGCCGACGAGTAGAACCAGGTCCGCCCGTGCTCGCCCGAGCGCTCGAGCCCCGCGAGGAACGCCGTGGTGCCGACCGGGTCGCCGTCGCGCCGGTGCTTCCAGCCCGACACGCGGTCGTGCGTGTTCACGTCGGAGGCGAGGTCGTCGTAGGTCTCGTCGTAGGCGACCGCCACCGACATGTCGAGCGCCTGCTGCACGGTCGCGTCGCCGTACGCCGAGCCCTGCAGCTCCTCCACGTAGCTGCCGAGCGCGGCCGACGGGTCGACCTCGCCGCGGTCGACGAACCGGCCGACCACGGCCGCGCACAAGGACTTCGTGACCGACTGCAGGAGGTGGCGGGTGCCCGGCGTCATGCCGTTGAGGTAGCGCTCCAGCACGATCTCGCGGCCACGGACGACGATCAGTCCGTCGGTGCGCAGCGCCTCGAGCTCGGCCTCGAGCCCGGGCACATCGAGCGGCGCACCGACGGTGAGCTCGAGCACCGGGCCGTCACCTCGCGGGACCACGGCGGTCGACGTCACCTCGTCGATCCGCTGATAGGCCCGCCGGTTCGCGGGGGAGGTCTGCCACTCGTCGCCCCAGGGGGAGGTGTCCAGCACGGAGCCATCGTGCCAGCGAGCGCACCGACCTGGCGGTCGGTCGGCCGGCGTGGCGGCCCCTAGGGTGCCGCCATGACCGAGACGTCACCCGCAGTCCCCGACAGCGTGCGCATCCACCGCATCCCCGAGCGCGGTCGCTACGACCGCGCCGAGATCGACGCGATCCTCGACGCCAGCGTGGTGTGCCACCTCGCCGGCATCGACGTCGACGGGCGCCCGCTCGTGATCCCGATGCAGCACGCCCGGGTGGGCGACGTCGTCTACCTGCACGGTTCTGCGGCGAGCCGGCACCTGCGTCGCGCCGGTGGCGGGGCCGACGTCTCGCTCGCGGTCACGATCCTCGACGGCCTGGTGCTCGCCCACCGGATGTTCAACCACAGCGTGAACTACCGCTCGGTGGTGCTCCGCGGCACCGCCGCAGAGGTGGTCGACGACGCGGAGAAGCTCGCCGCCCTCGAGGCCTTCTCCGAGCGGTTGCTGCCCGGGCGCTGGGCCGAGGCCGCGCCACCGGACGCGCAGGAGCTCCGCGCCACGACGGTGCTGCGCCTGCCCATCACCGAGGCGGCCGCGAAGGTACGCGAGGGCTGGCCGGGTCACGTCGACGAGGAGGACGACCTCACGCGGACCTGGGTGGGCGTCGTCCCGGTCCGAGAGGTGCCCGGCGAGCCCCTCCCGCACCCCGGGATCCCGGCCGACGTGCCGCTGTCGCCTGCCGTCGCCGCGTGGGTGGCCGCCCGGAGGTGAGCCACGGCACCGATACGTGGTCGGGGGAGCACCGCTGCGGCGACTAGGCTCTGTGTCTCGTGACCATCTCCGTCCAAGGCCTCGAGCTGCGCGCGGGCGCGCGCCTGCTCCTCGATGCCGCGTCGTTCCGGGTGGGCCCCGGCGACCGCGTCGGCCTGGTGGGTCGCAACGGCGCCGGCAAGACCACCATGACGCGCGTCCTCGCGGGCGAGGGCGAGCCCGCCGCCGGGACGGTCACGCGCAGCGGCGAGATCGGCTACCTGCCGCAGGATCCGCGCGACGTCGACCTCGAGGAGCTCGCCCGCGACCGCATCCTGTCCGCACGCGGCCTCGACGAGGCGGTCCGCCGGATGCGAGCGAACGAGCGGCGGATCGCCGAGGCCGACGACGACTCCTCCCGCGACAAGGCGATGCGGCGCTACTCCAACGCCGAGGCCGAGTTCCTCGCCCAGGGCGGGTACGCGGCCGAGTCCGAGGCGGCCGCGATCGCCTCCAGCCTGGGGCTGCCGGAGCGGGTGCTCGACCAGCCGCTGGGCACGCTCTCGGGCGGTCAGCGCCGGCGGGTGGAGCTCTCGCGGATCCTGTTCTCCGGGGCCGAGACCCTCCTGCTCGACGAGCCGACCAACCACCTCGATGCCGACTCCATCGTGTGGCTGCGCGACTTCCTCAAGGCGCACAAGGGTGGCCTCATCGTCATCAGC
>JAKOVT010000153.1 GCA_029781935.1 Actinomycetes bacterium | reverse complement strand
GTCGACCGCGATGGCCTTCACGACCGAGCTCGTGCCGAAGAACGTGGCGCCGAACGTCTTGACGTTGGTCGTGCCGGTGGTGGCGTCGACGACGCCGAGGGACTTGCTGGCCGCGCCGTTCACGGTGGTGAAGTCGCCACCGAGGACGACGACGGAGCCGTCGGGCTTGACGTTGATGGCGCGCAGGTTCTTGTCGAGCGCCGGCGCCCACGGGAGCAACGACCCGGCTCCGGTCTGGCCGACCGCCACCGCCGCGGCGGCGTAGGTGCGCGCCGTGCCGCCGACGGAGAGCACGTCGCCGCCGTAGTAGACCGCCGTCGTCGTGGAACGGATCGCGCGGACCGTCGCGTTGGGCAGCGGGGTGAACGCGGAGTCCACGGTGCAGCTCGCGATGTCCATCGCCGCGAGGTACTGCTTTGCCTTGCCCCCGGCGGAGCTGAACGCACCGCCGATGTAGAGCGTGCTGCCGTCGGGCGAGACGTCGAGCGCCCGGATCGTGGCGCTGGAGGCCGAGCCGCCGAGGGTGAACGCGGGGGCGCACGACGTGGGGGCGCCGGTGGCGGCGTCGAGGACGACGAAGTTGCTCCGCGCGGTCTCGTTGCTGCCCGCGGCCGACCCGGCCGGTCGCACGGAGGTGAAGCTGCCGCCGACGAAGACCTTGCCCTGCGCGGCCGCCACGGCCCAGGCGATGCCGTTGGTCTGGTAGGTCGAGCTGGCCACGGCGCTGAACGCGACGGGCGCCTGGATGGCCTCGGCCGGCGACGCCGCCAGCAGCGGGAGCCCCGCCCCGACGACGACGGTGGAGGCCAGCAGAGCGACGGTACGGCGATGCACAGGGTTCCCCTTCCCCAGCCGCGGGGCGAGCACACCGCGGGGTCATCACCGATCGTAATGAGCCCTCGCGCGAGCACCTCCACCGTTCGGTCGAGGGAACGGCCGCGCAGTCCGCCGGACGGGCGAACAACTCACGCTGCGCTCATCGGTCGTCACCCGGACGGGGCGCAGCACAGACATCGGGGCTGCCATGACGGACCTCCGGAGGGCGCCGGGAGCGCCCCGGCGTCAGGTGCGGTCGCGGTCCGGCCGCCCCTCGCGGACGCCGGTCGCGTCGCGCAGCAGCGTCGACGAGGTGCGGCTGGTGTAGGGCAGGAACACGACGTCGACGCCCCGCTCCCTGAACTCGCGCCCGAGCTTCTCCCACCGGGGCGACCCGATCCAGTCGTCGCCCTTGTAGACGACGTCGAACCGGACGTCCTCCCACGTGTGCAGCTTGTCGGTGGTGCGCTCGAGGTAGACGTCGTCGACGTACCGGCAGGCGCGCACGATCTCGAGGCGCTCCTCCTCCGGCACGACCGGGCGCTTGCCCTTCTGCTCGAGCGTCGCGTCGTCGCCGAGCACGCCGGCGATGAGGAAGTCGCAGGCCAGGCGCGAGCGCCGGAGCAGGTTCAGGTGCCCGATGTGGAACAGGTCGAAGACCCCTGGGGCGAACCCGACGACGGCGGGCTTCGGCGGCCGGGGCTTGGGCACGTAGGGCGGGACTGTCATGACAGCTCGCGGAACCACTGGACGAACAGGGCGACGAGCAGCACGAGGTGGGCCACGAAGAGGAAGGCGTAGACGCCGGCGAAGACCGACGTGAAGCCCCAGACGAGGAAGGACGCGCCCACGACACCGTGGTCGACCGGCAGCAGCAGGATGGAACGGACCGTGCTCGGAGTGGCGGCCGCCCCGCCGGTGCGCGGCTGGAGCACACCGACGAGCGTGGCGCCGAAGAACAGCATCACCGCGACCACCTGGAACGCGACCGGCAGCAGGACCAACGGCTTGGTGTAGCCGAGGGCCAGCCAGGCGTCGAGGACGGCGAGGTGCAGCAGCAGCTTCACCAGGGCGTCGAGCATGTGGTCGAGCAGCTCGCCGGACTTGCTGCCGCCGCCGCGCAGGCGGGCCAGCTGACCGTCGGCCGAGTCGAGGGCGAAGCCGGTGGTGAGCAGGAGCGCGATGACGACACCCATCAGCGGGGTCGGAGGCCGCGTCGCGATCAGCGCGATGGCGGTCAACGAGAACGCGCCGCTGATGAGCGTGACGGTGTTGGGCGTGAGCCCCAGCCGGTCGGCGACCGCGGCGAGCGCGCGCCCCCACGGACGGTTGACGTAGCGCGTGTAGAGCGAGACTCCGCGCGGGGGCTTCTGGTGGCTGCGCAGCAGCGCGATCGACTCGCGCACCGTGCGGCGCTCGCCCGGAGCGGCAGCGGCGGTGTTCACACGCCCTCCCGGAGGTCGTCCACCGTGCGCTCGAGCAGCTGTCCGCTCGCGTCGTACGTGGCGGGGAGGAACACGACCCGGGCTCCTGTGGGCTCCAGCTCGGCGGCCCAGGCCTCCCACTCGGTCCCCTGCATGTTCTCGCCCACGAACAGCACGTCGAAGTTCAGCGTCCGCTGCGCCTCGAGCTTGTCCATCGAGACCTGGGGGACGACGTCGTCGACGTAGCGCATGCTCTGCACGATCTCCATCCGGTCGCGGAGCGCGACCGCGGGTCGAGCGCCCTTCGTCTCCAGCGCCAGCTCGTCCGTGGTGACACCCACGATGAGGTGGTCGCACCGGGATCGGGCGTTGCGCAGCAGGTTGAGGTGGCCGATGTGGAACATGTCGAACACACCGGCCGTGTAGCCGATCACCGGCCCAGAGCGCTCAGACGTCACTCGGCTCCCCTCCCGTCACATCAGCAGGGTATCCGGATGCCTTCGACCGGTGCCGCGTGAGGAGGGTCCAACCCACCAGGGCTGCGACCCCCGCGGACGTCGCGGTCGCCATGGCGATGGCGATCGTCGACCGCGTCGCGAACGCCACGACCCCGCCGAGCACGACGGTGACGATCCCGGTGATGACGCGCTGCGTCAGCAGGTCGCGCGAGAGATGGTTCACCCGGAGCCCGAGCATGCCCACGGCGGAGACGCACAGCAGCACGTACTCGGCGGTGGTCACCGGCAGGACGGTGCGGATGCCCTCCCAGGACTGGCCGAAGAAGATCTGGCCGACCCGGGTCGGCAGCAGGAGCAGCACGGCGCCCCACAGCGCGGCCGCCCCGGCGAGCGCGGCGCCCGCGCGCAGGCAGAACCGGAGGTCGTCGGCACGCGGACGTCGCACGAGCATGGGCGTCAGCCCGAGCCCGATGAACGCGATGAGCACGTTGACCGGCCCCATCGCCGTCGAGGCGCCGCGCAGGCTTCCCGACGCGACCGGGGAGATGGCGGCCGAGGCGACGAACAGGATCCACAGGGTGGCTGCCGAGGAGATGACCGTGCCCCACATGGTCGCCTCGCCGACCGCGTGGCGCGTGCGCAGCTGCACCCATCCGCCGCGCAGGTCCGGGCCGACCCGCAGGATCACCATGATGGTCGCCAGCGCTGCGAGGGCGGCGGCGAACCAGAGCCAGAGGACCACGCGGGCAGGGACGCGCGTGCCCAGCGCGAACGGCACGAGCATGAGCACGACCCAGAGGCCGTCGGACGCGAACGCCGCCCAGGGCTTGCCGGCAGCCACGGCACCGAAGCGCCCGACGTCCTGCATGCAGACCACGGGCGTCGCCAGCGCGACGATCACGAGGATGCCGCCCGGGTCGCCGCCGGACATGACGTGCGACAGGGCGAGCACCACGAGGACGACGATCGGCGAGAGGATGGCGACGGCGCCGATGAGCTCGCGCGTCAGCACGCGGGCGCGGCTGTCGTCGTGCTCGAGCGAGACGCGCGTGCCGAAGTAGCCGCGGGTGAGGCCGAGGACGACGGCGAGCACGGAGTAGCCGAGGGCGAAGGTGCCGAACTCCTCCGGCGAGACGGCCCGGGCGACGAGGACGACCGCCAGCATGTTCGAGACGCTGGACAGCACCTGGTCGCCCAGGGTGAGGGCGCGAGGACCCCAGTGCCGCCGGGAGGAGACGGCCGCCGCGGGTTCCTGGCGCTCGTCGGTCATCACGGCGCCGCCGGCGCCGCGGTGCACGCCGCTCGTGCGCGAGGAGCGCATGCCGACCGACCGCCGGGCGCGGGCGCGGCGGCGATCGGGTGGGCCGGGCGGCGCACGTCGGCTCGGGTGCCGGAGGTCAGCGCTGCGACGACGGGCCGTCGGCCGGGGGCACGCTGATCGGCTCCGCCCGTTCCGGGCGCTTCGTGCGCGCCTGGGTCGAGGCCAGTGCGGCCTCGAGCGACGTCGGCGTCGCCGGCTTGGCCGACGACGAGGCGCTGCCGTCGCCGTCGGGCTCGTCGGCGGAAGGCTGGAAGGCGGACGGCGCCGGGGTCTTCCTCGCCGGGGGCTCGAACGCCGACGACGGTGACGCGACGGGCTCGGCCCCCTGCTCGACGGCGGAAGCGCCACGGGCCGGACGGCTGCGGCGCAGCTGGTCGCGCAGCGACGCGATCACCAGACCGAGGGCGAGGCCCACGAGGATCCCGAGCGCGAGCATGAGGTTCCGGTTCGGCGAGTCGGGCGCGGACGGAAGTGCCGCGAGGTTCTTCAGCTCGGGCTTCACCGGCGATGCACCACCCTGCACCGGGGTGTCGGTCGCCGCGATGAACGTCGTGAGGTTCTTGGCCGCCGAGTTCGCGATCTTCTGCGCCTGGGCCGCGCTCGCGTCCGTGGCCGAGACGGAGATCACGACGGTGTTCGGCACGACCGAGGACGACACCTGCTTGGCCAGGTCGTTGGTCGTGGTCGACAGCTTGAGCTCGTCGATGACCGGCTGGAGCACCTGCGGGTAGTCGACGAACGTGGAGTAGGTGTCGATCCTGTCGAACACGTAGTTCGAGGCGGCCTGCGCCGCCTGGTTGTCCGGCGACATCGTCCCGATGACGTTGCTCCCCACGAAGACGTCGGCGGTCGCCCGGTAGGTCTTGGGCGAGGTCATGACGTAGACGGTGGCCAGCGCGGTGAGCACCACGACGGAGCCGACGACCCAGACCCACTGCCGGCGCAGCATGCGCAGGTAGTCGACGAGTTCCATGGGAGCCCTTCCGTGTTCGAGAGTTCAGGGTAGCGCGG
>JAKOVT010000152.1 GCA_029781935.1 Actinomycetes bacterium | reverse complement strand
GGACGACCTCCGGGAGGGCGTGTGAACACCGCCGCTGCCGCTCCGGGCGAGCGCCGCACGGTGCGCGAGTCGATCGCGCTGCTGCGCAGCCACCAGAAGCCCCCGCGCGGAGTCTCGCTCTACACGCGCTACGTCAACCGTCCGTGGGGGCGCGCGCTCGCCGCGGTCGCCGACCGGCTGGGCCTCACGCCCAACGCCGTCACGCTCATCAGCGGCGCATTCTCGTTGACGGCCATCGCGCTGATCGCGACGCGCCCTCCGACCCCGCTGATGGGCGTCGTCATCGCGCTCCTGCTCACCACCGGGTTCGCTCTCGACTCGGCCGACGGTCAGCTGGCCCGCCTGCGAGGCGGTGGCAGCAAGTCAGGCGAGCTGCTCGACCACATGCTCGACGCCCTGGTGAAGCTGCTGCTGCACCTCGCCGTCCTCGACGCCTGGCTCGCGCTCGGCTACACCAAGCCGTTGGTGCTGCTGCCGGTCGCGTTCCAGGTCGTCGCGGTGATGCTGTTCTTCGGCGCCACGCTCGTCGGGGTGCTCCAGCCGCGCACCGGCGGTGCGGCCGCCACTCCCAGCACGGTCCGCTCGATCCTGCTGCTGCCGGTCGACCACGGTGTGGTGGGCGCGTCCTTCCTCGTCTGGGGCTTCACGTCGGTCTTCGCCGGCGTCTACGCCTTCCTCTTCGTCGCCCACCTCGTGCTGCTCGTCGCCCTGTTCGTCCAGTGGTTCCGCGAGCTGTCGTGACCGTCCCGCCCTACGTGCCCAAGCCCCGGCCGCCGAAGCCCGCCGTCGTCGGCTTCGCTCCGGGGGTCTTCGACCTGTTCCACATCGGGCACCTGAACCTGCTGCGGCGCTCGCGCCTGGCCTGCGACTTCCTCATCGCGGGCGTGCTCGGCGACGACGCGACGCTCGAGCAGAAGGGCAAGCGCCCGGTCGTGCCGGAGGAGGAGCGTCTCGAGATCGTGCGCGCCTGCCGGTACGTCGACGACGTCTACCTCGAGCGCACCACCGACAAGCTGCACACCTGGGAGGACGTCCGGTTCGACGTCGTCTACAAGGGCGACGACTGGGTCGGGTCGGCGCGCTGGGAGAAGCTCGGACGCGAGTTCAAGGAGCGGGGCGTCGACGTCGTGTTCCTGCCCTACACCAGCCGCACGTCGTCGACGCTGCTGCGCGACGCGACCGGCGTCCGCGAGGGGCGGCCGGACCGCGACCGCACCTGACGCGAGGACGCTCCCGCCGCCCTCCGAAGGTCCGTCACGGCAGCCCCGAAGGTCGTGCTCCGACCCGTCCGGGTGACGATCGATGAGCGCAGCGTGAGTTGTTCGCCCGTCCGGCGGACTGCGCGGCCGATCCCTCGACCGAACGGTGGAGGCGCTCGCGCGAGGGCTCATTACGATCGGTGATGACCCCGCGGCGTGCTCGCCCGCGGCTGGGAAGGGGAATCCTGTGCATCGCCGTACCGTCGCCCTGCTGGCCTCCACCGTCGTCGTCGGGGCGGGGCTGCCGCTGCTGGCGGCGTCGCCGGCCGAGGCCATCCAGGCGCCTGTCGCGTTCAGCGCCGTGGCCAGCTCGACCTACCAGACCAACGGCATCGCCTGGGCCGTGGCGTCCGCGCAGGGCAAGGTCTTCGTCGGCGGCAGCTTCACCTCCGTGCGGCCGGCCGGGTCGGCCGCGGGCAGCAACGAGACCGCGCGGAGCAACTTCGTCGTCCTCGACGCCGCCACCGGTGCGCCCACCTCGTGCGCCCCCGCGTTCACCCTCGGCGGCTCGGCCTCCAGCGCCACGATCCGAGCGCTCGACGTGTCGCCCGACGGCAGCACGCTCTACATCGGCGGTGCGTTCAGCTCCGCCGGAGGCAAGGCCAAGCAGTACCTCGCGGCGATGGACATCGCGAGCTGCACCGTGGACTCCGCGTTCACCCCGCTGCCCAACGCGACGGTCCGCGCGATCCGTTCCACGACGACGGCGGTCTACTACGGCGGCGACGTGCTCTCCGTCGGCGGCACGGCGCGCACCTACGCCGCCGCGGCGGTGGCAGTCGGCCAGACCGGAGCTGGCTCGCTGCTCCCGTGGGCGCCCGCGCTCGACAAGAACCTGCGCGCCATCAACGTCAAGCCCGACGGCTCCGTCGTCGTCCTCGGTGGCGACTTCACCACCGTGAACGGCGCGGCCAGCAAGTCCCTCGGCGTCGTCGACGCCACCACCGGCACGACCAACGTCAAGACGTTCGGCGCCACGTTCTTCGGCACGAGCTCGGTCGTGAAGGCCATCGCGGTCGAC
>JAKOVT010000056.1 GCA_029781935.1 Actinomycetes bacterium | reverse complement strand
GCCGACAGCGCCGTCGAGTAGATCGCCGTCTCGTCGACCGAGCCCTTGAAGTACAGCGAGGTGGGCACGCTCGGCCAGCCCGTCGACAGGCCGTCGCCGCCCACGTGCCAGTAGCCCTTCGTGGCATTGTGGCCCGTGGTGCCGTTCGTGCCGCGGGCGACGCCGTCGACGTAGAGCACCATGCCCGTGCTCGAGCTCTGCACGGCGACCACGTGGTGCCAGGCGCCGTCGTTGTAGGACGCCGGCGTGGTGATGCTGTGGTAGCCCGACGAGTAGACGCCGAAGACGATCTTCCCGGCGTTGGTCATGTACACGTTGCGGTCGGTGGACTTGCTCGCGAACGACTGCTTGTTGCCGAAGCCGACGATCTTCCCGCCGGTCGTGGTCGTGGTCTTGAACCACGTCTCGATCGTCACCGAGTTCGTCGGCGTCAGCCGTGCCTCGCCGTACGCCGTCGACGTCGCGCCGGAGAACGTGAGCGCCTTGCTCGAGCCGGACACCGCAGGAGCCTGCCGGTAGGACACCGAGCCGCTGGTGGTCAGGTTGTTGCCGCCGTTGCTGGTGTCGGACAGGTAGCCGCCGCTCGCCTCGTCGTAGCGCAGGTACATGACGGGCGAGTCGGCGAGCACCGCTGCGGCGTACGCCGGGGTGCCCGACGCCACCACGATGCTCTGCGCGGCGCTCGTCCTCGTGCTCGTGCCGTCCGACGCGCTCACCGTGTAGGTCTGCGTCGACCCCGCGGGCACGGTGTCGGTGAAGGTCTGCTGCGGGCGGTTCCAGAACCACGACGTCGCGGTCCTGGTCGAGACGAGGGTGCCGCCTCGGTAGACCTTGTAGGTCAGCGTCGAGTCGTCGGTGTCGGTGCTCGCCCGCCACGTCACGCGCACCTGGCCGGAGCGCACGCTCTGCAGCGAGACGACAGGGGTCGAGGGGGCGACGGTGTCGGGGCCGGGGCCGAAGCGGGTGATGCCGACCTGCGCCACCGCGTTCACGGTCGTGAACTCGCCGACGACGTACATGTAGTCCTTGCCGTTGGACCCGGTGGCGACGGCGAGGCCGCGGGGGCCGAGGGCCTCGCCCATGCCGTCGTTGGTCTGCGGGAACCACGACAGGAAGTGCGGGTCGTTCACGCCCTCGACGAGCAGGTGGTTGCGCGCACCGTCGGGGAACTCGCCCATCCCCGTGCAGTCGTGCGCGTGCGAGCCGGAGTAGAGCAACCCCCGGTAGACCACCACGGACTGCGTGGCACCGAGGCAGCTGTCGCGCCAGCGCTTGCCGTAGGTGCTCCAGCTGTAGGCCTCGCGGCCGTCGAAGCCCTGCGTGCCCTCGTTCCCGGTGTAGAAGCCGGTGCTGTCGACGGCGATGGACTTCACCACCGAGCGCTCGTTCTGCAGACCGGTGAAGGTCTTCACGTTCGTGGTGCCCGTGCTCGGGTCGACGACGACGAGGCGGTTGGACTGCACGCCGTTGACGGTGTCGAAGTTGCCGCCGATGACGACCACGGAGTCGTCGGGCTTGGTGTTGATCGACCGCACGTTCAGGCCGAGCTGCGGCGCCCAGGACAGCAGCGCCCCGGCGTTCGCCGATCCGACCGCGCCCGCGGCCGCGGCGTACTTGCGGGCGGCGCCGCTGACGATCGTGAGGTCGCCGCCGAAGAAGACCTTCAAGCTGGTGGCCTTGATGGCGCGGACGGTGGCGTTGGGGCTGGGCTTGAAGGTCGAGACGATGGTGCACGTCGCCACGTCGAGCGCCGCGATGTTGTTGCGCGCCTGGCCGCCGGCCGAGCTGAACAGGCCGCCGACGTAGATGGTCCTGCCGTCGGGGGAGGCGGCGATCGAGCGCACGGTCGCCGACGACGACCGGGTGAACGCCGGCGCGCAGGAGGTCGGCGATCCGGTGGCGGCGTCGAGGACCACGAAGTTGGACCGGGCCACCTCGCCGGTGCCGGCCGGCGAGCCGCCCGGCCGCACGGAGGTGAAGGTGCCGCCGACGAAGACCTTGCCCTGCGCGGACGCCACCGCCCAGGCGATGCCGTTAGTCTGGTACGTCGGAAGCGCTGCGGACGTGAACGTGACGGGCGCCTGCAGGGCGTCGGCCGAGCCGACCGCCAGGGCGGGGAGCCCCGCGGCGACCAGTGCGGCTCCGGCGACAAGTGCGGTACGACGGCGCATCCCCGTAGGCCTCTCTGCGGGTCGGGTCCAGGCTCCCGACGCCCCTGAGCCTAGGCGCGTCACCCGTTCGATGGAGCCCCGTCTCGCAGGAAGGTGGTAACGAAACCGTGTGCCTACGGGTCGTCACGAACAGTCACGAGACCTGGTGGCCGCCAGGCGGTTTCGGCTCCGTGCCTCTCCGTCATGACGGCCGCACAGAGGGTCAGCGAACGCGGCCGACTCAGCCGACCGCCACCTCGGGGGCGAGCGGGTCGGAGGTGAGTGCGCGCAGCGGCGAGAGGGCGGCGCCGATGGCCGCGGCGTCACGCCCGAGCGCGGCGGGCTGCACCGAGACCGGCGCCCACGGCGCCGACAGCACGCGGGTCGAGACCACCTCGCGCAGCGGCTCGTCGAGCCACGGGAACAGGTCGGCGAAGACGCCGCCGAGCACGACGGTGTCGACGTCGAACAGGTTCACCAGCGCGGCGACGCCGACCCCCAGCGACCGCGCCGCCCCGGCGACGGCCGCGACAGCGCGCCGCTCGTCGGCCCGCACCGCCGCCAGCAGCGGCGCGAGGGCGTCGTCGGTGCTGCCCGAGGCGGGGGGCAGACCGGCCTCGGCCAGGATCCAGTCCAGGCCGGCGACCTGCTCGAGGCACCCGCGGGCGCCGCACCGGCACGGGGGGCCGTCGGGCGCCACGGTGAGGTGGCCCAGCTCCCCGCCGAAGCCGCGGGTGCCGCGGTGCAGGCGTCCGTCCAGGACGACGCCGGCGCCGACCCCGACGTCGCCGTTGACCAGCACGAAGCTACCCGCCGGGTCGTGGCCCCCGGCCCACAGCTCGCCGAGGGCCGCGAGGTTCGCCTCGTTGTCGAGGGCGGCTGCGGGCCAGGGCGTCTCGGCGTATGCCGCGAGGCGCTCGAGCACCGGGACGTCGGTCCAGCCCAGGTTCGGGGCCCGGCGGAGCACCTGCTCGCCGAGGTCGACCAGGCCGGGGACGGCGACGCCGACCCCCTCGACGGGCAGATCGAGGTCCGCGGCAGCCTCGAGCGCCGCGTCGACGAGGCGGGCGGCGGACCGCAGCACGGCGGCGGCGCCGCGGTCGCGCTGGTCGCCCGGCCGCGCGGCGCGGTGGCGCACGGTGCCCTCCAGGTCCACGACCACTGCGGTGAGGCCGTCGACGTTGACCTCGACGCCTACGCCGGCCGCGCCGTCGGGTGCGAGCGCGAGGTCGGTCCCGGGGCGTCCGAGGCCGGTCGCCGAGCTCGTGCCGTGCTCGCGGAGCAGGCCGGCGTCGAGCAGCTCGTCGACGATCGAGCCGACGGTGGCCCGGGTCAGGCCGGTGGCGGCGGCCATCCGGGCGCGCGAGATCGGGCCGTCGGAGACCACGGTCGCGAGGACCAACGCGGCGTTGTGCCGCCGGACGTCGCCCTGGTCGGTGGGACGGCGGCGACCACCGTCGGACGAGAGGGTCGACACGGCACCTCCACGGGGCTATTGTTCAGACGCTGAACGAATATAGCCCACGATCCTCCGGAGGCACGTCATGACCTTCCCCGCACCGTCCCCGGCCGACAAGTTCACCTTCGGCCTCTGGACCGTCGGCTGGCAGGCGCGCGACCCGTTCGGCGACGCCACGCGCGGGCCGATCGACCCGGTCGAGACCGTGCACCGGCTCGCCGAGCTCGGGGCCTACGGCGTCACCTTCCACGACGACGACCTCATCCCCTTCGGCGCCGACTCCGACGAGCGCGCGAAGACCATCCAGCGCTTCAAGGACGCCCTCGCCGAGACCGGCATGAAGGTGCCCATGGCGACCACCAACACCTTCACGCACCCGGTGTTCAAGGACGGTGCCTTCACCAACAACGACCGCGACATCCGCCGCTACGCCACCCGCAAGATCATGCGCAACATGGACCTCGCGGCCGAGCTCGGCGCCGAGACCTACGTCTTCTGGGGCGGTCGCGAGGGCTCCGAGGTCGACGCCGGCAAGAACGTGCAGGACGCCCTCTCCCGCTACAAGGAGGGCCTCGACCTGCTCTGCCAGTACGTCATCGACAAGGGCTACAACCTCAAGTTCGCGATCGAGCCCAAGCCGAACGAGCCGCGCGGCGACATCCTGCTTCCGACCATCGGCCACGCGCTCGCCTTCATCAACGAGCTCGAGCACCCGGAGATGGTGGGCCTGAACCCGGAGGTCGGCCACGAGCAGATGAGCAACCTCAACTTCGTGCACGGCATCTCGCAGGCGCTGTGGCACAAGAAGCTGTTCCACATCGACCTCAACGGCCAGCACGGCCCGAAGTTCGACCAGGACCTGGTCTTCGGCCACGGCGACCTGCTCAGCGCGTTCTTCCTCGTCGACCTGCTCGAGTCGAGCGACTACGACGGGCCGCGGCACTTCGACTACAAGCCGATGCGCACCGAGGACCTCGACGGCGTCTGGGCCTCGGCGGCGTCGAACATGCGCACCTACATCCTGCTGCGCGAGAAGGCGAAGGCGTTCCGTGCCGACCCGCGGGTGCAGCAGGCGCTGGTCGACTCCCGTGTCGGCGGCACCGGTGTCCCCACGCTGGCCGAGGGCGAGACCTACGACGACCTGATCGCCGACGTCGACGCGAACTTCGACGTCGAGGCCGCAGCGGCCCGCGGCTACCACTACGTGCAGCTCGACCAGCTCGCGATCGAGCACCTGCTCGGCACCGCCTGATCGATGGCCGACCTCGTCGCCGGCGTCGACACCTCGACGCAGTCCTGCAAGGTCGTGGTGCGCGACGCCGTCACGGGCGCCCTCGTGCGCGAAGGTCGCGCCGCGCATCCCGACGGTACGTCCGCACCTCCGGCTGCCTGGGAATCGGCTCTGCGCGAGGCGATCTCGGCCGCGGGTGGTCTCGCCGACGTACGGGCGATCGGTGTCGGCGGCCAGCAGCACGGCATGGTGCTGCTCGACGACTCGGGCGCGGTGGTGCGCGACGCGCTCCTCTGGAACGACACGCGCTCGGCGTCGTCGGCCGACGACCTCGTCGGCGAGCTGGGCGCGCAGCAGTGGGCCGACGCCACCGGGTCGGTGCCGGTCGCGTCGTTCACCGTCACGAAGCTGCGCTGGACGGCGCAGCACGAGCCCGACACCGCCGCGCGCGCCACGGCGGTGTGCCTGCCGCACGACTGGCTGACGGCGCGTCTGCGTGGGACGTCGGACCCTGCGTCGCTCACCACCGACCGCGGCGACGCGAGCGGCACGGGCTACTGGTCGCCGACCTCGGGCGAGTACCGCACCGACCTGCTGGTGCGGGCGTTCGGCCGCGCGCTCGTCGTCCCTCGGGTCGTCGCGCCGTACGACGCCGTGGGCGAGGTGGCCGCCGAGTGGGGTGCCGCCGACGGCGCGCTGCTCGCACCGGGCACCGGCGACAACATGGCCGCGGGGCTCGGGCTCGACGCCCAGCCCGGCGACGTCGTGGTCTCCCTCGGCACGAGCGGCACGGCGTTCGCCGTCTCCGACGTCGCGACGCACGACGTCTCCGGTGCGGTCGCCGGCTTCGCCGACGCCACCGGCCGCTTCCTCCCTCTGGTGTGCACCCTCAACGCGGCGCAGGTGCTCGACGTCGTACGGCGTCTGCTCGGTGCCGACCACGAGGAGTTCGACTCGCTCGCGCTCGCCGCTCCCGCGGGCGCGGGCGGCGTGACGCTGCTGCCCTACCTGGCCGGCGAGCGCACCCCCAACCGTCCGGACGCCACCGGCGTCCTGGGCGGCCTCACCCTCGGCAACGGCTCGCGCGAGAACCTGGCGCGCGCCGCTGTCGAGGGGATGCTCAGCGGTCTGGCCGACGCCGTCGACGCCCTCGTCGAGCTCGGCGTGCCGGTCGGCCGCGTCATCCTCATCGGCGGCGCCGCGCGGTCGGCCGCCGTCGCCGCGGTGGCGCCCGCGGTGTTCGGCCGTCCGGTGCTCGTGGCCGACCCCGGCGAGTACGTCGCCGACGGCGCCGCCCGCCAGGCCGCGCGCACCTTCGCCGCTGGTTCCGACGCCGGGTGGCCCACCGTGGCGGGCCGCTGGGTCGAGGCGTCCGCCGCCGATCTCGCGGCGACCGCGGCGATGCGGGAGCGCTACGCCGCCGTGCGGGACGCCCACGCCTGACCCACGGTCGCGCAGGCGACCCGGTCGGGGCGGGGGCGCAGCTGCCTACCGGGAGCGTCGAGGGCCCGAGAACGCCGACGGGCGCCACGCGTGTGCGTGGCGCCCGTCGTTCTGGCGACCCCGACCGGGCTCGAACCGGCGACCTCCGCCGTGACAGGGCGGCGCGCTAACCGACTGCGCTACGGGGCCTTGCGGGTGGTGCGATCGTGCTGCGGAGCTGCGTGCTGGCCGTGCGTACCCCCAACGGGATTCGAACCCGTGCTGCCGCCGTGAAAGGGCGGTGTCCTGGGCCACTAGACGATGGGGGCCAGGTGCAGGCCCCGACGTCACCTGTCGGGGGACCAGCAGAGCATACGGGACGGTCCGCCCGCCCTCCAAAACGAGAGGGCAGGATCGGGGTGTGCTGGAGATGTCCGCGCAGGAGTTCGAGGATCTCGTCGCCGAGGCGCTCGACGAGATCCCCGACGAGCTCGCGCGCCTGGTCGACAACGTCGTGTTCGTGGTCGAGGACGACGTGCCTGCCGGCGAGGAGCCGCTGCTCGGCCTGTACGAGGGCGTGCCGCTCACCGAGCGCGGCAGCTGGTACTCCGGCGTGCTCCCCGACCGGATCACGATCTACCGCCGGCAGATCCTCGCGATCTGCGAGACCGAGGACGACGTCGTCGACGAGGTCCACATCACCGTGGTGCACGAGATCGCGCACCACTTCGGCATCGACGACGACCGGTTGCACGAGCTCGGCTACGGCTGAGCGCTCCCCCGAGCCCTGGGAGCTCGACGACCGGAGGCTCGACGACCGGGGCTGGACGACCGGGGCTCGCCGACCGGAGGCTCGACGGCGGGGCTCGGCGACGGGGGCCCGACGGCCGGAGGCTCAGAGCGGGTTCTCGCCCCGGCGCTCGAGCTCCTCCACGAGCGCGCGCCACTGCGGGGTGTCGGCCTCGGGGTCGACCGGTGCGAGGTGCAGGTCGATGCCGAGCTCGCGCGCGAGTGCCGCCCCGATGTCGCCCGGCACCCGAGGGGCGGGCGGCGCGGCGGCCGGCGGCGGCAGCCAGGCCGGCACCTCGGGCAGCGGCGCGGCAGGCAGCGGCGCGGCAGGAGCGGCGCCCGCAGGCGTCCCGACGACGGGTACGACGGGAGCGGGAGCGGCCCGCACCTCGACCTCGGGCGCGAGCGCTTGCGGCTCTGCGACGGGCTCGGCCGCCGCCGGGGCCGGCTGCACAACCGGCGGGACGGACGGTGGCACGGGCGGCGCCGCCTCCACGACGGGTGGCACGGAGTGCGTCACGGCCGGCGCATCGGGTGCGATCTCGAGCACCGGCTCGGCCTCGACCACCGGCGTCTCCACCGCGGGCGTCTCGACCGCGGTGGCTTCCGTCGCAGCCTCGGGCGGGGGCGTGCGGTCGGCGACCGGCTCGGCGAAGCGCGCGGCCATCTGCCGCGCCCACGTGTCGACCTCGTCGGCAGCCTCGGATCGGCCGCCGCGCGACCCGTCGGGTGGTGCGCCGTCGGCCGGCGGCTCGGCCGCGTGCCGCCCCGGCTCCTGGCCCTCCAGCGGTCGCGGTGCCGGCAGCGTGATCCGGCCGCCGTGCAGCAGGTCGGAGTAGGTGTCGAGCGGTGCAGCCGGGCCGATGACGTCGCCGAACACGGCGTGCACTCCGAGGCTGCGCGCCGTCTCGAGCTCCTGCTGGCTGTCGACGTCCATCGCGATGGTCACCACCCCGAGGGCGGACGCCGCCGCGACGAGCGCGTGCACCACCTCGGCCGTCGCGTCGTCGTGCGCTGCCTCGGCCAGCAGCGCCGGGTCGAGCGAGACCGAGGCGGCCGACACCTGCTGGAGCACGCCGAGCGGGACCGATCCGGCGGTGAAGTGCGCGACGCCGATCGCGAGCGGTCCGGTCTCGAGCAGGTCGTCGAGGTGCTGCTGCACGGCCTGCCGGCCGGTGAGCATCGACACCTCCGGCTCCGGGACGTCGAGCACGATCGACGGCGCGGTCTCGCCGCCCTCGCGACCGTCGGGCCCACGCAGGGCGGCGACCACGGCGGCTCGCGTCGAGTCCGAGAGCGTGGCCCGCGCCGAGGTCGGGATCCACACCGACACGTGCTCGACGCGGGTCGGCGCCACCGTGCGGACGTCGTGCACCGCCTGCGCGATCGACCACTGCACGACGGGGACGGCGCGGGCCGGCGGCTCGGCGCCGGGGAGCCGGGTCGCGAGCGGCACGTCGTCGCCACGTCGGCGTACGACGGTGATGACGCCGAGCACCGAACCGGTCGAGAGCGACACGACCGGCTGGTACTGCTGGACGAGCTCGCGCCGCTCGATCGCGCCGGCGAGGTCGAGCGGCGGCTGCGCGGGGCGGCCGTCGAGCTCGGCGCGCACCACGCGCGAGCCGCCCGCCTGCTTGGCGCGGTACATCGCGGCGTCGGCGCGGCGCAGGAGCGCCTGCGCGTCCTCGTCGTCGTCCGCGCTCAGCGCCACCCCGATGCTGGCGCCG
>JAKOVT010000102.1 GCA_029781935.1 Actinomycetes bacterium | reverse complement strand
GTTGTTCTGCTTGGCGACGATCGTCCCGGTGACGTGGGTGCCGTGCCAGGAGCTCGTGTCGACGAAGCAGTTGAGGAACAGCCCTCCCGCCGTGCTGCCGGCGGCGTCGGCCGCGGTGATCCAGTCGCCGGGGTCGGAGGGGTCGGGGTCGCGGCCGTTGCCGTCGTTCGCGACGTAGAAGGTCCGTCCGCCGAAGTCCGGATCGCCCGCGACGAAGTCGTAGCCCTTGACGATCGGGTCCGACGGTGCCGGGGCGACCACCGATCCGGTGAGCTCCGGGTGCGCGGTGAGGCCGGTGTCGAGCACGGCGACGACGACGCTGGGATCGCCCTTCGTCCGGTTCCAGGTGGCCGGCACGCGGGTGCTGTTGCCGCCGGACGCGAGCGACGTGTCCCAGATATCCCACTGCTGCGCGAACGCGGGGTCGTTCGGTGCCACCGGGCTGACGTCGGATGCGTAGACGGGGAGGTCGGGCTCGGCCCAGACGACGTCGGACCGCGCCTGCAGCGCAGCGGCGGCCCGCCACGCCTCGGCCGTGGTCAGCGCCGTACCGAGGTAGACCAGCGACTGCCCGCGCGAGAGCTGCCGGGTCGCGAGCGTGGCGTCGGAGCCGGCGAGGCGACCCGCCGCCGCCAGACCGGCGCTGGAGAGGGTGCGACCGGAGGTGGTGCGGACGATGAGCCGGGTGACCGGCCTGGCCGCGCGGGCCGTGGCCGCCGACCCGTGCTGCAGGGGTGCCAGTGCGGTCGGCGTGCCGGCGGGGCCGCCCGACGTCGCGGCCCGTGCCTCGGGGGCCGCGGTCATCAGGCCCGCCACGACAGCGCCGCCGCACAGCGCCGCGAGCGTTCGTAGCCAGGGCCTCACGGCGTTCCTCTTCCCGAGCGGGCGTGCGCGCACTCCCGCGGCGCGTGACGCCCACCCTAAGCGGCGGACGGAGCGCGACCCCTCAGCAGATCGGGTGATACGCGTCCGATGGCCGGAGACCTCGAGCCCAGGACACGTGCCGTGCCGCGCACTACGGTCGAGGTGACGCACAGCCAGCAAGGAGGCGCCATGAGCCCGCAACCGGTCGACAGCGGCCGCGACGACCTCGGCAAGGTCCTGGTGACCACGGCCGCCGACCTCGCGGACCTCCCGTGGGAGCCGCTGCGCGACATCCCCGGTGCCGCGCACAAGGTGCTCTGGCAGCACGGCGCCACCGTCATCGGTCTGATCCGGGTCGAGGCCGGCATGTCCAAGCCCGAGCACTCGCACCACGGCGCGCACCACCACATGTTCATCACGCACGGCTCCTGCGTGATGCTGGGGACGCGCGTCGACGAGGGCTCCTACGTCTACGTCCCGCCCGGTGTCCCGCACGCGGTCGACGAGGTCGGCCCCGACGGCGTGGAGTTCTTCTACACGCACCGGCCGGTCGAGGTCGACCACGACCGGCACGACCACGACAGCCACGCCCACCCGGTCTGATCGCTAGCGTGCTCCCGTGTCCAAGAAGCAGCACGATCCCGACGGCCCGATCCGGCTGAGCAAGAAGCAGTACGAGGCCGAACTGTCCAGCCTGCAGACCGAGATGGTCGCCATGCAGGAGTGGATCCGCGCGACGGGGCAGCGGCTCGTCGTGATCATGGAGGGCCGCGACACCGCCGGCAAGGGCGGCATCATCCGCCGGATGACCTACCTCATGAACCCCCGCTACGCGCGCGTCGTGGCGCTGCCGGCGCCCACGGAGCGCCAGCGCACCCAGTGGTACTTCCAGCGCTACGTCGCCGAGCTCCCCGCAGCGGGCGAGATCGTCATCTTCGACCGGTCCTGGTACAACCGCGCCGGTGTCGAGCGGGTGATGGGCTTCTGCACCGACGAGGAGTACGAGTACTTCATGCGCGTCTGCCCGATCCTCGAGCGAGCGCTCGTGCGCGATGGCATCACCCTGGTGAAGTACTGGCTGTCGATCTCCGACGAGGAGCAGCGCCGCCGGTTCCAGTCGCGCATCGACGACCCGGCGCGGCGGTGGAAGCTCTCGCCGATGGACGTCGAGGCGCAGGCGCGCTGGGTCGACTACGCCGAGGCGAAGGACCAGATGTTCGCCTACACCGACACCAAGGAGAACCCCTGGTACGTGGTGGACGCGGAGGACAAGAAGACCGCGCGGCTCAACCTGATGAGCCATCTGCTCTCCCTCGTGCCCTACCAGCCGATCCAGCACGACGAGGTCGTCCTGCCGCCGCGCCAGCAGCGCGCCTACGTGCGTCCTCCGATCGACAGCCAGACGTTCGTGCCCGAGCGCTACCTGGTCGAGAAGCGTCCCTGATCCCTGGACCGTCCCGGAACCCCTGCGTGCGGCTGCCCGTCGTACCCGCGGAGGACACTGGTCGTATGCAGGCACGGGGACGACGGATCGGCGCCATCGAGCGCGGGCTCGCCGCGCTGCTGGTGGCGGCCTCGTGCGCCGCCTGCACCGTCACGGCGTCCGACTCCCGCGCGCGGTCCGTCGGTGGCGGTCCCGCCGCGTCGGGGTCCTCGTCGCCCGACGGCGTGTCGACGCCCGAGCGCTCGCCGACACCCACCCCGTCGGCATCGTCGCCGAAGCCTTCCGCCACGCATCCGACCTCGACGTCGGCAGCGAGACCGGGCACAGCGCTCGCGGCGCTGGCGGGGCTCGCGGTGAAGGGCCGCGGCCCCATGACCGGGTACTCGCGCGCGCAGTTCGGTGGCCGCTGGCCCGACGTCGACGGCAACGGCTGCGACACGCGCAACGATGTGCTGCGCCGCGACCTCACGTCGATCCGGTTCCGGCCCGGCAGCGACTGCGTGGTGGCCTCGGGACGGCTGCTCGACCCCTACACGGGTCAGGTCGTCGACTTCGTGCGCGGGCAGGCCACGAGCGCGGAGGTGCAGATCGACCACGTCGTCGCGCTCGGCGACGCGTGGCAGAAGGGTGCCGCGCGGTGGACGGCCGACAAGCGCGTGCGCTTCGCCAACGACCCGCTCAACCTGCTGGCCGTGGGCGGAGCGGTGAACCAGAGCAAGGGCGACGGCGATGCGGCCACGTGGCTGCCACCGCGCACTGCGTACCGCTGCGCCTACGTCGCCCGGCAGGTCGCGGTGAAGCAGCGGTACGCCGTGTCGATCACGTCGGCCGAGCACGACGCCATGGCCCGCGTCCTGGCGCGCTGCCCGGCGCAGCCGCTGCCGCGCTGAGGGCCGGTCACCAGCCGTCGCGCAGCACGGTGTCGAGCATCTCGATGTAGAAGTCGGCGCTCGCCTCCGTGAGGCACATCGGCGGCTTCATCTTCAGGACGTTGGCGCGCTCGCCGGTGGGCTGCACGATCACTCCCAGCTCGCGCAGCCGGTCGCAGATGGCGTAGCACTCGGCGGTCGCCGGCTCGAGCGTCTCGCGGTCTCGCACGAGCTCGATGCCGAGGTAGAGGCCCATGCCGTGCACGGCGCCGACGATCGGGTAGCGCTCCCGCAGCTCCTCGGCCTTGGCGACCAGCCGGTCGCCGATCACGGCCGCGTTGTGCTGCAGCCCCTCGTCGCGGATGACGTCGAGCACCGCGATCCCGGTGACGCACGACACGGGTGAACCGCCGGCGGAGGAGAAGAAGCTGCCCTGCGCCGCGAAGGCGTCGGCGACGGCCCGGGTCGTGATGACGGCACCGAGCGGGTGGCCGTTCCCCATCGCCTTGGCGATCGTGATGATGTCGGGGGTGACGCCGTGCATCTCGAACGCCCACCAGTGGTGGCCCAGGCGCCCGTAGCCGACCTGCACCTCGTCGGCGATGCAGAGCCCGCCGGCGCTGCGGACCGTGTCGTACACCCGCGGCAGGTAGCCCTCCGGGAGCAGGACGCCGCCGGCGTTGCCGAACACCGGCTCGCAGATGAACGCGGCGGGAGGGCGGCCCGACGCGACGAGCTCGTCGACCAGTGCGCGCACCTCGGCGGCGTACTCGTCGCCGCTGCCGGGCCCTCGGAAGCGGCCGCGGAAGGTGTTGGGGGCGCTGGCGAAGTGAGCCCACTCGGGCCGTGTCTCCATCGCTGCGGGGTTGTCGTAGAGGGAGGTCGTCACGGCGTCGGAGAGCAGGGTCCAGCCGTGGTAGGCCTCGCGCACGGCGAGGACGTCCATGCGTCCGGTGACCACCTGGGCCAGGTGCAGCGCGAGGTCGACGGCCTCGGAGCCGCTGTTCACGAGGAAGACCGTGTCGAGTCCCTCGGGCGCGAGCTGCGCGAGGCGCTCGGAGAACTCCGTGATCGCGGCGTAGTGGAAGCGCGAGTTGGAGTTGAACGTGCGCAGCTGCTGCTCGACCGCGTCGGCGAGGCGGGGGTGGCCGTGGCCGATGGCCGCGACGTTGTTGACCATGTCGAGATAGGTCCGGCCCGCGGTGTCGACGAGGTAGTGCTTCCACCCGCGCTCGATGCGCATCGGCGCTGCGTAGTAGTGCTCCTGGACCGTCGCGAGAGCGTCGACGCGCCGGGCGAGCAGGCCGTCGACGTCGTCGTGCGCCGCCGCGACGTCGACCCCGAGCAGCGGCGACGGGTCGGGGCAGAGCGCGAGCCACCCGCCGGCCGTGTGGGGGGTCGCGAAGGCCGGGGGAGCCAGATCGGGATCGACGCACAGCGCGACGTGGACGTCGCCGCCGCCGACCTCGCCGAGGACTGCGCCGGCGGCGACGCGGTCCTCGGTGCGGACCAGCGGGCGCAGCCCCGTGACGGTGAGCCGCCCGAACGCGCCGTCGAGCCGGACGGTCGACCCGTCGACCTCGGCCACCGTGGCGTCGAACGGTGCGCTGGCCGCGGTGCCTGCCGGGAGGAGGAGGTCGACTCCGAGCGCGTACGTCGCGGGTGCGGAGGGGGAGTCGAGGACGGTGCGGGTGAGGCGCGCCTCGGCCCAGCGGGTCGCCGCGGGAGCGCCTGCGGCCACGAGGACCTCCCGCTCGATGCCGGCGTCGAGGAACCGGCCGGAGTGCAGGTGGGGGCTGGTGACCGACAGGTCGACGACGCTCCATCCCTGGACCTCGAACAACGGGCCCGCCTGCGCCACCACCTCCTGCGCCGCGGAATGCCGCTCTGCGGGAGCCATGCCGAGCGCGGTGCGGATCGCGGCCTCGGCGAGATCGAGGTCGACGGTGCGCGCGGTGTGGAGGATGCGCCACTCGCCCTCGAGCGGCTCGACCACGAGCTCGTTGTCGGGATCGAGCAGCGCCTGGTGCTCGCCGCTCGCCACCAGGGTCGCGCCGCGCAGGACGACGAGAGGCCACAGGGCCGCGACATCGGCGTCGTCGAGCGGGACGACGTCGTGGAAGGCGCGCACGGCCTCGAGCGCCAGGAAGGGGTCGTCCGGCTCGTGCCTGAGGATCGAGGAGACGGTGACGGCGATGTCGGACACCAGCCACGAGCGGGTGAGGTCGCCGAAGTCGATGATGCCGTCGGGTCGCAGCCGGCCCGCCTCGTCGACGTGACCGACGACGTTGTCGTCGGTCACGTCGCCGTGGATCGCCTGGACCCGCAGCCGATCGGCCACCTGCACGAGCCGCTCGGTGGCGCGTGCCGCGCAGTCCGCGACGAGCGCCCGGCGGTCGGGGTCGGTGATGGAGCCGAGCAGCGACGCGAGCACCGGACCGGCCTGGCGCAGATCCCACTGCACGAGGCGGTCGAGGCCCGGGTGCTCGAAGTCGGCCAGGGCGGCGGACGCCTGCGCGGAGAGCCGGCCGAGGTCGGCGACGACCTGCGGCGCGAGATGGCGGCGATCGGTGAGCGGCGTGCCCTCGACGTAGGTGAGCAGGCGCACCGGCACGACGTCGGCGCCGTCGGCGATCTCGTGCACGTCCGCACCGTCGGCAGCCGGCACGGGCAGGGGGGCCGCGAAGGGGACGTCGCGCTCGGCGAGATGGACGAGGGCGGCGTTCTGCGCCTCGATCGCCGACCGGCCCCAGCCGCGGTTGGCGACCTTGAGGACGGTGCGACCGTCGGCGGCGTCGACGCGGAAGTTGCGGTCCTGGTGGCTGCCGAGCTCGCGCACCTCGCCCTCGACGCCGAACACGTCGCGCGCGATCTCGGCGGCGCGGGCGGCGTCCACCCCCGGACGCGGGGCGACGTCGAGCAGGGCGGCGGCGGCGGGGTCGTGCAAGGTCATCGGCTCTCCCGACGGTCGGCTCATGATCGCGCGTCATCCTAGCCATGCGACTATCGATTCGCTAGATTCGCCTGGTGTCCGCTCACGGATCAACAGATGCTCCGCGCACCCGGATGCGCGTCGAGGACCTCGACGACCTCGACCGCCGGCTGGTCGCGCTGCTGCAGGCCGACGGGCGCGCGTCGTACGCCGACCTCGGGGAGGCCGTCGGCCTCTCGCCCGCGGGCGCGCGGCTGAGGGTGCTGCGCCTGCAGGAGCGCGGCGTGCTGCAGATCGTGGCGGTCACCGATCCGCTCGCGCTCGGCTACGGGCAGATGGCCCAGATCGGCGTCGTGGTCGACTCCGACGCGCGGGCCGTCGCCGACGCCATGTCCGCGATCGAGGAGGTCATCTACGTCGTGCTGACGGCGGGCTCGTTCGACCTGCTGGTCGAGGTGGTCGCGACCGACTCCGACGACCTGCTCGCGATCGTGAACGACCGCATCCGCACGGTGCCCGGCGTCGCACGCGCCGAGACCTTCACCTACTACGGCATCCACACCCACCGGTTCACGTGGGGCGTGCGCTGACCCGCCCGGCCACGGAGCGGTAGCTCCACCCGGCGCTGAGGAAGGCCAGTCCCTGCAGCGCGACACCGAGCAGCAGCAGCCGGGTCGTCCCGATCCCGAGCAGTGCGCCGAAGACCGCGGTCATGCCGGCGTAGGCGGTGGTCCGCAGGCTCGACGCCGTCGTGAACACGGCCGAGCGGACGCCCGGGTCGGCCTCGCGCGTCCTGATGCGGAACAGGGCCGTGAGCAGCGGGCCCTCGAACGCGCCGAACGCGAGCGCCGCACCCATGGTGACGGCGAACGACGGCGAGAGGGCCAGCACGAGAAGGGCCGCGGCGATGCCCGCCGTCGTGAGGGACAGCCCGCGGTCGAGGTGCTGCAACGGACGGCGCGCGACCCACAGCGTCGTCACGATGCCGCCGAGCGCGGCCGCGCCGAAGACCCAGCCGGACGCCGCGAGCGAACCGGTCTGCGCCTGCGTGAGGAGGGGGACGGTGACGAGGAAGGCCGCCTGACCCGCGAAGCCGACGGTGGTGAGGACCGTCGCGTACGCCAGCGACGGTGTGCTGACCAGGGCGCCGAAGCCGCTCGCGAGGACGCGCGAGAGGGCCGGTCGCTCGTCGGCCGGCTCCCGGACCGGGAACCGGATGCGCGGGACGAGGACCAGCGCGAGCAGCAGCAGCCCCAGCAGGAACAGCACCGGGCCGCTGCGGCCGAGCACGAGCATCGCAGCGGCGGCAGGGGGGCCGACGATCGCGCCGACGTTGT
>JAKOVT010000084.1 GCA_029781935.1 Actinomycetes bacterium | reverse complement strand
GCGCGGCGCCCGTGGCGGCGCGGCGTGCCTGGTGTGCGCGTCCGACCGCGTCACCCGGATCTCCATGGAGCTCACCGACGGGTCGCAGGTCGACTTCACCCACTGCCTGGACTGCGAGAACCGGTCGTGGCAGGCGGGCGACGAGGTGCTGTCCGTCGATCACGTGCTCACCAAGGCCCAGCGCACCCGCTGAACGGTCCGCTCCGCGTCGTCCGCAGGGGCGACGCGACCCACCAGGGCGCCCGATAGGGTCCGTGACGTGCTGGACGACGCCCTCCTCGATCGCCTCATCAAGGCCTACGACGTGCGCGGCGTCGTCCCCGACGACCTCGGCCCCGACATCGCGCGTCTCGTCGGCGCCGCCTTCGTGCAGGTCGTGGGAGCCTCCCGCCAGTCCGGCGGCCCCGGCACCGTCGTGGTCGGGCGCGACATGCGGCCCTCGGGTCCCGAGCTGGTCGCGGCCTTCGCCGAGGGCGCGACCTCCCAGGGCGTCGACGTCCTCGACATCGGCCTCGCGTCCACCGACCAGCTCTACTTCGCCGCCGGTTCCCTCGACCTGCCGGGCGCGATGTTCACGGCGAGCCACAACCCCGCGCAGTACAACGGCATCAAGCTCTGCCGTGCCGGTGCCTCTCCCGTGGGCCAGGAGACCGGCCTGCGCACGATCCGCGACCTCGTGCAGCAGTGGTCGGCAGACGGCGTCCCGGCCCACGACGGCCCGGTCGGCACGGTCTCGCAGCGCGACGTCCTCGGCGACTACGCCGCGTTCCTCAACGCCCTGGTCCCGCTCGGCGGCGGCCGACCGCTCTCGGTCGTGGTCGACGCCGGCAACGGCATGGGCGGCCACACCGTGCCCGCCGTCCTCGCCGGCCTCCCGCTCACCGTGACCCCGCTGTACTTCGAGCTCGACGGCACGTTCCCGAACCACGAGGCCAACCCGATCGAGCCGGAGAACCTGCGCGACCTGCAGGCGGCCGTGCTCGAGGTGGGCGCCGACCTCGGGCTGGCCTTCGACGGCGACGCCGACCGCTGCTTCGTCGTCGACGAGCGGGGCGGCCTGGTCGACCCGTCGACGCTCACCGCGCTCATCGCCGTGCGCGAGCTGGCCAAGGCGCCGGGCTCGCCGATCATCCACAACCTCATCACCAGCGCGGCCGTGCCCGAGATCGTCCTCGAGCACGGTGGCACCCCGGTGCGCACCCGCGTCGGGCACTCGTTCATCAAGGCGCGCATGGCCGAGACCGGCGCGGTCTTCGGCGGCGAGCACTCCGGCCACTTCTACTTCCGCGACTTCTGGCGCGCCGACTCCGGCATGCTCGCCGCGCTGCACACCCTCGCGGCGCTCGCCGAGACGCCCGAGGGCACCACGCTCTCGAGCCTGCTCGCGCAGTACTCGCGCTACGTCGCGTCCGGCGAGATCAACACGACCGTCGCCGACCAGCAGGCCGTGATCGCCACCATCAAGGCGACGTACGGCGCGCGCCCCGGCGTCACCCTCGACGAGCTCGACGGCCTCACCGTCGCCGGCACGTCGGAGGCCGGGGCGTGGTGGTTCAACGTCCGACCCAGCAACACCGAGCCGCTGCTGCGCCTCAACGCCGAAGGGGCCACCACGGCCCTCATGGCGTCGGTGCGCGACGAGGCGCTGGCCATCATCCGGGGAGAAACCGCATGAGCCCGCTCGACCCTGTCCTTCTCGAGGTCCTCGCCTGCCCGTGCGAGCACCACGCCCCGGTGCGCGTCGACGGCGAGCCCGTCACCGCGCTGGTCTGCACCCGCTGCCGCAGCAGCTTCCCGGTGCGCGACGGCATCCCGGTGATGCTCCTCGACGACGCGACGCCGGGCCCGCAGGGCATCGGCGCCGACGTGCAGGAGTAGTCGTGCCGCGCTGGGCCGACGACTCGCTGCTCGACGACACCGCGGCCCTCGAGGCCGCCGACCCGGGCGGAATGCTGCGCGCCACGGCCGACGCCGGCGCCCAGGTGCGCCGCGCGCTCGCCGCCACCGACCCGCACGAGCTGGCCGCGGTCGCCGCCGACGGCCGTCCGCGGGCCGTCGTCGTGGCGGGCATGGGCGGCAGCGGCATCAGCGGCGACGTGCTCGCCGCCGTCTGCGGCACCGGCTGCCCGGTGCCGGTGTCGACCGTGCGGGGCTACACGCTGCCCGGCTGGGTCGGCCCGCTCGACCTGGTGATCGCGGTGTCGTGCTCGGGCCGCACCGAGGAGACCCTCTCGGTCGCCGCCGAGGCGGTGAAGCGCGGCACGCGTCTGGTCGGCGTGGGCGCTGCGGGATCGCCGCTGCACCGCCTCGTCGACGACGCCCCGGGTGCCGCGTTCCTCCCGGTCGACGCCGGCGGGCTCATGCCGCGCGCGTCGCTGTGGCTCCTCTCCACCCCGCTGCTGCTGCTCGCCGACGCCCTCGGTCTGGCCGACGTCCCGCGCGCGGCGCTCGAGCGCGCGGCCGACCTCCTCGACGAGCGCGCCGTCGAGCACGGTCCGGTGTCGCCGCTGGCTGACAACCCCGCGAAGCTGCTCGGCGTCTCCATCGCCGGGTCGCTCCCGATGGTGTGGGGCACGTCGCCGCTGGGGGCGCTGGCGGCCTACCGGCTGGCCTGCCAGCTCAACGAGAACGCGAAGATGGCCGTGGCCAGCGGGCCCTTCCCGGAGGTCACCCACAACCAGGTCGTGGCCCTCGACGGCGACGCCGGCGGCGGCTCCTCCGACGACATCTTCCGCGACCCGATCGAGGACGGCGCGGGTCCCGCGCGGCTGCGGCTCGTGCTCCTGCGCGACCCGGGCGAGCACGTGCAGGACGGCCGCCGGGCGGAGATCTCGCGCGACCTCGCCGAGCGCCGCGGCGTACCCGTCGACGTCCTCGCGGCCGACGAGGGTCACCCCGTCGTGCGCCTCGCGTCGCTGCTCGGCATCGTCGACTGGGTGAGCGTCTACGCCGCGATCGCGCAGGGCGTCGACCCGTCGCCGATCGGGCCCATCAACGAGCTCAAGGACCGCATCACGTGACCGGCACGACGTACAGGGGACGGGCATGAGCACCGAGGGCGGTACCAAGGCGGTGGTCGCGGCGCTCGCGGCGAACCTGGGCATCGCGATCACGAAGTTCATCGCCTGGTTCATGACCGGGTCGAGCTCGATGCTGTCCGAGGCGATCCACTCGCTGGCCGACTCGGGGAACCAGGTGCTGCTGCTGCTCGGCGGCAAGCGGGCCAAGCGCGAGGCCGACGACAAGCACCAGTTCGGCTACGGGCGCACGCGCTACGTCTACGCGTTCGTCGTCTCGATCGTGCTGTTCTGCCTCGGCGGCCTGTTCAGCATCTACGAGGGCTGGCACAAGATCCACGACCCCGAGGAGCTCACCGACCCGATCATCGCGTTCGTGGTGCTCGGTATCGCGATCGTGCTCGAGGGCTTCAGCTTCCGTACGGCGATCCGCGAGGCCAACCACTCGCGCGGCGACCGGTCGATGTACCGCTTCGTCCGCGACGCGCGTCAGCCCGAGCTGCCCGTCGTCCTGCTCGAGGACTTCGGCGCCCTCATCGGCCTGGTCTTCGCGCTGCTCGGTGTCTCGCTCGCCGTCGCCACGGGCGACGCCCGCTGGGACGGCGTCGGCGCGCTCGCGATCGGCAGCCTGCTGCTCGTGATCGCGGTGTTCCTCGCGCTGGAGATGTCGTCGATGCTCGTGGGCGAGAGCGCGATGCCCGAGCAGACCGAGGCGATCCGGGTCGCCCTCGAGTCCGAGCCGCTCGTCGAGAGCGTGATCCACCTGCGCACCCTGCACACCGGCCCGGACGAGATCCTCGTCGCGGCCAAGATCGCGGTGGCGCACGACGACACCGCGGCCGCGGTCGCGCAGGCGATCGACGGGGCCGAGGCCCGGGTGCGCGGGGCGGTCCCGCAGGCCCGGTGGATCTACCTCGAGCCCGACCTGCGCCGCGCCCCGGTCGCCGGGTCGGGCGGATAGCAGCAGGCAGGTGGCGCCGGGGCGACCGTTCGACCTCGGCGCCGGCGTACGGCAGAATGGGCGTCGCCCTGCGGTGACGGCTCCCGCGTGAGCAGCCGGTGGACCATCGAGGCCTCGAGACGTCCGCGGCGACTACGCCCCATCGGGGCGATCGAACGGAGAACCTCGCGATGAACGACTTCAAGGTCGCCGACCTCTCGCTGGCCGAGTTCGGCCGCAACGAGATCCGCCTCGCCGAGCACGAGATGCCCGGCCTCATGGCGATGCGCGC
>JAKOVT010000058.1 GCA_029781935.1 Actinomycetes bacterium | reverse complement strand
CCACGTCCCGGTGTCGTCGCGGACGAGGTCGACCACGTCGCAGTTGGCGAGGATGTGCTGCGACACGAACAGCGAGTCGAGGTTCGCGCACAGGGCGTTGAGCCCGACGGCCAGCGACCCGCCGTGCGAGACCACGAGGGTGGTGGACCCCTCGTGCCGGTCGGCGAGCGCGTCGAACGCGCGCCGCACCCGGTCGACGATCTGATACCCGGTCTCGCCGCCGGTGAACGACGCCGTCAGGTCGTCGTCGCGCCACCACCGGGTGAAGACCTCGATCGCCATCGGCCCGACCGTCTCGTCGTCCTCGCCCTCGTGGTGACCGACGTCGAACTCCTCGACGCCGTCGGCCAGCGCGGGCTCGAGGCCGAGGACCGCACCGATCTCCTCGGCGGTCTGGCGGGCGCGGGGCAGCGGCGAGGAGTACAGGTGCTGCACGCCCTCGCCGGCGACCTTCTCCCCCACCGCGCGCGCCTGCTCGCGGCCCAGCGCGGTGAGCGGGTAGCCGTCGATCGCGCTGGTCCAGACGCGCGCGACGTTGCCCTCGCTCTGGCCGTGGCGCACGGCGATGACCCGAGCGGTCACTCGCCGATCCCTACCAGCCGCGGCAGGCCGCGCGCGGCACGGACCTCGTCGAGCACACGCGCCATGATCGCCGTGGCGTCGTAGTCCTTCGGGGTGAAGACGGCCGCGACCCCGAGCGCGCGGAGCGTCTCGCCGTCGGCGTCCGGGATGATGCCGCCGACGACCACGGGTACGTCGCCGAGCCCGTTCTCGCGCAGGCCGTCGAGCACCATCGGGACGAGCTCGAGGTGGCTGCCGGAGAGGATCGAGAGACCGACGACGTCGACGTCCTCCTCGACCGCGGCCGCGACGATCTGCGCCGGCGTCAGGCGGATGCCCTGGTAGACCACCTCGAACCCGGCATCGCGGGCGCGGACGGCGATCTGCTCGGCGCCGTTGCTGTGGCCGTCGAGACCGGGCTTGCCGACGAGCATGCGCAGCTTCTTGCCGAGCTCGGTACCGGTCGCCGCGACCGCCTCACGCACCGCGGCGAGCTCGGCGGACGCGGGCGCGACGCCAACGACGCCCGCCACGCCGGTGGGGGCGCGGTACTCGCCGAACACCTGCCGCAGCGTGCCGGCCCACTCCCCCGTAGTGACGCCGGCGCGGGCGCACGCGAGCGTGGCAGGCATCAGGTTCTCCGTGCCCGACGCCGCGGCCGCGAGCGCCTCGAGCGCCGCTTCGACCTCTGCGGGGTCCCGATCCGCGCGCCACTGCTCGAGGCGGGCGACGGCAGCCGCCTCGACCGCGGGATCCACGGTCTGGATCGCCGTGTCGAGGTTCGCCGTGAGCGGGCTCGGCTCGGTGGAGGTGAACGCGTTGACCCCGACGACCACCTCGTCGCCGCTCTCCACGCGTGCACGTCGTGCGGCGTGCGAGGCGACGAGCTGGCCCTTCATGTAGCCCGACTCCACGGCCGGCACGGCGCCGCCCATGTCCTGCACGCGCGCGATCTCGGTCTGCGCCTTCTCGACGAGGTCGGCGACCTTGGCCTCGACCACGACCGAACCGGTGAACAGGTCGTCGTACTCGAGCAGGTCGCTCTCGTAGGCGAGCACCTGCTGGATGCGCAGCGACCACTGCTGGTCCCACGGGCGCGGGAGGCCGAGCGCCTCGTTCCAGGCGGGCAGCTGCACCGCGCGTGCGCGCGCGTCCTTCGACAGGGTGACCGCGAGCATCTCGAGCACGATGCGCTGCACGTTGTTCTCCGGCTGCGCCTCGGTGAGCCCGAGCGAGTTGACCTGCACGCCATAGCGGAACCGCCGCTGCTTGTCGTCGGTGACGCCGTACCTCTCGCGCACGAGGTCGTCCCAGATGCGCACGAACGCGCGCATCTTGCACATCTCCTCGACGAAGCGGACGCCGGCGTTCACGAAGAACGAGATGCGCGCGACGACCTCGCCCATCCGGTCGGCCGGCACCTGGCCCGAGGCGCGCACCGCGTCCAGGACCGCGATGGCGGTCGACACCGAGTAGGCGATCTCCTGCTCGGGGGTCGCGCCGGCCTCCTGCAGGTGGTAGCTGCAGATGTTGATCGGGTTCCACTTCGGGACCTCGGTGACCGTCCACGCGATCATGTCGGTGATCAGACGCAGCGACGGCCCCGGCGGGAACACGTAGGTCCCGCGCGAGAGGTACTCCTTGATGATGTCGTTCTGCGTCGTCCCCGACAGCGTCGACAGCGGCGCGCCCTGCTCCTCCGCGACCGTGGCGTAGAGGGCGAGCAGCCACATCGCCGTGGCGTTGATCGTCATCGACGTGTTCATCTCGCCGAGCGGGATGCCGTCGAAGAGCGCACGCATGTCGCCGAGGTGGGTGACGGGCACTCCGACCTTGCCCACCTCGCCCCGAGCCAGGAGGTCGTCGGGGTCGTATCCGGTCTGGGTGGGCAGGTCGAAGGCGACCGACAGCCCCGTCTGGCCCTTCTCGAGGTTGCGCCGGTAGAGCGCGTTGGACTCCGTCGCCGACGAGTGGCCGGCGTAGGTCCGCATCAACCAGGGCTTGTCGCGCACCGGTCCCCCTCGGTCAGCCGTGCTCGTAGAAGCCGCGGCCGGTCTTGCGGCCGAGGTCGCCCGCGGCGACCATGCGGCGCAGCAGCTCCGGCGGCGCGAACTTCTCGTCCTGGGTGTCGGCGTAGACGTTGCTCGTGGCGTTGCACATGATGTCGACGCCGGTGAGGTCGGCGGTCTCGAGCGGGCCCATCGCGTGCCCGAAGCCGAGGCGGCACGCGACGTCGATGTCCTCCGCGCTCGCAACACCCGACTCGAGCAGCTTGATCGCCTCGACGGTGAGGGCGGTGATGAGGCGCGTGGTGACGAAGCCCGCGACGTCGCGGTTCACGACGATGCACGTCTTGCCGGTGTTCTCCGCGAACTCCTTCGCGCGGGCGAGGGTGTCGTCGGACGTCTTGAACCCGCGCACGAGCTCGCACAGCCGCATCATCGGCACGGGCGAGAAGAAGTGCATGCCCACGACCGACTCCGGACGCCGGGTGACCGCCGCGATCGAGGTGATCGGGATCGCCGAGGTGTTGGAGGCCAGCACGGCGTCGGGCTTGCAGATCTCGTCGAGCGTGCGGAAGACCTCCGCCTTGACCTCGAGCTTCTCGAACACCGCCTCGACGACGACATCGGCGTCGGCCGCTGCACCCAGGTCGGTCGTGGTGGTGATCCGGTCCAGGGCCGCCTCGGCGTCGTCGGCGGCCATCCGGCCCTTCTCGACGAACTTCGCGTACGACGCGCGGATCGCGCCCGTACCGCGCTCGAGGGCCTCGGGCGTCACGTCGCGGAGCACGACGTCGTACCCGGCTGCGGCCGCGACCTGGGCGATCCCCGAGCCCATCAGACCCGCGCCGACGACCGCTACCTGCTGAGCCACGACGACCTCCGAGATGGTTGCACGTCCTACTTTCTCGGGCTCACCCTACGACCCGGTCTGGCGAGGTCGACGATCGAGGTCGACCATGGGCTCGTGCAGTTCACGAGCGCGTCCTACCTGATGGGGCCGCTGCTGGCCTTCGCCGTGGTGGGGCTGTTCGTCGTGCTCCTGCGCTGGACCTACCAGCGGGGCGACTCCCTCGTCGCCAAGCCGTCGCGGCAGGGCCGCGAGGACGCCTACGGGCTGCTCGTCCCCGTGGCCTCCCCCGGCACGTACGCCGAGGGCGAGATCCTGCGCCGCACCCTCGAGGCCGCGGGCGTGAAGGCCAACCTGGCGCAGACGCTCGACGGCCCGCGCGTCATGGTCTTCCCCGACGACGAGCAGAAGGCCCGCGAGGTCCTCGCCCGCTGATCAGGCCAGCTGGTTGACCTGGACCCTCGAGACGTCGGCGCCGAGGCGGACCAGGTCGTCGATGAAGCCCTCGTAACCGCGGTCGACGTGGTGCGGCTCGTACACGGTGGTGGTGCCCTCGGCGACGAGGCCGGCGAGCACGAGGCCCGCGCCCGCGCGGATGTCGGCTGCCTCGACCGGCGCGCCCGAGAGCTTCTCCTTGCCGCGGACGAAGGCGTGGTGGCCGTCGGTGCGGACGTCTGCGCCGAGGCGGACCATCTCGTTGACGAAGCGGAACCGCGCCTCGAAGAGGTTCTCGGTGACCATCGCGGCGCCGCGGGCGATGGAGTTCAGCGCGATGAACTGAGGCTGCAGGTCGGTCGGGAAACCGGGATAGGGCAGCGTCACGACGTCGATCGCCCGCGGTCGGTCGGCGCACCGCACGCGTACGCCGTCGGCGACCTCGTCGACCGTGGCGCCCGCCGACACGAGCTTGTCGAGCGCGATCTCGAGGTGGTCGGCGCGGGCGCGCTGGATGGTGATGTCGCCGCGCGTCATGACCGCCGCCACCGCCCAGGTGCCCGCGACCAGACGGTCGGGCACCGTGGTGTGCTCCACGGGTGACAGCGAGTCGACGCCCTCGATCGTGAGGGTCGACGTACCGATGCCGTCGATCTGAGCGCCCATCGCCACGAGCATGTGGCAGATGTCGCAGATCTCGGGCTCGCGGGCCGCGTTGTCGATGACCGTGGTGCCCTTGGCCAGCACGGCGGCCATGAGCAGGTTCTCGGTGGCGCCGACGCTCGGGAAGTCGAGCCACACCGACGCGCCGTGCAGCTGGTCGTCGCGCGTGGCGATGAGATAGCCGTGCTCGGAGCGGACGGTGGCGCCGAGCCGCTCGAGCCCGGCCACGTGCATGTCGAGGCCGCGCGATCCGATGTTGTCGCCGCCGGGCAGCGCGACATCGGCCTCGCCGCACCGGGCGAGCAACGGGCCGAGCACGTTGATCGAGGCGCGGAGCTTGCGCACGAGGTCGTAGTCGGCCTTGTGCGACGGGACGGCGGGGACGGTGATCGCGACCGATCGCGCCTCGGCGTCGTGGACCACCTCGCAGCCCAGCCGCCGCAGGAGCTCGGCCATGTACTCGACGTCGAGGATGGTGGGGACCTCGTACAGGGTGGTCGTGCCCTCGGCGAGCAGCGCGGCGGCCATGAGCTTGAGCACGCTGTTCTTGGCGCCCGTCACCCGGACGTCGCCCGAGAGCCGGGCGCCCCCCACGATCCGGAACGCCTCCACGGGCCGAAGACTAGGCGATCCGCGAGGACGGTCGCGCCGCCCGGCAGGGGGTCCCGGGGGGCCGTAGGCTCGGGGCATGGTCAATCTCACCCGCATCTACACGCGCACCGGCGACGACGGCACCACCGCCCTCGGCGACATGTCCCGGGTGGGCAAGAACGACCTGCGCCTGCAGGCGTACGCCGACACCGACGAGGCCAACTCCTCGCTCGGCGTCGCGCTCGCCCTCGGCGGCCTCGCCGACGACGTCTCGGCCCTGCTCACGCGCATCCAGAACGAGCTCTTCGACGTCGGTGCCGACCTGTGCACGCCGGTGGTCGCCGAGCCCGAGTTCCCCCCGCTGCGGGTCGAGGCCTCCTACGTCGAGGCCCTCGAGGCCGCCTGCGACCGCTACAACGAGGACCTGGCCGCACTGCGCTCGTTCGTGCTCCCCGGCGGAACGCCGGGCAGCGCGCTGCTGCACGTGTCGCGCACCATCGTGCGCCGTGCGGAGCGCTCCACGTGGGCCGCGCTCGAGGTGCACGGCGACGCGATGAACCCGCTGACGGCGACGTACCTCAACCGGCTCTCGGACCTGCTGTTCATCCTCGCCCGCCACGCCAACCTGCAGGCGGGCGGCGACGTCCTCTGGCAGCCCGGCGCCACCCGCTCCTGACCCCCGCGCCCGCACCCGGCACGTGATGGTGGGGGCGGTCAGCGGGCGCCGGCGGTACCGCCCAGCACGGTCATCTCCTCCGCGACGGCGGCCATCGTGGTCTGCCATTCCCAGGCGGGCATCGGCGGGAGGCAGTCGGTCCAGTCCGAGAGCGACGAGCCGCGCAGCTGCAGGACGCCCTCGGGCCGCGCGAAGAACCAGAGGTGCAGGTGCGCCCCGCCGTCGCCCCAGCGGTTGACGTGCACCCGCCCCACTCCCCCGATCGAGCGCAGCGCGCGCTCCACCCGCCAGGTCAGCATCCCCATGTCTCGGGCCCACACCCAGTCGAGGTCCTCGAGGTCGAGGTGCGGGATCGGGCAGAGCAGCACCGCGGGGATCGCGAGCGGCTCGTCGGGGGCGACGAGCTTCCAGCGCTCGTCGTACCAGACCGCCCCGGTGGTGCCGGCGGCGCACGACCCGCAGTCGACCCCGCCCTCGCCGCGCCGCGGCGGCTCCGGGAGCACCGGCGGCTCGAGCCGCTTCACCGCGAGCTCGCCCTCGAACGGGAAGATCTCCCACTCGGTGACATCGGGCAGCGGCAGGCGGCCGTCGGCGTCGACCGCCGCCGCGACTCGCCGGTAGAGGGCCTCGGTACGGGGGTGCACGGCTCCGGTCATGGCCCGACCCTACGAACCAGCACCCACCCCCACCGCGTGATCTTGGTCAGATGCGGGGTACCGGGGCCGTTCTGCGCCGGGAACCCCACGTCTGACCAAGATCACGCGGGAGGAGAGCAGGAAGGCCGGGCTCCCTCGAGAGGGAGCCCGGCCTTCGGCGTACGTCGCAGCCGGCGGCTACTCGCCGCGGTGACCCGCCTCGGAGGCGTGGGTCTTGTGCTGCTCGGCGAGCGCGACCTTCAGGCGGGTCTCGGCGCGCGCGATCGCGGCCTGCTCGTCGGGGGTGTCGGCACCGGCGGCGCGAGCGCGGTCGAGGGCCTCCTGGGCGCGGACGACGTCGATCTCGCCACCGAGCTCCGCGGACTCCGCGAGGATCGCGACGTTGTCGGAGTCCACCGAGAAGAACCCGCCGTGCACCGCGGCCGTGATGACCCGGCCCTCGGTCGTCGTGATGCGCACCGGGCTGTCGGCCAGCAGCGCGAGGACCGGCTCGTGCTGGGGCAGGATGCCGATCTCGCCCTCGAGCGTCTTCGCGACGACCATCGACGCCGGACCCGACCAGATCTTGCGGTCGACCGCGACGAGGCTGACGTTGAGCTCACCCATGGTCAGCCGGCCAGCTTCGCGGCGTTCTTCTCGACGTCCTCGACACCGCCGCAGAGGAAGAACGCCTGCTCGGGCAGGTGGTCGTACTCGCCCTCGGTGAGCGCCTTGAACGACGCGATGGTCTCCTCGACCGGCACGAACGAGCCGGGCTGGCCGGTGAACTGCTCGGCCACGAAGAGGTTCTGCGACAGGAAGCGCTGGATGCGGCGGGCCCGGCCGACGAGGATCTTGTCCTCTTCGGAGAGCTCGTCGATACCGAGGATCGCGATGATGTCCTGCAGGTCCTTGTAGCGCTGCAGGATCTCCTTGACGCGCGCGGCGACGCGGTAGTGCTCGTCGCCGATGTAGCGCGGGTCGAGGATGCGCGAGGTCGAGTCGAGCGGGTCCACGGCCGGGTAGATGCCCAGCTCGGAGATCGGCCGGCTCAGGGTCGTGGTCGCGTCGAGGTGCGCGAACGTGGTGGCCGGCGCCGGGTCGGTGAGGTCGTCGGCGGGGACGTAGATCGCCTGCAGCGAGGTGATCGAGTGACCGCGCGTCGAGGTGATGCGCTCCTGGAGCTGGCCCATCTCGTCGGCGAGGGTCGGCTGGTAGCCCACCGCGGAGGGCATGCGGCCCAGCAGCGTGGAGACCTCGGAGCCGGCCTGGGTGAAGCGGAAGATGTTGTCGATGAAGAGCAGCACGTCCTGCTTCTGCACGTCGCGGAAGTACTCCGCCATCGTGAGCGCCGAGAGGGCGACGCGCAGACGCGTGCCCGGGGGCTCGTCCATCTGGCCGAAGACCAGCGCGGTCTTGCTGATGACGCCGGACTCCGTCATCTCGCCGAACAGGTCGTTGCCCTCACGGGTGCGCTCGCCGACACCGGCGAACACCGACACGCCGGAGAAGTTCTCCGCGACGCGGTAGATCATCTCCTGGATCAGGACGGTCTTGCCGACGCCCGCACCGCCGAACAGGCCGATCTTGCCGCCCTTGACGTACGGGGTGAGCAGGTCGATGACCTTGATCCCGGTCCAGAAGACCTCGGTCTTGCTCTCGAGCTGGTCGAAGCTCGGCGCCTGCGCGTGGATGCCGCGCCGCTCGGTGATCTGGAGCGACGACTCCTCGACGTCGAGCGGCTTGCCGAGGGTGTTCCACACGTGCCCGAGGGTCACGTCGCCCACGGGCACGGTGATCGCGTCACCGGTGTCGACCACGGCTGCGCCGCGGACCAGGCCGTCGGTGGGCTGCATGGAGATGGTGCGCACCATGTTGTCGCCGATGTGCTGGGCGACCTCGAGGGTCAGCGTGCGCGACGCCGGCTCGCCCTCGGTGGCCTCGCCCGTGCTCACGACGACGTTGAGCGCGTTGTAGAGCTCCGGCATCGCCTCGACGGGGAACTCCACGTCGACGACCGGGCCGGTCACCCGTGCCACGCGACCGGTGCCGGTCGTGGTCTCAGTCGTTGCAGTCATGGTCTTCCTCGACTCCTATGCGGATGCGGAGAGCGCGTCGGCGCCGCCGACGATCTCGCTGATCTCTTGGGTGATCTCGGCCTGACGGGCCTGGTTCGCCTGACGGCTCAGGGTCTTGATGAGCTCCTCGGCGTTGTCCGTGGCCGCCTTCATCGCGCGGCGGCGAGCGGCGTGCTCGGACGCGGCGGAGAGGAGGAGGGCCGTGAACACGAGGTTCTCGACGTACTTGGGCAGCAGCGAGTCGAGCACCGCGGCGCCCGACGGCTCGAACTCGTAGAGCGGGAACGGGCCCTGGCCCGCGGCCGCCGCCTCCTCCGCGGTCTGCTCCACGATCTCGAGCGGCAGGATGCGACGGACGGTCGGGTCCTGGGTGACCATGCTGCGGAAGTGCGTGTAGACGATGTGGATCTCGTCGGTGCCGCCGTCCTCGGTCCGGGTGAGGAACGAGTCGAGCAGCGCCGCAGCGATCTCCTTCGCGTGAGCGTAGGTCGGCTGGTCGGAGAAGCCCGTCCACGAACCCGCGATCTCGCGACCGCGGAACCGGTAGTAGCCCACGGCCTTGCGACCGACGAGGAACGGCAGCACGGTGAGGCCCTGCTCGGTGAGCAGCGCGGTGAGCTGCTCACCCTCCTTGATCGCGGTCGACGAGTAGCCGCCGGCCAGTCCGCGGTCGGCGGTGATGATGAGGACCGCGGCCCGCTCGCGCAGGCGCTGCTCGGTCTCGGTCAGCGGGTGCCCGCCGCCCGTGTGCGAGGCCGCCGCCGAGATGGCCCGGCCGAGCTCACGGGTGTAGGGCAGCGCCGCCTCGACGCGCTGCTGCGCCTTCACGATCCGCGACGACGCGATGAGCTCCATCGCCTTGGTGATCTTCTTCGTCGACTGGACCGTCTTGATCCGTCGACGGAAGATCCTCTGCTGTGCACCCATGGGTCGAGGACCTCAGCCCTTGACCTTGGTGATCGTCGCGTGCTGCACCTCGGCCTCGTCGAGCGCCTCGGCCGGGGCCTCGTGGACCACGAGCGGGGCACCGGCGGAGGTGGTGAACTGCGTCTTGAAGGTCGCGATCGCGTTCTCGAGCAGCGTCACCGAGTCCGCCGACAGGGCGCTGGTGGAGCGGATGGTGTCGAGCACGGCCTTGTGGTCGCGCTTGAGGTAGTCGAGGAACTCGCGCTCGAAGCGTCGGATGTCCTCGAGCGGGACGTCGTCGAGCTGGCCGGTCGTGCCCGACCACACCGACGCGACCTCCTCCTCCATCGGGAAGGGCTGGTACTGCGCCTGCTTGAGCAGCTCGACGAGCCGCGAGCCGCGGGCCAGCTGCGCCTTGGACGCCGCGTCGAGGTCGGAGCCGAAGGCGGAGAACGCCTCGAGCTCGCGGTACTGCGCCAGGTCGAGGCGCAGGCGGCCGGCGACGGCCTTCATCGCCTTGGTCTGGGCCGAACCGCCGACGCGGGAGACCGAGATACCGACGTTGATCGCCGGGCGCACGCCCGAGTTGAACAGGTCGGACTCGAGGAAGCACTGGCCGTCGGTGATCGAGATGACGTTGGTCGGGATGTAGGCCGACACGTCGTTGGCCTTGGTCTCGATGATCGGCAGACCGGTCATCGAGCCGCCGCCGAGGTCGTCGGACAGCTTGGCGCAGCGCTCGAGCAGGCGGGAGTGCAGGTAGAAGACGTCACCGGGGTAGGCCTCGCGGCCCGGCGGGCGGCGCAGCAGGAGCGACACGGCGCGGTAGGCCTCGGCCTGCTTGGACAGGTCGTCGAAGATGATCAGGACGTGCTGGCCCTGGTACATCCAGTGCTGGCCGATGGCCGAGCCGGTGTACGGCGCGAGGTACTTGAAGCCCGCGGGGTCGGACGCCGGGGCCGCCACGATCGTGGTGTAGGCCATGGCGCCCGAGTCCTCGAGCGCGCCCTTGACCGCCGCGATGGTCGAGCCCTTCTGGCCGATCGCGACGTAGACGCACTTGACCTGCTTCGTGGGATCGCCGGACTCCCAGTTCTGCTTCTGGTTGATGATCGTGTCGATCGCCACCGCGGTCTTGCCGGTCTGGCGGTCGCCGATGATCAGCTGGCGCTGGCCGCGGCCGATGGCCGTCATGGCGTCGATGGCCTTGATGCCCGTGAGCATCGGCTCCTTCACCGGCTGGCGCTGGACGACCGTCGGGGCCTGCAGCTCGAGGGCACGACGGGCCTCGGACTCGATCGGGCCCTGGCCGTCGATCGGGTTGCCCAGCGGGTCGACGACGCGGCCGAGGTAGCCGTCGCCGACCGGCACCGAGAGGATCTCGCCGGTGCGCTTGACCGACTGGCCCTCCTCGATCCGGGACGAGTCGCCGAGGAGCACGGTGCCGATCTCGCGGACGTCGAGGTTGAGCGCCAGGCCCAGCAGACCGCCCTCGAACTCGAGCAGCTCGTTGGTCATCGCCGAGTGCAGGCCCTCGACGCGCGCGATGCCGTCGCCCGTCTCGACGACGCGCCCGACCTCCTCGCGGGTCGTCCCGGGCGCGTACGACTCGACGTTCCGGGCGATCGCGTCGCGGATGTCCTCCGGCCGGATCGTCAGCTCCGTCATGGTGTCCTGCTCTCTCGTTTCATCGCCGGGCTCTGTTCGCGCTCGGCACCAGGCTGGCTGTGCGGTCTGGGGTGGTGCGGTCGTGCTAGACGCCGACGGTGCGGCGGGCGTTCTCGAGCTTGCTGGCGACGCTGCCGTCGATGACCTCGTCGCCCACCCGGACGACGATGCCGCCGACGACCTCGGGGTCGACGATCACGTTCACGCGGACCTCGCGACCCTGCAGCCTCGACAGGGCGCCAGCGAGTCGCTGCTCCTGCTCGGGCGTGAGGGCGACGGCGCTGCGGACCTCGGCGAGCAGCCGCTGGCGCTCCTCGGCCGCGAGCTCGGCGAGCTCCGCCACCGCGACGTCGGGACGCCGGCCGCGCAGGTTCGCGGCGACGTGCACCAGCAGCTCGGTGGTGGTCGGCGACGCCGTCGGGCCGACGAGGTCGCGGACGAGCGCCGCCTTGCGGTCGGGCGACAGCGACGGCGAGGTGAGGGCCATCTGCAGATCGGACGAGGAGTCGATGGCCCGGCCGAACCGGAACAGGTCGTCCTCGACACGGTCGAGCTCGCCGCTGCGCTCGGCGCCGATGAAGGCCGCCTGCGCCCCGAGCTCCTCGACGCCGTCGACGAGGTCGGAGTCGTTGGACCACCGGGCCCGCACGACGTCGGAGAGGACCGCCAGGGAGGTGTCGGACACCTTGCCCTGGAACAGGCTCGAGACGACGCCGAGGCGCGCTGCCTCGGGCTGTCCGGCGTCGGCGAGGGTCTGGCGCAGCGACTTCTCGCGGCCCAGCACCCCGGCGACGGCGAGCAGCTCGCCGGGCACCGAGGCGAAGCCGGGCTCGCCGCTGCGCGACTCCAGGGAGCGGCGCAGACCGGCGAGCGACTCGCGGGAGGACCCGAGCATCAGGAGCCCGCCCCCGCCGCCTGGGCCTCGAGGTCGGCGATGAACCGGTCGACCGTCGCGCGGGCGCGGGCGTCGTCCTCGAGGGACTCGCCGACGACCTTGCCGGCGAGGGTCACGGCCAGCGTGCCGACGTCGCGACGCAGCGACGCCATGGTCGACGCCTTGTCCGCCTCGATGGCCGCCTCGGCACGAGCGGTGACCGCCGCGGCGGCCTCGGCCGCCTCGCGCCTGGCCTCCTCGACCATGGCCAGCTTGTCCGACTGCGCCTGGGCGCGGATCTGCGCCGCCTCGGTGCGGGCCTCGGCCAGCTGCGCCTGGTACTGCTCGTAGAGCGCGTTGGCCTCGGCCTCACGACGCTCGGCGCGCTCGATGCCGCCCTCGATGGCCGCGGTGCGCTCCTCGAGCGCCTTGCGGATCCCGGGCAGCGCCAGCTTCGCCAACGCCCAGAAGACGATGACGAACGCGACGATGCCGAGGATGAGCTCGTCGAGCGGCGGCAGCAGGACGCTGCCTCCCTCTGCGAGTGTGTTCATCTGCACGATCCTTCGTCAGAGACGGGTCGACTACGAGGTGACGGGGACCGTCGTCACTTGCCGAAGACGAACGGCGCCACGAAGCCGATGAGCGCGAGCGCCTCGGTGAGGGCGAAGCCGAGGATCATGTTCTGGCGGATGACGCCGTAGGCCTCGGGCTGACGCGCGATGGCCTGCACGCCCTGACCGAAGATGATGCCGACGCCGATGCCGGGGCCGATGGCGGCGAGACCGTAGCCGATGGAGCCGAGCGAGCCGGTGACCTGGAACTGCGTGGTGTCCGCAGCGAGCTGGGCGACGGTCTCTGCGAGGAACGACATGTCGTGATCCTTCGTGTCGGCCGGCGGTCTGTCCGCCGGTCAGTGGTGGTGCCGGAGTCGGGCTGGTGGTGCAGGTCGAGCGAGTGCGGTCCTGATCAGTGCGCGTTCACGGCGTCGTTGATGTAGACGGCCGCGAGGAGGGTGAAGACGTAGGCCTGCAGCGCCTGGATCAGCATCTCGAAACCGGTCAGGCCCACCGTGACGGTGAACGACGCGGCCGAGCCGAAGACGCCGATGACGGACGGCGAGAGCAGATACCAGGTGGCGACCGAGAACGTGACGATCAGCATGTGGCCGGCGAACATGTTCGCGAACAGACGCACGGAGTGCGTGAACGGCCGGACGATGAAGTTGGACAGGATCTCGATCGGGATGAGCAGGACGTACATCGCGGGCGGGACGTCCTTGGGCATCGTCATGTTCTTGAAGAACGCGAGCCCCTGGCGCTTGACGCCGAGCGGCACCCAGAGGATGTAGACCATCAGCGCGAAGGACAGCGGGATGGCGAAGCGCGAGGTGGTCGGGAACTGCAGGAACGGGACGACGCTGAAGAAGTTCAGCACCCAGATGAAGAAGAAGAACGAGAACAGCAGGGGGACGAACTTGTCGCCCTCCTTGCCGATCGTGTCGCGGGCGATGCCGTCGCGGACGAAGAGGTAGCCCATCTCCGCGACGTTCTGCAGCCCGCGGGGGATGATCTTCGCCTTCCGGAACGCCAGCGTGAAGACGACGATGACGATGAGCGCGCCGAGCCAGAGCATGATCATCGGCTTGGTGAAGTGCAGGGTGAGGTTGCCCAGGGTCAGCGAGAACGCCGGGTCGAAGTCGAAGATCGTCGAGTCGGGCGCGGGGAACCCGCAGTCCGAGCCGCCGCTCCACGGGACGAGGTGGCAGCCACCCTCTTGGGCCGCGTCGCCGCTGGCGAGAAGGACGCCGGAGCTCACGGACGGGTCTCCTTCGGGGTCGGGCCTTCGCGGTCGGGCATCGCTACGACGTCCTCCGTGGGTCCGGCCTGCCGGCCGTACCGCAGCGTCTCGGGCTCGGGCTTGTGGACCTCGAGCCGACGGAACAGCATGAACAGCGCGAGAGCGACTCCGAAGAGGACGCCCGCGGCGACGAAGTACTCCTGGTGACCCAGCCAGCGACCCAGCAGCCAGCCGATCCCGCCGTACACGAGGATCCCCGCAGCGAGGTGGCTGACGGAGGCCCACGCTGCGTCGTCGGACAGGCGGTGATCGACCGCCTGGTCCTTGTCCGCGGACGCCTTCGTCGCGACGCGACGGTACCACTGGGCGTCGTGGTGACCGTTGGCGGGGGGCGGCACCGTCGCACGTCCCGGCTCGGCCTGCCGCTCGGGCGCGCTCACTGGTCGTACTCCGCGTCGGGGTCGACCGTGGAGACCGGCTCGACGTAGAGCACCTTGGTGCGGTTCCACGCCCAGACCGACGCGCCGAGCCAGGTCAGCGTGCAGGCCATGATCGTGCCGGCGAACGCCTTCACGTTCAGCCAGGTCGCGTCCTTGAGGACGGCGATGAGCACGAAGAGCACCAGGATCTGGGTCATGTAGACCAGCAGGGCGGTGCCCATCGCGGTCTCGGGGCTCTTCCGGAGCACCTTGTCGACGACGTACTGGCCGCCGGCGAAGAACACGATCGTGATCACGAACCCGAGGGTCGCGCCGAGGGCGCCGAGGGATCCCGCCGCGATCGTGCTGACGACGATCGCGAGGACGCCGACGACGACCGTGGGCAGCACCGTCAGCCGGAGAGAGGCACGGGCGACCTGGTCGCTGGTCAGCGGGCCGGAGAGGGTCGGTCCGTCGGGAGCGGCGGGCACGATCGAAGACTACGGGGAGAGGGCATCCGGGCCCAAACCGCGAGGCTGCGACCTAGGTCTCACGGTCCGCCCTCCGGCACGCCGGCGGCCCGCCGCGGGTAGCCGCAGCGGGAGGAAACGGGACGGAACCGGCGCGATTCAGGCCGTGGTGCGGTGGCGCAGCCGGGGCCAGCGCACGGCGAACCAGAGCGCCAGCACTCCGGCGGCGAACCACACGAGGGCGACCTGGACCGGGACGAAGGCCAGGCTCACCGCCGTGAACGCGAGCAGGCCGGTCCAGCCGTACATGAGCAGGACGGCGCGGCGCTGGCTGTGCCCGAGCTCGAGCAGCCGGTGGTGCAGGTGCTGCTTGTCGGGGGCGAACGGGCTGCGTCCGGCCCGGGTGCGGCGTACGACGGCCAGCAGCATGTCGAGCAGGGGCACGGCCATGACCGCGAGCGGCAGCAGGATCGGCAGCAGGGCGGGCACGAACGTGGGGCCGGGTACGACGTTGGGGTCGAGCTGCCCGACGAGGGTGATCACCGACGACGCGAGCAGCAGACCGATGAGCATCGACCCGGTGTCGCCCATGAACACCCGCGCGGGATTGATGTTGTGCGGCAGGAACCCTGCGCACATGCCGGCGAGCACCGCTGAGACCAGGGCGGCGAGGGTGGCCCGGGTGAAGCCGTACTCGTAGGAGAGCAGGTAGGAGTAGGCGAAGAAGGCCAGCGCCCCGATGCCCACGATGCCGGCCGCCAGGCCATCGAGGCCGTCGACGAAGTTGATCGCGTTCACGGCCACCACGACCACGAGCACGGTGAGCAGCACCGAGGTGACCGGGTCGAGCACGAGGGTGCCGTCGATCGGCAGCCACACGATGGCGATGCCCTGCAGCGCCATGACGGCGCCGGCGAGCGCCTGCCCCGCGAACTTGGTCGGCGCGTCGAGCCCGTAGCGGTCGTCGATCATGCCGAGCAGCACGAGCACCAGGGCGCCGGACAGCAGCGCCCTCGGTTCGGACGAGTCGTCGAAGACCGAGCTCATGAGGGGCAGCTCGCTGGCGACCAGGAGCGCGGCCAGCAGGCCGGCAGCCATCCCCAGGCCGCCCAGGCGCGGGGTCGGCTCGTCGTGCACGTCGCGGTCGCGGACCTCGGCCATCGCCCCCCAGCCGAGGGCGAAGCGCCGTGCCAGCGGGGTGACCAGGTAGGTCACCGACGCCGCCACGAACAGGCAGAGGAGGTATTCGCGCACGCGACGGGCTTCCTAGGAGGCGTACGCCGGCTTGCTCGACACCAGGGCGTGGACCTCGGCAGCGATGTCCGGGGCGGCGGTGCCGTCGGCGTCGCGGACGGCCCGGCCGATGAGGCGGGCGATGGTGGCCATGTCGGCCTCGTCCATGCCCTGGGTCGTCGTCGCGGGGCTGCCCACCCGGATCCCCGAGGCGATGCTCGGCGGCTGCGGGTCGTACGGGATCGCGTTCTTGTTGAGCACGATCCGCGCGGCTCCGGTGCGGGCCTCGGCCTCGGCGCCGGTGACGCCGATGCCCTGGAGGTCGAGCAGGGCGAGGTGGGTGTCGGTGCCCCCGGAGATGGCGCGCATCCCCTCGGCCTCGAGCCCGGCCGTCAGCGCCTGCGAGTTGGCGATGACCTGGCGGGCGTAGGCCTGGTACGCCGGCTGCGCGCACTCGTGCAGCGCCACGGCCTTGGCCGCGACCGCGTGCATGAGCGGACCGCCCTGCATCATCGGGAACACGGCCTTGTCGAGCGTGGCGGCGTGCTCCTCCTTGCACACGAGCATGCCGCCGCGCGGGCCGCGCAGGACCTTGTGGGTGGTGAAGGTGACGACGTCGGCGTACGGGACGGGGCTCGGGATCGCCTTGCCCGCCACGAGGCCGATGAAGTGGGCGGCGTCGACCATGAGGATCGCGCCGACCTCGTCGGCCACCTCGCGGAAGGCCGCGAAGTCGATGAGGCGCGGGATCGCCGAGCCGCCGCAGATGATCATCTTCGGCCGGTGCTCGCGGGCGAGGTCGCGCATCTGGTCGTAGTCGATGTCCTCGGTCT
>JAKOVT010000052.1 GCA_029781935.1 Actinomycetes bacterium | reverse complement strand
ATCCGCACGGTCCGCGCAGCCGGCATCAGCCAGTGGATCGCCTGCGCGGGTTCGGGGCGCCTGACGATCGTCGTCATCGCCGGGCTGCACGCCGACCACCGGATGTGGCGATCCGTGCTGGGACCGTTCGCGCGCACGACGCGCACCTGCATCTACGACAGACCCGGGCTGGGTGCGAGCCCGCCTCGCGTCCCGCACCGGGTGGTCGATGCCGGGAGGCACGCACGCGAGCTCGAGGCGCTCCTGGTCGCGGCACGGGTGCCAGGACCCTTCCTGGTCGTCGGTCACTCCTACGGCGGCCTGGTCGCACGCGCCTTCGTCGCGCGCTACCACGAGCAGGTGGCCGGCCTCGTGCTCATCGAGGGTGTCGCACCGTTCGATCGCCTCTCCCGCTACTGGCACGAGGGCGGCGACACCGTCGACACCTCCGTGTCGTCCGTCGCGGCCGCCAGCCTCAGGCTGGGCAGCACTCCGCTGGTCGTGATGGCCGCCGAGGACCCCGACCGCAGCTACTGGGGCGGACCGGCGTACGGCGGCTCGGCCAGCAGCATCGCGGACTGGCGGGCGCACCAGGTCGCCGCCGCCTCCTTGTCGTCGCAGTCGGCCTTCGTGATCGTCCGGCACGCGGCTCACGTGATCGAGCACGACCGGCCCGACGCCGTGGTCGCGGGCGTCCGGCTGATCGTCGCCGCCGTCCTCGGATCTCGTCGACTGCCTCGCTGCGGCCTCACGGCCTTCGGACGGATGCCGCTCTGCCCCTGACTGCTCCATCGAGGGTCAGAGCCCCGCCGAGCCCAGGGCGAACGCGACGATCCAGACCAGCGCGAGCACCTGGAGCACCCGATCCTTCACGGCGATGTCCTCGGGTGCGCCCGCGTCGGCCCGGTCGATGTCGAGGGCGAACCGCAGCACGGCGAGCACGAACGGCACGACCGACCAGGTGGCGAGCGGGACCGAGCCGTGCGCGCGCGTGGCCGTCTGGAACGCCCACAGGCAGTACGCGGTGAGCATGATCGTGGCCGACAGCGTCCAGACGAAGCGGAGATACGACCCCGTGTACCGCGCGAGCGACGGGCGCGCCGCGTGCCCGTCGTCGCTGAGCCTGACGAACTCCGAGTACCGCTTGCCCGCGGCCATGAACAGCGAGCCGAACGCCGCCACGGTGAGGAACCAGGGCGACAGGAGGATGCCGGTGGCGGTCCCTCCGGCGATGGCGCGCAGCAGGAAGCCCATGGCGATGAGCACCAGCTCCACCACGGGTTCGTGCTTGAGCCCCAGCGTGTACCCCAGGGTGCACACGAGGTAGGCGATCAGGGTGAGGAAGAACGCCGGGTAGGTCGAGGCCCAGGCCAGCCCCAACGACGCGACGGCGAGCACGGCCGCGATCGTCAGCGCGATCGGCACCGGCAGCTCCCCCGCCGCGATCGGTCGCAGCCGCTTGGTCGGGTGAGCACGATCGGCCTTCGCGTCGATGGAGTCGTTGACGAGGTAGGTCGCGCTCGCCGCAGCGCAGAAGCAGACGAGGGCCAGGGTGGCGTCGGTCATGTTGTCGCGGTCGGCGAGCTTGCCTGCCGCGAGCGGTACCGCGAACACGAGCAGGTTCTTCAGCCACTGGCGCGGTCGGAGGGCGACGACTGCGGCGGCGACGAGCGAGCGCCGCCGCGCCGGCACCTCGACGGTGCCCGGAGCTGCGGGGCCAGGGGTTCGCGTGGGAGCACTCATCGCCGATGATTCAACGTCACGGCCGGGCCGGGCGGGCTGAGAGCGCGCTGTGAGGTCGGTCTAGACATCACCAAGGCCCGCTCCACGGCTGGATCCGCGACGAGGCGGGGTGTTCTGATCGGCGAGCCGCACCGCTGCGGCACCCACCGTCCCACGCAGGAGAACCCTGGTGCCCGACACCCTGGCCGAGCGCACAGCGCGATCCCGGCGGCGTGCGCCCATGACGCCGCGCCGACTCCGCCGGCGCCGCCTGGCCCGGACCGTGCTGGTGGTCGTGCTCGTCGGCCTCGCGGTCGCGGGCTGGTCCCTCGCCTCGGCGCTGCGCGCCCCGGGCGACGACGTACCGACGAAGACGGCCGAATGGGCGCGCGATCACGGGCTCGGCGCCGTCGTCACCCTCGCCGAGAACATCCAGTACTCGCTCTCCCCGCCGCAGACCGGAGGGGCGCCCGACACGTCGGTGCTCGCGGCCGGAGCGCACCAGGCGCCACTGCCCCGCACGGCAGCCGCGAAGGACGCGGTCGCTCTCCAGCCCAGGGTGGTGGGTCCGGTGACGCCGGCGCTCCCGGGCGAGGGCGTGTTCGTGCCCGCAGTGGGGACCAAGGCGGGCGCGCTCGTGCAGGTGACCTACGTGCGCCCCGATCGCGTGCACACGTCCTACCTCGCGGGCGTCGCGTGGCTTAGCCGACGCCTGCGCTTCACGCTGCACCCCGGATACCAGGACCCGGGCACTGCGGGCATGTCCCAGCCCGCGACCATCCCCTCCTCGCAGTTCCCCGGGCTCGCAGCGAGCTTCAACGGCGGCTTCAAGCTCAAGGACGCCGCCGGCGGCTACTACGACCACGGGACGACGGCCAGCCCGCTCGTGCCCGGCGCGGCGTCGTTGGTGATCTACCGGGACGGCCACGCCACGGTCGGGGTGTGGGGCGCCGACGTCACGATGAGCCCGTCGGTCGCGTTCGTCCGGCAGAACCTCAAGCCCCTCATCACCGGCGGGGTCGTCGCCTCGAACCTCGACTCGAACGTCGAGGCGTCGTGGGGCACGACCGTGGGCGGCTCGCTGGCGGTGTGGAGGTCGGGCCTGGGTGTGACCTCGTCCGGCGATCTCGTCTACGTCGGCGGCGACGCGCTGAGCGTGAGCGCCCTCGCCGATCTGCTGCACCGGGCGGGAGCCGTGACCGCGATGCAGCTCGACATCAACAAGGCGTGGGTCTCCTTCATGTGGTACCGCCACGCCGGTACGGCGGTGACGCCGCACAAGCTCGGCGACTTCCAGCGCCCGGCGGACCGCTACCTCGGCCCGGTCAGCCGCGACTTCGTCACGGCCTACCTCCCCTAGCCCCGGCCTCGGCGGTCCTGGGCCGGCAGACGGCCGATGAGCGAGCGCGCCCGCGGGCTCCGAGGGCGGACGGCGCTATCGACGGGCGCGGTGCAGAGCGACGATGCCACCGTGGATGTTCATCCACTCCACGTGGCCCCAGCCGGCCTCGCGCAGGTGGCCGGCGAGCGTCACCTGGGTCGGCCAGGCGGCGATCGACTCGGCGAGGTAGACGTAGGCGTCGGGGTTGCTCGCCACGTGGCGCGCGACCGACGGGATGGCGCCCATGAGGTACTCGCTGTAGAGCTTGCGCCACATCGGGAAGGTCGGGTGGCTGAACTCGCAGACGACCAGACGGCCCCCGGGACGCACCACACGGTGCAGCTCGCGCAGAGCCGTCATGGCGTCGTTCACGTTGCGCAGGCCGAAGGAGATCGTGGCGGCGTCGAACACGGCGTCGCCGAAGGGCAGGTGGAGCGCGTCGCCGGCGGTGAAGGGCAGGCCGGGCCGGCGATCGTGACCGACCATGAGCATGCCTGGCGAGAAGTCGCACGGGATCACGGTGGCACCGCGCTCGGCCATCGGCTCGCTCGAGGAGCCGGTGCCGGCCGCGAGGTCGAGGATCACCTCGCCGGGGATCGGAGCGACGGCGTTCACCAGCGCCTTGCGCCACACCCGGGTCTGCCCGAGCGCCAGCACCTCGTTGGCGACGTCGTAGCGAGCGGCGACGCCGTTGAACATCGAGGCGACGTCGTCGGGCGCCTTGTCGAGGTTCGCGCGCACCCACGGTGCGTCCAGCGCCGGCGCTGTCGTCGTCATCAGCTGGGCCAGCTGCCCCATCGACGCCTTCATTCAGTGCCCCCACCTCGTGCTCGGGTAGTGACCCCACGGTAGTGAGGACGGGGCACCGGATTCTCGCTCTACGAGTCGTTCGGGGGCGAATGTCTCCGACGTCACGTCCCCCGGCGCACCGCCTCGCGGCCGTTCGTGCCGGCTCCGCCTGCCTCGGACCGCCTTGGCGAAGCCTTGAACGTCCTCTCATGGTCGGTACAGGAACGCCTCACGGGCCTGCCAGACGTCGCTGGCACGGTTCCTACCACCGAGAACGAGACGCTGGAGGACACGATGACCCCGAGCCGCTGGACCCCCGAGGGCCGCGACGACCTGCTGCACCGCGTGACCCGCACCACCGTCGTCACCGGGGCGGCCGCGGTCATGGCGGCTGCCGGGATCGGGTTCGGCCTCGCGTCCGCCACGACCGTCCTCGCCGCCGCCGACTCGACCCCCTCGACCGGGACGGCGACGATCGTCTCGACCGGCGCGGGCACCGGCACGGCCTCGACGGCCGCCACGACGAGCACGAGCACCTCGAGCACGAGCAGCTCGGGGACGACGTCGGCGAGCACCGGGGCGACGGGCACGGCCGGAACGATCTCCGCCGGCACGGGCACGGCGACGACGACCTCGGGCGGGTCCTGACGATGCCGGTGCTCACCCGCGACTTCGACCTCTGGGGCGGTCGCGCCACGGTCGGGGTCGACGGCGACGACGCGGCGCTCGACGCGGCGACCGCGGCCGTCCACGAGTGGCTCGACACGGTGGACCTCGCCGCCAGCCACTACCGCGACGACTCCGAGCTGGCCGCGCTGCACGCCGCCGACGGCCACCCGACGCGCGTGGGCCCGGTGCTCGCCGAGGCGCTGGAGGTGGCTCTCGAGGCCGCGCGGCGCACCGACGGCCTCGTCGACCCGACGGTCGGCACGGTGACGCTGTCCGCGCCCGCGTCGGTACCGCTGGTGACCCGCGCCGGCAGCTGGCGCGACATCGAGCTCGGCGACGTCGACGACAGCGGCGCCACCGTCACCCTGCCTGCGGGCGTGCGCCTCGACCTCGGCGCGACCGCCAAGGCGTGGGCCGCCGACCGGGCCGCCGGGCTGGCCTTCCTCGCGACCGGCACCGGTGTGCTCGTCTCGCTGGCCGGCGACCTGGCGGTGGCCGGCCCGGCACCGGTGGGCGGCTGGATCGTGCTGGTCACCGATGACCACCGCGAGACCGCCGACACGGCGGGCGCCGCCGCCGAGACGGTGAGCATCACGGCCGGAGGGCTCGCGACGTCGAGCACGACGGTCCGCTCGCGCACCACCCCGGACGGGCGAACGGTGGCCCACGTGATCGACCCGGTCCGCTGGCGTCCGGTCACCCCGGTGTGGCGCACTGTCAGCGTGGCCGCGCCCGACTGCGTCATCGCCAACACCGCCACCACCGCGGCGATCGTCCTCGGCGACCGCGCCGAGGAGTGGCTGCGAGCCCAGGGTCTGCCGGCCCGCCTCGTGGGTACCGACGGCCGGCTGGTGCGCCTCTGCGCCTGGCCCGAGCCGCAGATCGAAGGAGCACCGTCGTGAGCGTCTTCTGGCTGGCCACGCGGGCCACGGGCGAGATCGCCCTCGTCCTGCTCACCGCCGTCACCGTCATCGGCATCGCCACGACCAAGGGCTGGGCGAGCCGCCGATGGCCCGAGTCGGTCGTCACCCTGCTGCACCGCAACATCTCGCTGCTCGGTCGTGTTCCTCGCCGTGCACATCGGGACGACCGTCCTGGACGGCTACGTGCCGATCGGCTGGCTCGACGTCGTGATCCCGTTCCAGTCCAGCTACCGCACCCTGTGGATCGGCCTCGGCACGATCGCGTTCGACCTGCTCGTCGCCGTGATCGTCACGAGCCTGCTGCGCCGGCGCATCCCGCCGCGTCTGTGGAAGGGCATCCATTGGACGGCGTACCTCATGTGGGGCGTCGCGGTGGCCCACGGGCTCGGCGCGGGCACCGACCGGCTGCTCACCCGCGTGATCGCGGCCCTCATGGTCCTCGCCGTCGGCGTGGCCGTCGCCGCCCGCTTCATGACCCCCCACCGCCAGGACGACCCCGTCGTGTCGGTGCCGGCCCACAAGGAGGCCCGCGCATGACCACCGACGCCCGCACCTCGCCCACGGCGCGCGTCACGCCGCGCGTGCTCGGCGAGCAGATCGGCGCCGACCTCGCGCGCCACCTCGCGGTGCACGGCGCGCTGCCGCCCCTCCCCCGCGTCCGCAGGGGCCACGTCGGTCCGCTCGTCGAGGTCGTCGACCGCAGCGGTCTCGCCGGCCGCGGCGGCGGCTGGTTCCCGACCGGTCGCAAGATGCACGCCGTCGCGACCGCGGCGCGGCAGTCGCGCAAGGACCCGTTCGTCGTCGTCAACGCGATGGAGGGCGAGCCCGCGGCGAGCAAGGACGCCGTGCTCGTGCACCGCAACCCGCACCTCGTCCTCGACGGCGCCGTCCTCGCCGCGCAGTCGATCGGCGCCGACACCGTGCACGTCGCCGCGCACCGCGGCTCGCGCGCGCTCGTCGACCTCGATCGCGCTCTCGAGCAGCGGCGCGATCCGGTGACGATCACGCTGGTCGATCCGCCCTCCCGGTACGTCGCGAGCGAGGAGAGCGCGCTCGCCCACTACGTCGGCGACGGCATCGCATTGCCGGTGACGGTGCCGCCGCGCGTCTTCGAGTCCGGCGTGCGCCGACGTCCCACCCTGCTGTCGAACGCCGAGACCTACGCGCAGCTCGCGCTGATCGCCCGCCACGGAGCGGCCTGGTTCCGCGAGGTCGGCGACCCGGAGGTCCCGGGCACCACGCTCGTCACCGTCGGCGGCGCCGTCGGGAGCCCCGGCGTCGTCGAGGTGCCGACAGGGACGTCGATCCGCCAGCTGCTCGGCCTGGCCGGCGGCACGAGCTCACCGGTGAGCGCGTTCGTCACCGGCGGGTACGGCGGCGCCTGGGTCTCCGCGACCGAGGCGATCGACCAGCCCTGGACCCCCGCGGGCCTGCGTGCCGTCGGCTCGACCCCGGGGGCCGGCGTCCTGGTGGCGCTCCCGCAGGACGCGTGCGGTCTGGTCGAGACGGCGCGCGTCGTGCGCTGGATGGCCGGCGAGTCCGCGGGCCAGTGCGGACCGTGCCGGTTCGGCCTGGCCGCGGTCAGCGACGACCTCGACCGGCTGGCGGCCGGGCGCCTGTCGGGCGCCGGGCTGCAGGCGCTGCGCGGACGGCTCGGGATCATCCCGGGGCGCGGGGCGTGCCGGCACCCCGACGGCGTGGTGCGGTTCGCCGCCAGCGCGCTGACCGTCTTCGAGGACGAGGTGCACCACCACCTGTCGCGCCACTGCAGCGCGGGTCGTCGTACGTCGGTCCTCCCCGTCCCGCAGGCCACCGGCCCGCTGCCCGTGGCCCGACCCGGTGAGGAGTGGCGATGAGCAGCCAGTCGGTGACGGTGGACCGGATCCGCTGCGACGGCTTCGGCACCTGCGCGCAGCTCCTCCCGGAACGCATCACGCTCGACGAGTGGGGCTATCCCGTGATCGACCCCGCCCCGGTGCACCGCAGCGAGCTGCAGCACGCCAAACGCGCGGTCAGCGCGTGCCCGCGTCTGG
>JAKOVT010000023.1 GCA_029781935.1 Actinomycetes bacterium | reverse complement strand
ATCACCATCACCGTGCTCGAGTTCCCCCGGCCGCAGGGCGACACCTGGTCGGCGCTCCTCGGCGCCGACGACGGGCACTTCCTGGCCGTGGTGGCCGCCTACGTCGTGAGCTTCGCCTACGTCGGCATCTACTGGAACAACCACCACCACCTGCTCAAGACCACCCACCACGTGACGGCCTCGATCATGTGGTCCAACCTGGTGCTGCTCTTCTGGCTGACCCTGCTCCCCTTCGCGACGAGCTGGGTCGGGCTGAACTCCGCGGCGGTCGCGCCCACGGTGCTGTACGCCGTGATCCTCCTGGGCGCCGCGATGTCGTACTTCCTGCTGCAGACCCGGATCCTGGTCGAGCACGGGGGCAAGGAGTCCGACCTCGGACAGGCGCTCGGGCGCGACTGGAAGGGCTGGACGTCGCTCGTCCTCTACCTCGCCGCGATCCCGGCCGCGTTCGTCAGCCCCCGCATCTCGCAGGCGCTCTTCGTCGTCGTGGCGATCCTCTGGTTCATCCCGGACCGCCGCCTGGTCGCGGTCGCGCACTGACCGGCGCGGCTCGGCCGTGGTGCGCCCCGTGCTGCGACCGCCGTGCCGGCGGGTCGCCCGTCACGACGCGACGGCTCCCGCCGTGTCGCCGTTCCACGTCGGATAGCCGAGCAGGTGCGGCCGCTCGGTCACCCAGGGCGTGTCGTCGGTGCCGATCTCGGCGTCGATCAGCTCCTCGAGGCGCTGCATCACCGACTCGAGAGCCGACCCGTAGGCAGGGTCGGTCGCACGGTTCGTGATTTCGTGCGGGTCGGCGTCGCGGTCGTAGAGCACCACGTCGTTGTCGGCGAGAAGAGCCTCGACGCTGCGCGGGCGGTTGGGCTCCAGCGGGCTGAAGTACCGGCCGAACGTCCAGCGCTCGTCGGTGAACCCGCGGAGGAAGCCGCGCTTGCGCCAGTCGGGACGGAGCGTGCCCGCCTGGACGCGCTGCGGGCCGTCGGGTTCACCGAGGCCGCGCCAGTAGCCGTCGTCGATCGTCGTCACGATCTCGACGGCCGACAGGACGCCGTCCCGCACCTTCCCTCCGGTGACCGCCGGGAGCAGGGATCGGCCGTGGAGCCCAGGGAACCGCTCGGCCACGGTGGTGGCGTCGAGCCCCGCGACGTCGAGCAGCGTCGGAGCGAGGTCGACAGCGCTCGCGAGCGAGCTCGTCGTGCCGCCCCCTGCATGGTCGGGATGCGCGATCACGAACGGCACGTGGAAGTTCTCGTCGTAGACGAGGTTCCCCTTCTGCCGCAGGCCGTGGGAGCCCGCGAGCTCGCCGTGGTCCGAGGTGAAGACGACGACGGTCCGGTCGGCCTGGCCGCTCGCCTCGAGCGCGTCGAGCACCAGGTCGATGCTCCGGTCCACGTCGCGCGTGCAGTTGAGGTAGAAGCCGATCCCCCGCCGCCATGCGTCCTCGTCGGGGACCGGGCCGAACATCGTCTCCATCGCAGCGGCGTACTCGCGCACCGCCGGGGGCGCCCCGCGGAGGTCGTCGTCGAGGCTCGCGGGCAGGTCGACGTCCCACTCCTTCGCGTAGACCGGGATGTCGGCGGGGGGCTTCACCACCATCGCCTCGGCGAGGTTCGGAGGCGGCTTCACCACGCCGCGGCCCCCGTAGTCGTAGCTCATGATGTCGTGCGGGTTCACGAAGTTGACCGCCATGAACCACGGCTGGTCCGCGGCGACGACGGGCGCCCGGTCGCGCAACCAGCCGACGGCCTGGCCGGCGATCACCGGATCGATCTTGAGTCCGGCCCAGGCTCCGCCGTCGAGGTCGCCCCAGGAGTTGAACTCCGAGAAGCCATAGGGCTCCAGCGCGTCCGTGCGCGGCTTCGGGTCCGACGGGTCCCGGTAGGCCCGTGAGAGGTGCCACTTCCCCTGGTAGGTGCAGTAGTAGCCGGCGGCGCGCAGCATCGTGCCGAGCGTGCCCAGCGCCGGGTCGAGCGGGCGGACGTAGGGCATGTTGTCGTTGTCGTACATCTGCGTCACCGGCATGTGCCGTCCGGTGTAGATGACCGACCTCGACGACGTGCACTGCGCCGAGTTCACGTAGTACCTGTCGAACGACGTTCCGCGCGCCATGATCCGTTCGCGCCCGGGCAGCTCGAAGCCGTGCGGACGGGGCAGCGCCCAGCGCTCCTCGTCGGTGACGATGAGCAGGATGTTGGGGGGCCTGTGAGTGCCGGTCGCCGCGGTCATGGGTCGTCTCCTCGCTGTCCGTGCCGCCAGCGGGCGCGCACGCGACGTCGTCGCCGCTCGGGCAGTCTGTCAGCCGTCGGTCGGCCACCGGGGGCCCGACGGCTCATCTCCCCGGGATCCGGCGCCGCCAGCGAAGGGCGCGGCTGTCAGCCCTCGCCGACGACGAGGACCCGGCGAGCCACGGCCTCGAACCCGACCCTCCGCAGCAGCCGATCGTCGGCGCCGGGCCGGTCGACCGCCACCACGGTCGTGGCCGACTCCCGGGCGGCCCGGCACGCGGCGACGAACGCCGCATCGGCGTACCGCGGCTCGAACGGGGACCACGCCGCCGTGATCTTGGTGACGCCGGCGACCACACGCGTGCGCACCGCCACGGCGACCGGGACGCCGTCGACCTCCCAGAGGACCGCGCCGCCCTGGTCCAGCGGCTCGTCGACGAGGAACGAGAGCTCGGTCGCATCGTCGTCGAGACCAGCGAGCAGCTCGGCGTACCAGCGCGCGAGCAACGCCCGATCCGGTTCCCCGGCGATCCGGGCGCGACCGCGCGGGTCGACGGACGCGGGCTCCGGCCTCGCGCCGTCGGCGAGCCGGTGCAGACGGAGTGCTCCGCCCTCGCGGGTCGTGAACCCTCGGCCGGAGAGCCGTCGCTCCACCACGGGCAGGTCGCGTACGTCGACCTCCCAGGGCAGCCCCACCACGAGGTCGTCGACCGGCGCCCCTCCGTCCGGGAGCCTCGACAGGAGCACCGGGTGCCCCGGCGCGACGACGTACGCCGCGCCCACCCTGTCGGCGGCGTCGCTCCAGACGCCGAACGCCGCACCCGCGACGCGTTGCGCGGCCAGGAAGCCGAGCTCGCTGAGGAGCGGCGCGTGCGCGACCAGATCCTGGCGCAGGAGGTCTCCCGCGACCGCGAGGAACGCGTCCGCGTCGATCGTCGACCAGCCCACGGCCCGATCCTTCCACCGCCGCGGTCGCAGCCGACGAGCCTCCGGCACCCCGGCGGTCAGGACGGTGCGCCGGCACGTACCGTTGCCGCATCACCGCGCCCGGCCGATCCATCCTCGCTGCGGACGAACCGGCGCTCTACCGGGAGACCTCGTGACCCACCCGCTGCTCGTCGGAGCGACCGTCGCCGACGACGTCCTCGCGCTGCGGCCCGACTACCGCGCACTCCTCATCGCGATCACAGGCGTGCGCGGCGGTCCCACCGACGACGCCAGCGACGCCGCGCTGCACCGGGCGGAGGAGGTCGTGCGCGCCCGCCTCGACGGCGCGGCCCCCGAGTCGCTGCCCGAGATCGCCGCCTGGCGCGAGGCGTTCCTCGGCTTCGGCGTGAAGCCGCGCGCGGCACGCAGCAGCGTCGAGGCGCTGGTGCGGCGCATCGACGCGGGCCTCCCCCGCATCAACCGGCTCACCGACCTCTACAACGCGGTGTCGGTCGAGCATCTCGTCCCCGTCGGGGGCGAGGACCTCGCGGCGTACGCCGGACCGCCCCGCCTCGTGCGCGCGATCGGCGACGAGACCTTCGACACCGTCGCCGACGGCCAGCCCGTCGTCGTCAGGGCGGATCCCGGCGAGGTCGTGTGGCGCGACGACCGCGGCGTCACCTGCCGGCGGTGGAACTGGCGGCAGTGCGTGCGCACCCGCCTCGACGAGACCACCACCGACGTCCTGATCATCGTCGACGCCCTCGACCCGACGACGAACGGGGCGCTCGATGCGGCGGGCGCCGCGCTCGTCGACGCGCTCACCACCGGCTCCCCCGACGCCGTCGCCACCACCCTCCTGCTCGGTCGCTGAGGAGAGTCCGCGGCCTGCGCCCAGCTCGTCGTCACGCCAGGCACGTACGACGACGGACACCGCCTCGACGCCCGGATCGACGAGCACGCGCGGAGCCTGCGCTGGTACGACGGCTGCCGCACCGTCGTCGCCGAGCTGACGGCGACGTACGGAGTCGGACACCTGCCGGCGTGACTCGCCGTCCGGTGCTGGCGAGCCGCCGAAACCGCAGGAGCGACATCCTCGTGCGTCAGCGTCGCCCCGTTGACCGCCCGCCGAGACGCACCTAGCGTGCCGAGAGTCGGCGAAGGGCGGGCGCATGGACCGGTGGATCCCGTGAGCCGGATCGCCGCCGCGGAGGGAGCGCTCGCCCCGCACCGCTACCCGCAGGCGAGGATCACCGAAGCCTTCACCGACGTCGTCGACCCCGACGGCGCGCACCGGCGCGCGATCGAGTCCGTCCACGCGGCCACCGGCGTGCAGTTCCGCCACCTGGCGCTGCCCCTGGACGACTACCCCCGGCTCAAGGGCTTCGGCGACGCCAACGACGCCTTCATCCGCGTGGGGCTCGATCTCGCGGCGGCAGCCGTGCTGGGCGCGCTCGGACGTGCGGGCCTCGAACCCCAGGACGTCGACCTGGTGATCTGCACGTCGGTGACCGGGATCGCGGCACCCTCGCTCGACGCCCTGCTCGTCGGGCGGCTCGGCCTGCGACCCGACGTCAAGAGGCTGCCGTTGTTCGGGCTCGGCTGCGTGGCGGGCGCGTCCGGGGTCGCGCGCGTGCACGACTACCTCGAAGGCCACCCCGACGACGTCGCGGTCCTCGTGACGGTCGAGCTCTGCTCGCTGACGGTCCAGCGAGACGACGTCTCGATGGCCAACATCGTGGCGAGCGGGCTGTTCGGCGACGGCGCCGCCGCGGTGGTCATGGTGGGCGAGGAGCACCCCAGCCCGGGACCGACGGTGGTCGCGTCCCGCAGCCATCTCTACCCCGGCACCGAGCGGACGATGGGGTGGGACGTCGGAGAGACCGGCTTCCGCATCGTGCTCGCAGCCACCGTGCCCGCACTCGTGACCGAGCACCTCGGCGCCGACGTCGCGGCGCTCCTGAGCGAGCACGGGAGCACGACGGCCGAGGTCGGACGCTGGATCTGCCACCCGGGAGGTCCGAAGGTCCTCACCGCCATGGAGGACGCGCTCGGCCTGCACTCCGGCGAGCTCGACCGGACGTGGCAGTCGCTGGCGAACGTCGGCAACCTGTCGTCGGCGTCGGTCCTGCACGTCCTTTCCGACACGCTCGACGCCGCGCCGCCCGGCCAGGGCGCTCCCGCGGTGCTTCTCGCCATGGGTCCAGGCTTCTGCAGCGAGGTCGTGCTGCTCCGATGGTGACGCCGTGAGCCAGCAGGCCTACACCGCCCTCATCGTGCTGGTGGCGCTCGAGCGACTGGCCGAGCTCCTCGTGTCGAGCCGCAACCTGACATGGGCCCGCGACCATGGCGGAACCGAGGCGGGTCAGAGCCACTACCCGGCGATGGTCGTGCTGCACATCGGCCTGCTGGTCGGCTGCCTCGCGGAGGTCTGGTGGGCCGACCCGGACCCTTCGGCGCTGCTGTCCGCGACGATGCTCGTCCTGGTCCTCGCGGCGCAGGCGCTGCGCTGGTGGTGCATCGCCTCGCTCGGGCGCCGGTGGAACACCCGCGTCGTCGTCGTACCGGGCATGCCCCTGGTGCGCACCGGGCCCTACCGCTATCTGCGTCACCCGAACTACGTGGCCGTCGTCGTGGAGGGGATCGCGCTGCCACTCGTCGGCGGGGCCTGGCTGACGGCCGTCGTCTTCACGGTCCTGAACGCGTGGCTGCTGCGCGTCCGGATCGGCGTGGAGGACAGGGCGCTCGCGACGAGCGCGCCGTGATCGACCTGGTGGTCGTGGGAGGCGGCCCCGTCGGTCTCGTCGCGGCCGTGCATGCCCGGCTCGCCGGGCTCGAGGTCGTCGTCGTGGAAGCACATCCGCAGAGGCGGGACAAGGCCTGCGGCGAGGGGCTCATGCCCGCGGCGCTGCGGCACCTGCAGCGCCTGGGCATCGATCCGCCGGGAGCCGAGATCCGCGGCATCCGGTACGTCGACGGCCGGCACGACGCGACCGCAGCGTTCGACCACGGCCCAGGTCGCGGGGTCCGGCGCACCGCGCTGAGCGACGCGCTCGAGGCGCGAGCGGGTGCCCTCGGCGTGCAGCGGATCCAGGCGCTGGTTGACGACCTTCAGGTCGACAGCCGGCGCGTGGTCGTGGCGGGGATCGCGGCGCGGTACCTGATCGCGGCGGACGGCCTGCACTCGCCGATCCGGACCCGTGTCGGGCTCGACGCGCCACGACGTGGACCGCGACGGTACGGCGTACGGCAGCACCTCGGTGTCGCGCCCTGGTCGGACCTCGTCGAGGTGCACTGGACTCCGTCGACCGAGTTGTACGTGACCCCGGTGGGTCCGGACCAGGTCGGCGTGGCCGCCCTCGGGGCGCGACCTCTCGACCTCCGACGCGCTGTCGCCGGCGCGCCGGTGCTGGCGGAACGCCTCGAGGGCGCGCCCGTCGTGAGCGGCCTGCTCGGTGCGGGCCCGTTCCTCCAGCCGACGCGAGGTCGGGTCGCCGGACGCGTCCTCCTGGTCGGCGACGCAGCCGGGTACATCGACGCACTCACCGGCGAGGGGCTGCGTCTCGGGTTCGAGGGCGCGCGAGCGGCCGTGCACGCCGTCCGCTCGGACGACCCGGCGCGGTACGAGCGCGAATGGAGCAGCATGACGCGCTCGAGCCGCTGGTTGACACGCGGTCTGCTGTCGGCGGCGTCCTCACCGCGACTGCGCGCGCAGATCGTCGCCCGCGCAGAGCGCCACCCCGGCGTGTTCGCACGAGCGGTGCAGGTGCTCGGGGGCTGAGCAGCCCGACCGACGTCGCGCACCTGGAAGGCACTCAGGTCAGGGAGATGTAGTCGCCCCGGGTCACGGGCCCGTCCCGGAGCCGGCCGTCGGGCAGAGGGACGGACAACGGCGCAAGCGCTGCGTCGACGAACGACACCGGAGCAGGATCGATCTCGGTGAGGGTGAGGACGACCTGCCCGATCAGGAGGACCTGCTCCTGTCCCGTGAGCTCGTTGAACGTGGGCGAGAGCTCCACCTGCACGGCCGGCGACGAGCTCGGCGAGGACGGTCCCGCTGACGCGGGAGCGGGGATCGACGCGAGCGGTGCGCCGCCGAGCGGGTCGGCGATGAGGGTCACGAGACCGTCCGCCCCCGCCGGGACGGCACCGAGCAGGCCGAGCGCACTCGCCGAGGTCACCGGGCTCGGCGCCGGGACGGCGCGCGGCACCAGGCGACCGTTGTCGACGAACCACACCGTTGCTGCGCCGGTGCTGGTGCCTGCTGTCCCCGAGGCGGTCGGGGAGCTCGTCGAGGGTCGGCGAGCGCCGGAGATCGGCTCGGCCCGATCGGTCATCGGGACGCCGCACCCCGTCATGCCCAGCACGAGGCACAGCGCGACCAGCGCCCGGCCGTTCATCGGAGCCCGTCCACCGGCAGGCGCAGGCTCACCCGAGCGCCACCTGCGGGACTGCTGCCGAACACCACCGAGCCCCCGACCGCGCTCGCGGCCTCTCGTGCGATGGCCAGCCCCAGACCGGCTCCGCTGTGCACGCTCGACGTTGCCCCTCTCGCGAACGGCTCGAACAGCTCGTCGACCGAGTCGGCCGGGACACCGGGGCCGGCGTCGTCGACGTGGACGCAGACCTGCTCGGCCGCGAGCTCCACCACCACCTGCGACACGCCTCCCCCGTGAGTCGCGGCGTTGTCCAGCAGGTTGGCGAGAACCCGCTCCACCAGACGGGCGTCGGTCGTGACGACCGGCCTGTCGCCCAGGAGGGCGGACAGCGGGATGCCTCGCTCGTGCAGCAGACCGGACACCATCCCTGCGATGTCGACCGCCTCGAGCTGCAACGGCTGGCTCCCCGTGCGCCCGCCGATCTCGAGGAGATCGACCAGCGTCTTGGACAGCCGTCGGGCACGGTCGACGAGACCGGCCGCCAGCTCGGCGTCGAGCGGAGGGAGCTCGTCCCTGTGGTTGTCCAGGAGCTCGGCCGTACCGAGCACCGCCGTCACCGGGGATCGCAGCTCGTGGCTCACGTTCGCCACGAACCGGCGCTCGCGCTGGATCCGCTGCTCGACGGCGTCCGCCATGTCGTTGAACGCCGTCGTCAGGGGAGCCAGGTCGGGGTCGGACGTGGGTGGCAGGCGCACCCCGAAGTCCCCCTCCGCCAGCCGGGCCGCGCCGGCGCTCATCGAGCCGACCGGGCGCAGCACCCGCTTGGCCGCCCAGGCACCGAGCGCCGCCCCTCCGCCGAGGGCGAGCAGCGAGATACCGAGGACGAGCCAACCGCCGGTCCGCAGCGCCCGGTCGAGATCGGTCAGCGGCGCCAGCTCCAGGTAGACATCGGACCCGGACGCCACCGCGACACCGAAGACCGGTCCGTCGCTCACGGGGAACCTCTGCTGGGCGGCACCGGAGCTCGCCGCCTCCTCGAGCAGGCCGGCAGGTACGTCGTCCGGGCTCGCCGACACCCCTCTCGTGTACCAGGTGCCCTTCACCCGCACCAACGCCTGCACGCCACCGACCACGGGCACCTCGGCGATCGCATCACCCGGGTCGGCGCCGCCCTGCACGGCGTTCGAGACCGCGCGGGCGTCGAGCAGCGCACGCGTGATCGCTCCGTTCTCCCGCTGGGCGACGAGATAGCTGCGACCGAAGAGATAGGCGGAGCCGGAGACGGCCATCGCGACCGCCAGCGACAGCAGCCCGAACGCGAGGATCACCCGGTTCTTGAGCCCGAACACGGTCATGCCTTCAGCCGGTACCCGAAGCCTCGCACGGTGACGAGATGCTGCGGTTCGGTCGGATCGGCCTCGATCTTGGCGCGCAGCCGGTAGATGAGGTTGTCGACGATCCGGCCGTCACCGGCGTGCTGGTAACCCCACACGTGCTTGAGCAGGAAGTCGCGCGACAGCACCCGTTCTCGCGCGGTCATGAGCTCCTGCATCACCTTGAACTCGGTGCGCGAGAGCGGGACCGGGCTCCCGTGGACGTGCAGCGCCCCCTGCTCCGGCGAGAGCACGAACGGACCGCACTCGATCGACGCCTCCGGCTCCTCCAGGCTCGAGCGCCGCAGCTGAGCGGCGACCCGGGCGAGGAGCTCGGTCGTCACGAACGGCTTGGTCACGTAGTCGTCCGCGCCGGCCTCGAGGCCGGCGACGATGTCGCGGCTCTCCGTCTGCGCGGTGAGGATGATGATCGGCACCCGGCTCGCGCCCCGCACCGTCCGGACCACGTCGAGCCCGTGGATCCCGGGGAGCCGCAGATCCACCAGCATGAGGTCGGCGGCCTCGTCCATCGCCAGCACCAGCGCCTGCTCGCCGGTGCCTGCCTCGAGCACCTCGTAGCCGGCGTCCTGCAGCGCGACGCGCAGCACCATGCGGATGGCGGCATCGTCCTCGACGAGCATGACGGACCGGCTCATGGCCGCCATTCAACCCGACCGGCACGGGAGCCTGCCGCGCGCAGGGCCCACGCGACAGAACTGCGACACGCGAGGCCGGCGTCGTCCGAGCACGGAGCCTCCCGGGGAGGGCTGGACAGCGCTCCCACGCTTGAGACGCAGTTGCGACATGACCGCGACACGTCGTCCATGGCTCCCGGGAGCGTGGGCGCCCATGCTGGAACGGCACGCAGCCCGCCGACCGAGGGGACCCCGATGAGCATCGCCGATCTGCACCAGGAGCCCAGCCGTTCGGCCACGAGCCCGATGCCCCTGGAGCGCAGCCTCGCCCGCACCAACGAACTGCTGGTCGGTCGTACCAACACGCCGGCGTGGTGGACCGCGCTCGCCCGCAACATCGACGATGTCGCCGGCTGCGTGGAGTCGCACGCGGTGGCGTGCGAATCGGTGCATCGCCAGCTGCTGCCGGAGCACCCTCGGCTGGCCTTCCGCGTCCGTGCCCTCGAGCGCGACCACGTCGAGCTGATCGCCGAGGCCGCGGAGCTCCGAGCAGTGGTGGCGGCCGCCACCGACCAGGCTGCGGGTCTCCCCATCGTGCTGGCCGCCACGACAGAGCTCGTGGCGCGACTGCGAGGTCACGACCGTCGGGCGGGCAACCTGCTCCACGAGGCGTTGCGGCAGGACCTCGGCGAGTCGGGCTGACGGGGGTGGAGCAGCGGACCGCGCCGAGACGGATCCGAGGCGTCCTCGATCAGTAGCGGTCGAGGAGCTTGCGGGCCATCACCATCCGCTGGATCTGGTTGGTGCCCTCGTAGATCTGGGTGATCTTCGCGTCGCGCATCATCCGCTCGACGGGGTAGTCCTTCACGTAGCCGTAGCCCCCGAGCACCTGCACCGCGTCGGTCGTGATCTCCATCGCGACGTCGGAGGCGTAGCACTTCGCCGCCGCACCGAAGAACGTGAGGTCGCTGTCGCCGCGCTCGCTCTTGGCGGCGGCGACGTACACCATCTGCCGGGCCACCTCGAGCTTCATCGCCATGTCGGCGAGCATGAACTGCAGGCCCTGGAACTCGGCGATCGCCTTGCCGAACTGCTTGCGCTCCTTGGCATACGCCGCGGCGTAGTCGAGCGCGCCCTGCGCGATGCCGACGGCCTGCGCGCCGATGGTGATACGCGTGTGGTCGAGGGTCTCCATCGCGACCGCGAAGCCCGCGCCGACGTCGCCGACGCGACATGAGTCGGGGATGCGCACGTCGTCGAAGTAGAGCTCGCGCGTGGGCGAGCCGTGGATGCCGAGCTTGCGCTCCGGCGCGCCGAAGGTGAAGCCGGCGTCGCCCTTCTCGACGACGAACGCGGTGATGCCGCCGCGCGTGCGCTTCTCGGGATCGGTGACGGCCATGACGGTGTACCACTCGCTCACGCCGGCGTTCGTGATCCAGCGCTTGCTCCCGTTCAGCACCCAGTCGTCGCCGTCGCGCACCGCGGTGGTGCGCATGCCGCCGGCGTCGCTGCCGGCCTCGGGCTCGGACAGCGCATAGCTGAACATGCCCTCGCCGCGGGCCAGCGGCGGGAGGTAGGTCTTCTTCACCTCGTCGGATCCGCCGACCAGGAGCGGCATGACCCGAGCTTGTTCACCGCCGGGATGAGCGAGCACGCCGCCGACGCCCGCGCCACCTCCTCGATGACCAGGCAGGCCGCGAGGGCGTCGCCGCCCTGGCCGCCGTACTCCTCGGGCACGTGGATCGCGTGCAGGTCGGCGGCGGTGAGCGCGTCGAGGACGTCCTGCGGGAACTCGCCGGTCTCGTCGATCTCGGCAGCGCGCGGCGCGATCTTGTCGTCGACCAGAGCCCTGGCCGCCTCGCGGAGCGCCTCGTGCTCCTCGGAGAGCCGGAACAGGTCGAAGCCCGGGTTGCCCTTCATGGCGCGCTCCCTCGATCGCGGTACGCCGACGCGGCCAGGCTACGCCGGGCCGCAGCGCCGGTCGCGCGCAGGTCCTCGGAGTTCAGACAGTCGGACGACCATGGACCCCCGGCTCGACCGCGTCCCGGGATCCCGTACCCGCCTCGCCTAGGCTTCGAGCCGTGACCTCGACCTCCGACCTGATCGCGCGCACCAGCGGGAGCCTGGAGCGCCCGCGCCGGCTCACCGTCGTCGGCTGCGGCTACCTCGGCTCGGTGCACGCCGCCGCGATGGCGGTCGTGGGGCACGACGTCGTGGGGTTCGACGTCGACGCCGACAAGATCGCCCGGCTGGCCAAGAACGACCCGCCGTTCTACGAGCCCGGGCTCGACGAGCTGCTCGAGGCGGCCCTCGCCACCGGTCGGCTCCGCTTCACGTCGTCGTACGACGAGGCCGCCGAGCACGGCGAGGTGCACTTCCTCTGCGTGGGCACGCCGCAGCGCGCCGACTCGAACGCCGCCGACACGTCCTACGTCGAGTCGGCGGTCGAGGGCCTCGGCCCGCTGCTCGACCGCCCGTGCCTCGTCGTGGGGAAGTCCACGGTTCCGGTCGGACTGGCCGAGCAGGTGCGCGACCGGCTCGCGGAGATCGCCCCCGCCGGCGCCGGCGTCCGCCTCGCGTGGAGCCCGGAGTTCACCCGTGAGGGCTTCGCGGTGCAGGACGCTCTCGAGCCGGACCGCGTCGTGGTCGGAGTCGACCGGCAGGAGGACGCCGACGAGCTCGGCGAGGTGCTCGCGCCGGTGCTCGCGCTCGGCATGCCCTATGTGGTGGTCGACCTCGCGACGGCGCAGCTGGTGAAGAACGCCGCGAACGCCTTCCTCGCCACGAAGATCTCCTTCATCAACGCGATGGCCGAGCTGTGCGAGGCGACCGGGGCCGACGTCGTGGCGCTCGCCGACGCGATCGGGCACGACGCCCGCATCGGCCGCCGTTTCCTGCAAGCCGGCCTCGGCTTCGGCGGCGGCTGCCTGCCCAAGGACCTACGCGGCTTCATGGCCCGAGCCGAGGAGCTCGGCGTGGACCAGGCGCTGGCGTTCCTGCGCGAGGTCGACGACATCAACCTGCGCCGTCGTCGACGTGCGGTCGACATGACCACCGAGCTGCTCGGCGGGACGGTCGAGGGCGCGCGCGTCGCGGTGCTCGGCGCGGCGTTCAAGCCCGACAGCGACGACATCCGCGACTCCCCTGCCCTCGACGTCGCGACCACGCTGCACGAGCTCGGCGCCCAGGTACGGGTGACCGACCCGAAGGCACTCGACAACGCCCGCCGCAGCCGCCCCGGCCCCGACTACGTCGACGACGTCCGCGAGGCCGTGCGCGACGCCGATGTCGTCCTGCACCTCACCGAGTGGAAGGCGTTCCGCGCCCTCGACCCGGTCGAGCTCGGCGATCTCGTGGCGCACAAGCGGATCCTCGACGGCCGCAACGTCCTCGACGCCGCGGCGTACGCCGCCGCCGGCTGGCAGGTCCGCGCCCTCGGCCGCCCGAACGCCGGCCGCTGACCCCCGTTCCCCGCGTGAAGGCGCCCCAGAGCGCGATAGACGCACTCAGGCTTCCCCAGCGCGTGCCTAGGCGTGTCGCGTCGTAGCCTCGGTCCGTGACCCGCGACCCCGACCTGTACGGCGACGACGCCACCGCCGCCCGTCTGCTCACCAGCACCGACGTCTGGGTGGTGGCCGGCCTCTCGACCGACCAGACCCGCGACGCCTACGGCATCGCGCGGCTGCTGCAGTCCAAGGGCAAGCGGATCGTGCCGGTGCACCCGCGCGCGGAGACGGTGCACGGGGAGACGGGCTACGCCTCCGTGCAGGACGCCGCTTTCGCCGTGGGCCCCATCGACGTCGTCGACTGCTTCGTGAACTCGCGGCGCGTCGGCGAGGTCGTCGACGCCGCGATCGCCGTCGGGGCCAAGGCGGTCTGGTTGCAGCTGCAGGTGATCGACGAGGACGCCGCGCGGCGCGCCCGAGACGCCGGCCTCGACGTCGTCATGGACCGCTGCCCCGCGATCGAGTACCGCCGCAACCCCCTGCTGTGAGTCCGGCGCTCCGCGCGCCATCAGCGCCCTCAGTGGGGAGCTCCGCGTTCGTCTCTCGCGCTCCGGGGCACCCTCATGCAGGGAAGGGAGCGGTCAGAACGAGTCGCGGAGGCTCTGGCCCTTGGCCTTGGCGGTGGCGTTGAGATCCCGCTGGAACTCGACCATCCGGGCGCGCAGCACTGCGTCGGACGTCGCGAGGATGCGGACGGCGAGCAGGCCGGCGTTGCGGGCGTTGCCGATGGCGACCGTCGCGACCGGGACGCCGGCCGGCATCTGCACGATCGAGAGCAGCGAGTCCATCCCGTCCAGGCGCGACAGCGGCACCGGCACGCCGATCACCGGCAGCGGGGTCAGCGCGGCGAGCATGCCCGGCAGGTGCGCGGCGCCACCGGCGCCCGCGATGACCACCGAGAGGCCCCGGTCGACGGCGGTGCGTCCGTACTCGACCATCTCCTCGGGCATCCGGTGCGCGGAGACGACTCCCACCTCGTAGGAGATCCCGAACTCCGCCAGCGCGTTCGCCGCCTCGCACATGACCGGCCAGTCGGAGTCCGACCCCATCACGATGCCGACGCGCGCGTCGTCGTCGCCGATCGTCGTCGTCAGCTGCTCGCTCATGACGGGCTCCAGACAGGTTGGCGGTCGTCGGCGGGCGCAGGGAGCTGCTCACTCATCGATGGCTCCCGAGAGGTAGTCGGCCGCGTGGTGCGCCCGGGCCAGGAGGTCGTCGAGGTCGTCGCCGACGACGGTGACGTGGCCGAGCTTGCGGCCCGCCCGCACCTCCTTGCCGTACATGTGGATCTTCAGCCCCGGGTCGCGCGCCATGCAGTGCAGGTACGCGTGGTAGAGCCCGCCCTTGTCGCCGCCGAGCACGTTGACCATCACCGAGTACGGCGCGACCGCCGCCGGGTCGCCGAGCGGGAGGTCGAGCACGGCGCGCAGGTGGTTCTCGAACTGCGACGTGACCGCACCCTCGATCGACCAGTGGCCCGAGTTGTGCGGCCGCATGGCGAGCTCGTTGACGAGCACCCGTCCGTCGCGCGTCTCGAACATCTCCACGGCCAGCATCCCGACGACGCCGAGCGCCTGCGCCACCGTCAGCGCCGCGTGCTGCGCAGCCACGATCTCGTCGTCGGTGAGCCCCGGCGCCGGGGCGACGACCTCCGTGCAGATGCCGTTCGTCTGCACGGTGCGCACGACGGGATAGGCGACCGCCTGACCGTGCGGGCTGCGCGCGACCTGGGCCGAGAGCTCCTGCACGAAGTCGACCCGCTCCTCCGCGAGCCAGCGAGCACCACCCGCCAGCGTGGTGGTGGTCATGAGGTCGTGCACCGCCTCGAGATCGTCGAGCACCCAGACGCCGCGGCCGTCGTAGCCGCCGCGCGAGGTCTTCAGCACGACCGGCCAGCCGGCCTCGCCCGCGAAGTCGGCGACGTCGCTCGGGGTCTCGACCTCGCGCCACAGCGGGCACGGGACGCCGGCAGCCGTGAGCGCCTCACGCATGATCAGCTTGTCCTGCGCGTGGACGAGCGCCCGGCCGCCCGGGCGGACCGCGACGCCCTCGTCCTCGAGCGTCTTGAGCAGCAGCGGCGGCACGTGCTCGTGGTCGAAGGTGATGACGTCGCAGCCGTCGGCGAACCCGCGCAGGGCATCGAGGTCGTCGTGGCGCCCGATCCGCACGTCGCGGACGGCCTGCGCGGCGCTCTCCTCGATCGAGGTGGCGAGCACGCGCAGCCCGACCCCGAGAGCGATCGCGGGCTGCTGCATCATCCGCGCGAGCTGGCCGCCGCCGACCACGCCGACGACCGGGAACCCGGAGGCGACGTGCGCGAGGTCGGTCACGCGGGCGAGCCTAACGGGAGCGCCGCCGCGCGCAGCATCCGGTGATGCGACGACGGGGCCGGTGGCACGACCGGATCGGGCTCAGAACCGGAGCGGCTCGATCTCGAAGACGGCGGTGACCGACTCTGCGGGAGCCGCGACACGCAGCGGGAAGCGGTCCGCGAACGGGTCGGTCGGCGCGGTCATCGGCTCGATGCAGACGGTGTCGACCTCGAGCGGTGCGAACAGCACGCCGACGTCGTACCCCGACACGTAGCGCACCACGACACCGAGGTCGCCGGCGCGCACCGACACCTCGGCGCCCGCCGGGACCTCGAGGAACACGTCGTCGAGGGCCTCCTCGCCGAGACGACCCGACGGCGGCGGCGCATCGACCACGGCGCCGGTCGGGATCGCGAGGTCGGAGAGGACGGCCCGAGCGACGAACGGGCTGCGCAGCTCCCACTCCTCGCGCGGGGTCCGGGGGAACTCGAACCAGGGGTGCCAGCCGAAGGCGACCGGCACCTCGGCGTCGCCCGCGGTCAGCGTCGTCGTCACGCGCAGCACCGGACCGCGGAGCGCGATGTCGACGACCAGGTCGTGCGCGAACGGGAACGACGCGAAGCGGTCCAGCCTGTCGTCCCACCGGAGCCGGGCGCCCAGCCGCGCCTCGTCGGCGTCGGCCTCCTCGACCTGCACCTCCCACGCGCCGAGGCCGGCCACCAGCCCGTGCATGGCCAGGCCGTTCTTGTCGGGGTGGACGCCGGGGGCGCCGACGACGACGTCCCACCCGACCTCGCCGACCTGCTGGTGCACCGACGACAGCCTGTTGGCCCACGGGTGCAGCAGCGGAACGCCGAACGTCGAGCCGAGAGACACATAGCCGTCGATCCCGTGGCGCGGGGCGAGCAGCTCGGTGCCGTCGAGGGTCAACGACGTGCCCACCATCCCGACCGACGGCACGAAGGACGCCTCGACCCCGGACCCCGACGACAGCACGACGCGTTCGTACGACGGGTCGAGCGGCTCGGGCTCGCGGCGTACCGACGCGCTCACGAAGGCAGGCCGAGCTCGCGGGCGATGAGCATCCGCTGCACCTCGTTGGTGCCCTCGCCGATCTCGAGGATCTTGGCGTCGCGGTAGAACCGGCCGACCGGGAAGTCCAGGGTGAATCCGTAGCCGCCGTGAACCTGCGTGGCCCACCTCGCGTTCTCCATCGCGGCGTCGGAGGAGTAGAGCTTGGCGATCGCCGCCTCCTTCTTGAACGGGAGACCCGCCGACATCCGGGCCGCGGCATCGCGCCACGCCAGCCGCGCGACGTGCGCGCGCATGTCCATGTCGGCGACCAGGAACGCGATCGACTGGTAGGACCCGATCGGTACGCCGAAGGCCTCGCGCTGACCGGCGTAGCGCACCGACTCGTCGACGCACCCCTGCGCCAGCCCGGTCGCGAGGGCGGCGATGGCGATCCGGCCCTCGTCGAGGATCGAGAGGAACTGCGCGTAGCCCCGCCCGCGCTGCCCCACCAGGTTCGACGCCGGCACGCGGACGTCGACGAGGGAGAGCTCGTGCGTGTCGGACGCGTCCCAGCCGACCTTGCGG
>JAKOVT010000019.1 GCA_029781935.1 Actinomycetes bacterium | reverse complement strand
GACGGCGCGGTAGACCGACGAGAGGAACGCGACGTCGCCGACCCCGGTGCGCTGCTTGTCGAGCTGGTAGACCTGCCAGGCCGCCCACGCGTGCACCGGCGGGTTCGTGTCACCGAAGTTCCACTCGTACGCCGGGATCTGGCCGTGCGGGTGCTGGGTCGTCGACGACAGCAGGATGAGCAGCTGCGCCTTGGCGAACTCCGCGTCGATCATGGCCATCGTCACGCAGTGGAACGCGAGGTCCCAGGCCGCGAACCAGGAGTACTCCCAGGCGTCGGGCATGAGGATCACGTCGGCGAACGCGAAGTGCTGCCAGTCGGAGTTGCGCGACGTGCGCCGCACCTCGGGCGGCGGCGGCTCTCCGGGGTCGCCGTCGAGCCAGCGGCGTACGGCGTAGTGGTAGTACTGCTTGCACCAGAGCAGGCCGGCCAGCGCCTGGCGCTGCACGAGCCGCTCGTCGTCGGACAGCGGTGCCACCGCTCGGCTCTGGAGGTCGGCGTAGAACTCGTCGGCCTCGCGCTTGCGGCCTTCGAGAACGGTGTCGGCGTCGTCGAACGGGAGCGTCAGGCGGGCGGGCGAGAAGCGCACCGTGACGGTGAGCGAGGCGCCGGGAGCGAGCGTCGCGCTCACGTGCGCGGCCACCTTGCTCCCGGCGTCGGCGTCGATCGCACCTTCGTCGCCGTGCACGACGTACCGGTCGATGCCGTCCTTCGTCGTCGCTGTCCTGTTCTCCGACCCGAACAGCAGCTCGTCGTTGGTCTCGTTCTCGCAGAAGAGAAGCGGCGGCGCCGGGTCGACCGACGACGTGACCGAGAACCAGCGCTCGCCGAGCTCCCCGTGCTCGGTGCGGGCGACGCCGTCGGCATGCCTGACGATGCGCGGCGCCTCGGCCTGCTGCCAGCGCCAGGTGTTGCGGTACCACAGCTGCGGCAGCACGTGCACCGGTGCCGGCCGATCGCCGCGGTTGGTGACCGTGATGCGTTGGACGAGATCCTCGGGCGAGGCTTTGGCGTACTCGACCACCACGTCGAAGTAGTGGTTCGCCAACCACTCGCCCTGCAGTGCGTCGAACAGCTCGTACTCGCCGACGTCCTGCCCGCGCTGCTGGTTCGTGCGCAGCAGGTCGTCGTAGGGGAACGCAGCGTGCGGGTACTTGTAGACCATCGACGCGTAGGCGTGCGTCGGCAGGTTGTCGGTGTAGAACCAGTAGTCCTTCACGTCCTCGCCGTGGTTGCCCTGGGCGTTCGTGAGACCGTACGGGCGCTCCTTGAGGATCGGGTCGACACCGTTCCAGAGGGCGATGCCGAGGCAGATGGTCTGCGCCCGGTCGCACCAGCCGGCCAGGCCGTCCTCGTTCCAGCGGAAGGCGCGCGACCGCGCGTGCTCGAACGGGAAGTAGGACCACGCGTCGCCGTCGGCGCTGTAGTCCTCGCGGACGGTGCCCCACGCGCGCTCGCTGAGGTAGGTGCCCCAGCGCCGCCAGTCCGCCGCTCCGGAGGCCACCTCGTCGAGCCGGTCCTGCTCCGCCGTCGCCATCGCGCTCCTCCTGCCGTCGTGCTCCGACGACCCTAGCCCCGCGAGGGCGCGCCTCCCGGGCGCCGAGGTGGGGGCTCCACCCTCGGGTGGAGCCCCACGTCCCCGGACGGGCGGGGATAGGTTCGTGGCGGTGCCAGGAGAGGGGTACGCCGTGGACCAGGACCTGCAGGCGCGGGCTCAGCAGATCGTCGCCGGGCTCACGGTGGACCAGTGCCTGTCGCTCGTGAGCGGCAAGGACTTCTGGACCACGACGCCGATCGACGGTGCGGTGCCGTCGGTGATGATGACCGACGGGCCGCACGGCCTGCGCAAGCAGATGGGCGACACCGACCACGTCGGCCTCAACGACAGCGTTCCCTCGACGTGCTTCCCGGTGGCCACTGTCCTGGCCTCGACCTGGGACCTCGACCTCGTGCGCGAGGTGGGGGAGGCGCTCGGCACCGAGGCGCGCGCGGAGGACGTCGCGCTGCTGCTCGGTCCCGGGCTGAACATCAAGCGGCACCCGCGCGGCGGCCGGAACTTCGAGTACTTCTCCGAGGATCCGCTCCTGTCGGGCGCGATGGCAGCGGCGCTCGTGGAGGGCGTGCAGAGCCGCGGCGTCGGCGCGTGCCTGAAGCACTACGCCGCGAACAACCAGGAGACGATGCGCATGGTCGTCGACGTCGTGGTCGACGAGCGCACGCTCCGGGAGGTCTACCTGCGCGGGTTCGAGATCGCGGTGGAGCGGTCGGCTCCCGCCGCCGTGATGACGTCGTACAACCGGGTCAACGGCGTCCACGCCAGCGACAGCACCCACCTGCTGCGCGAGATCCTGCGCGACGCCTGGGACTTCGACGGTCTCGTGGTGTCCGACTGGGGCGGCACCAACGACCGGGTGCTCGCGCTCGAGGCGGGCATGGACCTCGAGATGCCGTCCAGCGGCGGCGTCTACGACGACGAGGTGCGTGCGGCGCTGGCCGACGGGTCGCTGCTGGAGAGCCGGCTGCGCGAGTCCGCCGCCCGCGTGGTCGAGCTGGCCCTGCGCGGCGACGCCCTGCGCGACGAGGAGGTGGCGGTCGACCTCGACGCGCACCACGCGCTCGCGCGCCGCGCGGCCGCCGCCGGGACGGTGCTCCTCGCCAACGACGGTCTGCTGCCGCTCACGTCGACCGACGGGCTCGTCGTCATCGGCGCCTACGCCGACGAGCCGCGATACCAGGGCGGCGGCTCGTCGCGGGTCAGCCCCACCCGGGTGGACTCGCTGCGGTCGGCGCTGCCGTCGACCGTCGCGTACGCGCGCGGGTACGACCCGGCGACGGGGGAGGCGACCGCCGCCGACGTCGCCGAGGCCGTGGTCCTCGCGGCGGGTGCGTCCGCCGTCGTGGTCGTCGTCGGCTTCCCCGCCGGCGAGGAGATCGAGGCGCGCGACCGTCCGGCCGACCGGCTGCCCGCGCCGATGCAGGACCTCGTGCGCGCCGTCTGCGCCGCGAACCCGCGGACCGTGGTGGTGGTGCAGAACGGCGGTGCGCTCGAGCTGCCGTGGGCGGACGCCCCGGCGGCGCTCGTCGAGGCCTACCTCGGCGGCCAGGCGTCCGGGTCGGCCCTCGCCGACGTGCTGCTCGGTGCGGCCGAGCCGGGCGGGCGGCTCGCCGAGAGCCTCCCGGAGTCGATCGCCGCCCTGCCGTCCGACGCCGGCTTCCCCGGACTGCCCCGGCAGGTGCAGTACCGCGAGACGCAGTGGATCGGCTACCGCTTCCACGAGAGCTACGGCGTACCCGCACGGTTCCCCTTCGGCCACGGGCTCGGGTATACGACCTGGGAGCTCGGCGATCTGCGGGTGGCCGACGACGGGGCGTCGGTGACGGTGCGCGCGACCAACACCGGCGACCGCGACGGATCCACCGCCGTCCAGGTCTACGTCCGCGCGACGGCGTCGCCCGTCCCGCGGCCGGCCAAGGAGCTGGCCGGCTTCGCCCGTGCGCGCGCTGCTGCCGGCGAGTCGGTCGAGGTCGTGGTGCCGCTGGAGCAGCGGCTGTTCTCGGTGTGGGACACCGCGTCGCGCCGCTGGGTCGTCGACGGCGGTGAGTACGCCGTGCTCGCCGGCTTCTCGAGCGCCGACATCCGCGCCACCGCGACCCTGACCATCGCGTCCGACGAGACGGTCACCCCGGTGGCGTCGACGGCCGGCCCGGTGGCGACCGACCAGGAGTTCGCCCGGCTGCTCGGCGGCCGCGTGCCGGTCGCCGAGGAGGCGCGACCGTTCACCCGCATCTCCACCATCAGCGAGGTCGGCACCACGGTGCTCGGCTCGGTGCTCGCCCGGCTCGTGCGTCGCGAGATGCAGAAGATGATCCCGGCCGACGACGACGGCTCCAACCGCGACCTCTTCGAGGGCTCGATCGCGGGTCTTCCGCTGCGCGCGCTGGCCGCGATGGGCGGCGGAGCCATGTCGTTGGCCACCGTCGACCGGATCGTCGCCGCTCTCAACCGCGACGTGCTCGGAGTGATCCGCCGCCGCTGACCGTCGATGTGTGCCCACCCCGGCCTCGGTACCGGCGTGGACACACATCGACGGCTCGCGCTCGTCGGCGCGGCGGCACAGGATGGGTGCGTGGCCAACCGTCTCGCGTCGTCGACGTCCCCCTATCTGCAGCAGCACAAGGACAACCCGGTCGACTGGCAGGAGTGGGGGCAGGCCGCGTTCGACGAGGCCCGCGAGCGCGACGTGCCGGTTCTGCTCTCGGTCGGGTACGCCGCGTGCCACTGGTGCCACGTGATGGCGCACGAGTCGTTCGAGGATCCCGAGCTCGCGGCGTACCTCAACGCGCACTTCGTCGCGGTCAAGGTCGACCGCGAGGAGCGGCCCGACGTCGACGCCGTCTACATGGCTGCCACGCAGGCGCTCACGGGGCACGGCGGCTGGCCGATGACGGCCTTCCTCACCGCCGACGGGGAGCCGTTCTACGCCGGGACGTACTTCCCGCCCGAACCGCGCCACGGCATGCCGTCGTTCTCGCAGCTGCTGCAGGCCGTGAGCGGGACGTGGCAGACCGACCGGCCCCGCGTGCTCGAGGCGGCGTCGCGCATCACGTCGTCGCTCGCGCAGAGCAGCGCCGTCGCCGGCGGCGCTGCTCCGCTCGATGCGCGTCTGGTGCCCACCGTGCTCGACTCCGCGGTGACGACGCTGGGGCGCCAGTACGACGCGAGCCGCGGCGGCTTCGGTCGCGCTCCGAAGTTCCCGCCGTCGATGCTGCTCGAGGCGCTCGTCCGCCACCATGCGCGCACCGGCGACCCGGAATCCCTCGCGATGGCCGAGGGCACCCTGCACGCGATGGCGGGCGGCGGGATGTACGACCAGCTCGCCGGTGGGTTCGCGCGGTACTCCGTCGACGCCGACTGGGTGGTGCCGCACTTCGAGAAGATGCTCTACGACAACGGCTTGCTGCTCCGCGTCTACGCGCACTGGTGGCGCGCGACGGGCGACCCCGTGGCGGAGCGCGTGGTGCGCGACACTGCGGCGTTCCTCCTGCGCGACATGCGTTCCCGCGAGGGCGCCTTCATCTCCGCGCTCGACGCCGACACCGAGGGCGTCGAGGGGCTCACCTACTCGTGGACGCCGCAGCAGCTCGTCGACGTGCTCGGCGAGGACGACGGCGCGTGGGCCGCTCAGCTGCTCGACGTCACCGGCGCGGGGACGTTCGAGCACGGCACGTCGGTGCTCCAGCTGCGCCGCGAGCCGGACGACACGGCGCGGTGGGACGGCGTACGGCGTCGCCTTCTCGAGGCGCGGTCGCAGCGGCCGCAGCCTGGTCGCGACGAGAAGGTGGTCGCCGCCTGGAACGGTCTCGCGATCGCCGGGCTCGCCGAGGCAGGCGCGATCCTGCATGAGCCGCAGTGGATCTCGGCCGCGGTCGATGCCGCGACGTTGCTCGACCGCGTGCACCGCGACGCCGAGGGACGGCTGCTCCGCGTGTCGCGCGACGGCGTGGCCGGGTCGCCCTCGGCTGTGCTCGACGATCTCGGCTGCCTGGCTGACGCGTTCCTCGTGCTGCACCAGACGACCGGCGACGACGCGTGGCTCGCCAGGGCGGGCGCGCTGCTCGACGACGCGCTCGCCCGCTTCCGCGACGACGCGACCGGTGGCTTCTTCGACACCGCGGACGACGCCGAGTCGTTGGTGATGCGTCCGCAGGATCCCGGCGACAACGCGAGCCCGTCGGGCTGGAGCGCCGTCGCGTCGTCCCTGCTGACCTTCGCGGCGCTCACCGGATCCGCCGCGCACCGGACGGCCGCGGAGGAGGCGCTCGCGCCGCTGCTCCCGCTGGTCGCCGAGCACCCGCGGTTCTCCGGCCATGCGATGGCGGCGCTCGAGGCCTGGGTCGACGGCCCGCGCGAGGTCGCCGTGGTCGGCGCCGACAACGACGCCACCGGGGCGCTCGTGCGCGCTGCGTGGAGCGGGACGGCACCCGGCGCGGTGGTGGTGCGCGGCGAGCCGGGGTCCTCGCACGCGCTGCTGGCCGATCGTGGGCTCGTCGGTGCGGCGCCGACGGCGTACGTCTGCCGGCACTTCGTCTGCGACACCCCCACCACGGACCCCGCCGCCCTCGCCGCCGCCCTCCGCGCTCCCAGCACCCCGCACCACCCCGCATGAAGGTGCCCCCGGTCGCCTCAGAGGCACCCTGAGCTCCCCACTGCATCACCAGGGAGCAGTCACGCCGGTCTGTCCGCCCGCAGCGGACAGCGGTTGACCTGTGACGTAACGGTGTAATCATGTATTCATGACTACACACGAGGAGATCCGGGGCTGGCTCGCGGGCCGGCTGCCGCAGGACTGGGTCGACGGCGCCCCCGAGGTGACCGTGGACCGCGAGGAGATCACCGTCGTCGGCCGGCTCGCCGTGCCCGACCTGGCCGAGGGCGCGTCGGACGCCGAGCGCTCGGCGGCGCTGCGCGGTCGCGTGAAGGGGTTCCGGGAGGACACGCGCGACAGGCGCATCGAGATCGCGCGCGAGCTCGAGCACCGCACCGGCCGCAAGGTGGCGTGGGGCGTCGAGATCGGCGACCAGCGCGTGCTGTTCACGACCTTGTCGGTGCCGGTGATGACCCGGCTGCGTCAGCCCGAGCGCGCGGTGCTCGACACCCTGGTCGACGCCGGTGTCGCGAAGTCGCGCAGCGATGCGCTCGCGTGGTGCGTCAAGCTCGTCGGCAAGCACTCCGACGAGTGGCTCACCCAGCTGCGGTCAGCCATGGAGGAGGTCCAACGCGTCCGCGAGTCCGGCCCCGCCTGACCCCTTCCATGCATGAAGGTGCCCCGGAGCGCGAGAGAGGCGCGTGAACGTCCCCACTGCATCCCCAGGCGGGACGCCGATGGATCCAGTGGGGAAGCCTGAGTGCGTCTCTCGCGTCCTGGGGCACCTTCACGCGGACGAGTCCTGGGGCACCTTCAGGCGGGAGGCAGCCGGGTCAGCGGGCGCCGTAGAGGACGAGGGAGACGGCGACGTACTGGGTGAGGAAGCCCAGCAGGGTCAGGGCGTGGAAGACCTCGTGGAAGCCGAACCAGGTCGGTGACGGGTTGGGGCGCTTGAGGGCGTAGACCACGCCGCCGACGGAGTAGAAGATGCCGCCGAGCGCGAGCAGGATCACGACGAGCGGGCCGCCGGTCGCCCAGAACGCCGGCAGGTAGAACAGCGCGACCCAGCCGAGCGCGATGTAGATCGGCGTGTAGAGCCAGCGCGGCGCCCCGACCCAGAACACGCGGAACAGCACGCCG
>JAKOVT010000051.1 GCA_029781935.1 Actinomycetes bacterium | reverse complement strand
GAGCGACGGCGCGATCGCGGTGCCCTCGGCGTAGTCGTTCCACGTCGGGAGCAGGACCCAGTCCGCGCCGCCGTCGCGAGCCACCTTCCAGGTGTCGCGGAGATTCTGGGTGTTGGCGGCCTCGTCGAACAGGCCCGCGCGCGGGCGCTCGTCCTGCACCGACACCGGCTGCATCCAGAGGTTCCCCCGGGCGTGCGCCGCCGCGATGCGTCCGCGCGGCGACGTCGCCCCGGTCGAGGTCGGGGAGTTCCAGGACGGGTTGCGCGATCCCCAGTTGCCGATGCCCACGCTGATCGGTGCGAAGTCGTCGCCCCAGACCAGGTCGTTCTGCAGCACGGGGAAGAGCGCGACGTCGATGCCGTGGTCCAGCGACATCGAGCCCAGCCAGTCCGTCCACCATGCGACTGTGCGCTTCTCGGCGAAGTAGGGAGAGACCAGCAGCCGTCCGTCGTCGTAGCGCATCGCCGCCGGTTGGTCGGCGAGCGTCGCGAGGGCCGCAGCGATGGTGGCGGAGTCGAAGCGGGCCAGACCCACCATGTCCGGCTGGAGAAGGACGCGGAAGGAGGGATCCACGTCGTGCGCGGCGCGCAGGAGGCGCACCACGGACGCCCAGCTGCGCGCGGTGGGCGAGACCGACGGGATGTCGACGGCGAACCCGTCGATGCCGGCGGAGATCGCGTCACGCACCTCCTGCCGCATGTCGGCGTCACGCCACGCGGGGTCGGAGCTCACCGGCCGCGCCTGCGGGCGGTCGCGCAGGAACCCGCCGTACGCCGCGTGCTTGCCGCCCTCGCCTGCCGGATCCAGATAGGCCCTCGCGTACGTGTCACCCGATGCCGCCACGTTGTCGAACGACACCGGGAACCACGGGACGTAGTGGGCGAGGACCAGCCGGGTCGAAGGTGCCGCGACGAGGTCGAACGGCAGGGCGGGCGTCGCGGCCGCGGACGCGTCGGGGGCGCGCACGAGCGACAGTGCAGCCACAGGGACGAGCAGCGCCGCCGCAGCAGCGACCGCTACCCGTCGTCGAACACCCCGATCGCCCTGGTTCGCGTGCCTGCCGCCTGCCACCGTGCGCTCCTCGCTCCCGGCCCTGGACGCGACCCTGGCGGCGGCGCATGAACGCCGGGTGAGCGCGAGATGACCGAGGTGCGGCCGTCAGCGGGCGCTGGAAGAAGCGACGTACTGCAGGTCCTGGACGTCCGGGGAGGCCACGACCGGGTACGGCGACACGGCGGTCGCGACCGCCGCTCCCCCGCGCACGACGCGGGCCGACACCGCGCCCGGGCGCAGCGGCGCGAGGCAGACGCCGACCCCGGCGGGAAGCCGGCAGGTGGTCGTGGTGCCGCCGACCGTGAGCGAGACCGTGGCGGGCTCGGTGAGGAACGCGAGCGCCTCGACCGTGTCGCGCGCGGGGCTGCTCCCGCCGCGCAGCACCATCGGCTCGCTCTCCGACCCGGTCGCGGCGGCCGGCTGCGTGCGGTGGGTGAGGTAGACGACGTCGCGCACGACCCTGGGTTCCACCCCGGTCTTGAACCAGGTGGCGTAGTAGGACATGAGGTCGAGGTAGGCCCGGCCGTGCATCACCGACGGCGCGATCTGCGTGCCCTCCGCGTAGTCGTTCCACGTCGCGATCTGGACCCACTCCGATCCGCTGTCGCGGGCGATCTGCCAGGTGTTGCGCAGGTTGGTGGTGTTCTCGGCCTCGTCGTAGATCTGCTGGGACGGCCGCTCGTCCTGGACGGACACCGGCTGCATCCAGATCTTCCCGAGGCGGTGCACGGCGTCGACACGCGCGATGGGCGAGTCCGGGGACGTGACCGCGGTGGTGTTCGACGCCGGGTTGCGCGCGCCCCAGTTCGCGTAGCCGTAGCTGATGGCCTTGAACTCCTGGTCGTGCTGCCGCTCGTCCTGGAACAGCGGCACGAGGGCGACGTCGATCCCGTATCCCTGGGCCATCCGGTCCATGAACCGTTTCCACCAGGACGCCGAGTGGTTCTCCGCGGTGAACGGGGCCACGACCAGGCGGCCGTCGGAGAGCCGCATCGCGGAGGGCGACGCGGCGAGCTTGGCGACGTACGCCGCGACCTCGTCGACCGGCTTGCGGCGCATACCGCCGGTCATGTCCGGCATGAGGAGCACCCGGAACCGGGGCTCGACCGCTGCCGCCTGCATCAGCTGCTCCTGGACCGACTGCACGCGCACGTCGTTGTCGCCCGTGGTCTGCACGATGTCGAGCACGAATCCGTCGATGCCGGCGGCGTACGCTGTGCGCACCTCGTCCTGCAGGTCGCGCAGCTGCCAGTCCGGCTGCGGGCGCGGTGCGCGAGGCACCGGTCGGTCGCGCAGGTAGCCGCCGTACGCCGCGTGCTTGCCGTTCTCGCCGTCGACCGCGAGGTAGCTGTTCGTGTAGTAGTCCGACGCCGGCGGCTTGTTGTCGATGGACACCGTGAACGCCGGCAGGTAGTGCGCCAGCACCAGCCGGCCCGGCAGCACGCGGCTCGCGCCGGCGTCGAAGGGCAGCGCCGGGTCGGGGGCCGGCAGGCCCGGCGTGCTGCTCGGGAAGGCGTCCGGCGGACGCGTCGCGGGAGCGCGTGAGAAGGGGGGATCAGGAGTGCTGGTCGGCGCGGGGTCCTGGGGAGCGGTGCAGGCCGCCAGCGCGAGGACGGCGAGCGCGGAGGCCACGAGGAGGGCGCGCGTGCGCATGGCGTGCTCCTCCCGTCGCGGTCGCGCTCTCCGCGACACCAGAAAGTGTAGGTCGGGTGTCAGGCACGCCGAGCCGCGGCGATCGCCGCGGCGTACGACTCCTCGAGCCGGTCCACCACGGCCCGCATCCCGAACACCTGCTGGGCGGCACGGTGCGCCCGTCCGCCGACCGACGCCAGTGCGCCCGGAGCGGCCAGCAGCCCCCGCACCGCGTCGTCGAGGGACTGCTGGGTGGCGTCGACCACGATCCCGGCACCGGTGTCGGCGACGGCCGGCGCGAGGCCGCAGGTGTCGGTGATGACCACGCCGCGGCCGGCGGACATCGCCTCGAGCACCGACATGGGGTACGGCTCCTGGACGCTCGGGAGGACCACCAGGCTCGCGGCCGACAGCCGCTCGAGCGTGCGTGTCGGCGGGAGGGGGCCCTCGTAGCGCAGACGCGACTCGTCACCGACGGCAGCGACGTCCGCGCGCACGGCGTCGCCCTCGCCCTCGTCGGGGCCGACGAGGACGAACGACGCGTCGACGCCCTCGGCGAGCAGCGTCCGGGCCATGCGCGTGAAGAACTGCGGACGCTTCCGCTCCTGCAGCCGGGCGAGGAAGAGCACCTCGGGACGCTGCGGCAGCGGAGCAGGGTCCGGCACGTCGGGGACGCCGTTGCCGAGCTGCAGCAGGAGACGCTCCGGAGCGCCGACGGCCAGCAGACCGGCCCGCTCCTCGGGGGTGAGGTGCAGGACCGCCCCCGCGTGGGCGAGGACGCGCCGCGTCATCATCGCGTCCAGCGGACGCGCGAGCGGGTGCGAGGACTCGACCACCATGCCGTGCGTCTGCAGCACGTAGGGCACGCCGCGTCTCTGCAACGACGCCGCCGCGGGCAGGGTGACGAGATCGCGCGCGAGATGGACGTGGGCGACGTCGAGGCCCGCGGCGTGCCGACGGATCCATGACTGCAGGCCCGGAGCGGTCAGCCCGCTGAAGCCTCCCGGCGCGATCCTCCGGGCGGGGAAGGTCAGCAGAGGCGCGCCGCCGAGCTCGGTCGGCGTCGCACCCTCGGCATACCCCCGCGCGGCGGCTGCGACGGTGACGTCGTGGCCGCGCGAGATCAGCTCGCGGGCGAGGTTCTCGGCGACCCGCACGGGGCCGCCGAAGGCGCCGTCCGGGGACACGAGCGTGACGACGTGCAGGATCCGCACGTCACTCGCCCCGCTGCACGGCGGCCGGCGCCAGGACGGTGGCTCCCGCCGGGACGTCCCGTGCGACGAGCGCGCATGCGCCGATCACGGCGTCCTCGCCGACGGTGACGCCGCGCAGCACCGTGGCCCGGGCCGCGATCCAGGCGCCGTCGCCCACGACGATCGGAGCGTTGTCGTACTCGAACGTGGGCGACCGGCGATCGTGGCTGCCGGTGCACAGCAGCACGTCCTGGGAGATGCAGACGTCGCTGCCGATGGTCACCGGCTCCAGGTTGAGGATCCAGGCCTCCTCGCCGACCCAGGAGTGGTCGCCGATCGTGAGCTTCCACGGCCAGTGCACGTGCACCCGGTGACGGAGCACGACGCCCTCGCCGATCGTGGCGCCGAACATCCGGAGGATGCCGAGCCGCAGGCGCATCGGGCACCACCAGCGGGTGACGAACAGCCCCGACATGAGCAGCCAGAGCACCTGGACGGGTGCCGAGCGCCCCTTGTCGTAACCGGCACCGGTGAAGCCGGCGAGGCTGCGGCGGGCCACGCCGCTCACCCGCGGAGGTCGGCGCGGTGCTCGACGTACCACTCGTAGGTGGAGCGCAAGCCGTCCTCGAGCGGGATGGACGCCGTCCAGCCGAGCTCGGTGAGGCGCGAGACGTCGAGCAGCTTGCGCGGCGTGCCGTCGGGCTTGCTGGTGTCCCAGAGGATCTCGCCCTGGTAGCCGACGATCCGGGCCACCGTCTCGGCGAGCTCCTTGATGGTGACGTCGGTGCCGGTGCCGACGTTGATGGTGGCCTCGGAGTCGTAGTTCTCCATGAGGAACAGGCAGGCGGAGGCGAGGTCGTCGACGTGCAGGAACTCGCGACGGGGCGAGCCGGAGCCCCAGTTGGTGACCGACGGGAGGCCGGCCTCCTTCGCCTCGTGGTAGCGGCGGATGAGCGCCGGAAGCACGTGCGACTTCTCCGGGTCGAAGTTGTCGCGGGGGCCGTAGAGGTTGGTGGGCATCGCGGAGATGTAGTGGACGCCGTGCTGACGGCGCAGCGACTGCACCTGCAGGATGCCCGCGATCTTCGCGATGGCGTACGCGTCGTTGGTGGGCTCGAGCGCGCCGGTCAGCAGCGAGTCCTCGTGGATCGGCTGCGCCGCGAACTTCGGGTAGATGCAGCTCGAGCCGAGGAACAGCAACCGCTCCACACCGGTCGCGGCGGCCGCGTCCATCACGTTGACCTGGATCTGCAGGTTGTCGCTGAGGAAGTCGGCGGGGTAGGTGGAGTTCGCCATGATCCCGCCGACCTTCGCGGCGGCGAGGAACACGACCTGGGGGCGCGCCTGCGCGAAGAACTCGGCCACGGCCGCACGGTCGCGCAGGTCGAGCTCGGACGAGGAACGGCCCACGAGGCGGGTGAAGCCCTCGGCCTCGAGGTGGCGCCAGATCGCCGAGCCGACGAGGCCCCGGTGGCCCGCGACGTATACGACGGCGTCGCGGTCGAGCGGACGGGACACGGGCTGCAGGGTCTCGGCGAGCACCTGTCGAGGTTACAGGCTGCAATCGCGGGTACCGATCGGCCGAACGGTGGTCACCCGCGCGGCGCACAGCGTCACCTGGTCGATACACCGGGGTGGCTACCATGGGTGACCGCGGCGAGGGGCGCTGCGGCTCAGGCATCGACGAGGGATCAGACGCGTGACTCGTACTGCGCTCATCACCGGGATCACCGGACAGGACGGCTCCTACCTCGCCGAGCTGCTGCTCGAGAAGGGCTACACCGTCCACGGGCTGATCCGCCGCGCGTCGACGTTCAACACCTCGCGCATCGACCACCTGTACCGCGACCCGCACGACCCCGAAGCGCGGATGTTCCTGCACTACGGCGACCTCACCGACGGCTCCCGGCTGGTGACCCTGCTGGAGCGGATCGACCCCGACGAGGTCTACAACCTCGCCGCGCAGTCGCACGTGCGTGTGTCCTTCGACGAGCCCGAGTTCACCGGCATCACGACGGGGCTGGGCAGCACCCGTCTGCTCGAGGCGATCCGCATGGTGGGGCTGCAGTGCCGCTTCTACCAGGCCTCGAGCTCGGAGATGTTCGGCGCCACTCCCCCGCCGCAGGACGAGGAGACGCCGTTCTACCCGCGCTCGCCCTACGGCGCAGCCAAGGTCTACAGCTACTGGATGACCCGCAACTACCGCGAGGCCTACGGCCTGTTCGCAGTGAACGGCATCCTGTTCAACCACGAGTCCCCGCGGCGCGGCGAGACCTTCGTGACCCGCAAGATCGCGATGGCCGCCGCCCGCATCGCCGAGGGCCGGCAGAACGAGCTGTACCTGGGGAACCTGGACGCCGTCCGCGACTGGGGGTACGCCAAGGAGTACGTCGAGGGCATGTGGCGGATGCTGCAGGCCGACTCGGCCGACGACTACGTCCTGGCCACGGGTGTCGGCTACACCGTCCGCGACTTCGTGCAGTTCTGCTTCGAGGCGGTGGACCTCGACTGGGAGAAGTACGTGCGCTTCGACGAGCGCTACCTGCGTCCGACCGAGGTCGACGCCCTCATCGGCGACGCGTCGAAGGCCGAGCGCCTCATCGGGTGGAAGCCCGACACCCTCACGCCCGAGCTCGCCCGCCTGATGACGCGCGCCGAGCTCGCGGACGCGCCCGCGAACGCCTGAGCCCGGGGGTCCCATGACGCTCGGCGCGCAGGTCGACTCACCTGCCGAGCCGACTCAGGCGGCGCGGCCGGTGCCCGCGTCGCCCGCGGTCTGGTTCGCCCTGATCGCGGTCGGGATGGCGGGCATCGTGCCCGCCATCCTCATCGCGATGACACCGACCGAGGGCAACGAGTCGACCGCCTGGGTGTGGGCCGTGCCGGTCGTGCTCCTGTCGGGCATCAGGTTCGCCTGGGTGGTCGCCCAAGGCCGGCTCCGCCTCTTCGAGATCGTCTTCTGGTTGTTCACCTACGTGTTCATCGGGCTCGCCCCGCTGGCGCAGATGCGCAGCAACCAGTACCCGGGTACGACTCCCGCGATCGACACGAGCCTCAACCAGCGCGCGATGGGCGTGGTCTGGGTCGGGCTCGCAGCCTTCCTGGTCGGTCTCGCCGTGGCGACCTACCGCAGACAGAAGCCGGACGATCAGCGCACGGTGTCCCTCGTCGCGCCGCACCGAGCGACGATCTTCGCCGTCGTCGTCACGCTCGGCTGCCTGGCCTATCTGGCGCGCATCGGCCCGGCCACGCTGTTCCTCAGCAGGGCGGCCCGAGGCGATGTCGAGGGCGCGGCGTTCGCGAACTCGACCGTCGACGCGATCATCAGCGCGTTCGTCGCCCTGGCGCCTGTCATCGCCTTCGCGGCGCTGATGCGGCTGCGGCGTCAGCGCCACGCGCGCGGCGAGCCGGCGCCGGTGTTCTGGGTCTGGGTGATGCTCGTCCTCATCGTGCTGATCGACAACCCGATCTCGACGCCGCGCTACGTCACCGGCACGGCAGCGCTCGGCGTCCTCGTGGCCCTGGGGGCTGCGAGCAAGCCCCGGCGCCTGCGGATCCTCGCCGTCAGCCTGGTGGCGGGGCTGGTGCTCGTCTTCCCCCTGCTCGACCTGTTCCGCTACACCACGACCCCGGGCGACACGCAGCCGCAGTCGTTCTCCGAGACCCTGATGACCGCCGACTTCGACGCGATCGACCAGATCAACAACGCGGTCTGGTTCGTCGACACCAACGGAGTGCGCGGCGGTCAGCAGACGATCTCGTCGGCCCTGTTCTTCGTGCCGCGGGCCGCCTGGCCGACCAAGGCCGAGGACACCGGTGTCATGATCGCCAACTTCCGCGGCTACAAGGTCACGAACCTGTCGGCTCCGGTCTGGACCGAGCTCTACATCGACGGCGGCTGGCTGCTGCTGGTGCTGGGCATGGGGCTGCTCGGCTTCGTCCTGCGCCGAGCCGACGACGCCGCGGTGGCGCGCTTCCGCCTGTTCGCCGCCCCGGGCGTGCTCGCCGGCACGCTCCCGTTCTACCTGATCATCATGCTGCGCGGATCGCTGCTGCAGTCCATGGCGGGCTTCACCGTCCTGGTGGTCTGCGCGGCCGCCGTCGGGAGGCGGGTGCCTGCCTCCCGACTGGCCGAGGAGCTCACTTCCAGGTGACGGTCAGCGTCGGCTGGTAGACCGCCGTCGTGCTCTCCGACGACCCGATGCACAGCAGGTCTCTGCCCGTGGTCACGATCGCGAGGCTGACCCTGCCCGAGGACGTCCTCGAGGCCAGCAGGGTGCTGCCCACGAGGCCGACCCGGTAGCTGGTGCTCACGGCGGGCGCCGACGACAGCGTTCCCACGAGCGTGCCCGCCGACGACGGCCGGTTGTTCCACGTGAGGGTGCCCTCGGTCCAGCCGTCGGTCGTGATCCGGACGTACTGCGGGGTGGTGCTGCCCGACCCGGACGAGCTCAAGGTGCGGATGGTGAGCACCGCGGTGGCGAGCGTGCGCCCGACCGGGGCCGTGGGCATCGCGAACTTCAGGTAGGACACCGTCGCCTTGGTGCCGCGCGTGGTCAGGCTGGTCGAGCTGCCGTAGTTCCTCGTCGGCGCCGAGGCGTTGGCCCAGGCGTCGTCGGTCGGCCGGAGCACCTCCACCAGCGGGGCGGCGACGGAGACCGTCACCGAGCCGGCGTCGCTCACGTTGCCGGCCGCGTCCCGCGCCGTCACCAGGTAGAGCCAGGACCCGTCGGCGACGGACTCGGTGAAGGTGGTGCCCGTGACCGAGCCGACCTGCGTCATGACGCTGCCCACCAGGCGCGAGACCGTGTAGCCGGTGACGCCCAGGTCGTCCGTCGACTCGGTCCAGGACAGCGACACGGTCGAGCCGGAGGCACTGGCCGTCACGGTGGGAGCGGTCGGGGCGACGACGTCGGGCACGTACACGGCGTCCAGCGACGAGGGGGCGGAACGGTTGCCCGCCGCGTCGATCGCGATGACCGCGTAGTACCAGGTGCCGGCAGCGCGCCCTGCGTCCGTGAACGCGGTCGACGTCGACGTGCCGACCAGCGTGTCGGCGCTGGGGGTGAACGGCGACCTCGAGCGGTGCACCTCGTACGCCGCGACGGCGACGTCGTCGGTCGCGCCGGTCCAGGTCAGGCTGACCGTGCCGTTCTCGGCACCGGTGCCGCTGACGGTGGGCGCCGAGGGCGGGACTGTGTCGACGACGACCGTGGGGATGGCGGCGCTGGCGGCCGACCGGTTGCCTGCGGCGTCGACGGCGACGACCTCGTAGTACCAGGCGCCGTACGGTGCGCTGCCGTCGACGAAGGCCGTGGTCGCGGTCGAGCCGAGGAAGCTGGTCGCGTCGGGGACGAACGGAGCGGCGCTGCGGTACACGTCGTACCGCGTGGTCGCGACGTTGTCGTCGGCCTCCGGCCAGGTCACGGTGACGGTGGACGCGGCGACCTCGACCGACGGGGTCGGTACGTCCGGCGCGGTCACGTCGAGCACGCGGGCGCTGGTGGCCGCCGCCACCGAGGTGTTCCCCGCCGCGTCGACGGCCACGACCGCGTAGTACCAGGTGCCCACGGGTCGGGCGGTGTCGACGAACGAACGACCCGTCGTGGTCGAGACGAGCGTCGTCGGGCTGGGCGAGAAGGCGGTCGCGGACCGGTAGATGCGGTAGGCGACGACCGCGACGTCGTCGGTCGCCTCGGTCCAGCCGAGCTCCACGTCGTAGGCGTTCACGGTGCCTCTGACGACGACGGCGGTCGGCGCCGTCGTGTCGGGCACGAGGACGGTCGTCTCCGCGCCGGCGACGCTCTCGTGGCCGGCGGCGTCCGCAGCGACGACGCGGTAGTACCAGGTGCCGACGGTCGCGTCGGTGTCGACGTAGCTGGTGCTCGAGGTCGTGGCGATCAGTGTCGAGGGCGACGGCTCGGTGCCGGCCTCGTCGGAGCGGTAGACGTCGTACTCGGTGACGCCGACGTCGTCGCTCGACGCGGCCCAGCTGAGGTCCACCTCGCCGTCGACGACGGTGGCCTTCGGGGCGCCGGGAGCGGAGGGCGCAGCGGTGTCGACGACGGGCGCGTAGACCAGGGTGAGGTCCGGGCGCCCGGCCGAGGTGCTGAACTCGCGGGAGCCGAACATGGCGCCGTCGGTCGCCGTGCTGCTCACGGCGAGGCTGAGCTGCCCGCCGGTCGCCGGGTACGCCGCCGCCAGGGCCGACGCGTCGAGCGGGGCGGAGTAGTCGGTGTTGTTGGCCGACATGCCCGACAGCGTGCCGAGGAGCGTCGTGCCGGCCGAGGGCCTGTTGTTCCACGTCAGCGTCGACTCCGACCACGAGTCGGATCCGATCGTCACCTGGTGGGTGCCGGTCGAGACCGCGGTGGGGTCGCTCGTGGTCCGCACGGAGAAGGTGGCGCCGACGAGCTTCTTGCCCACCGGGGTGGCGGGGAACGCGTAGCGCAGGAACGAGGTCCAGACGCCGCTGCGCGAGCCGAGGTAGTTCGCCGCGCCGTAGTTGGTGGTCGGAGCGCCGGAGTTCGCGTACGCGTCGGCGATCGGCTCGAGCGTGACGCTCGTGCTGCCGGCCGTCGGGGTCGGTGTCGGCGTCGTCGCGGTCGGCGTCGGGGTCGGCGTCGGCGTCGCAGTGGTGGTCGTGGGCGACGGAGTGGGCGTCGGCGATGCCGTGGTCGGCGTCGGGGTCGTGGGGGTCGGGCTCGGCGTCACGACGACGCCGAGCCGGCTCGGGTCCGCCGGGCCGTCGCGCAGGCTGCCGGCGCCGACGTACTGCAGGTCCTGCACGTACGGCGTGGCCGTGATCGTCTGCCGGGTGGCCACGCTGGCGACGATCGCGCCGTTGCGGACGACGGCGACGGCTGCACGTCCGAGCTGCAGCGGCACCGTGCACACCGACACACCAGCAGGAGCCGAGCAGGACGTCGTGACGCCGCCCACGGTGATCGACACGGTGGCGGGCGCGGTGAGCATGCTCAGCGCCTCGACGGTGTCGCGCGAGGGGCTGCCGCCGCGCAGCTTCATGAGCGAGGTCTCGGCGAACGTGGGCGTCGCGGCGTAGGGCTGCTTGCGGTGGGTGAGGTACACCGCGTCGCGGACGATCGCCGGAGCGGAACCGGTCCGGAACCACTGGCCGTAGTAGGCCGCGAGGTCGGTGAAGGTCCATCCGTGCTCGACCGACGGCGCGACCTGCGCGCCCTCCGAGTAGTCGTTCCAGGTGGTGAGCTGGACCCACTCCGAGCCGGAGTCGATGGCGATCTTCCAGGTGTTGCGCATGTTCTGGGTGTTCTGGGCCTCGTCGTAGATCGACTGGTTCGGGCGCTCGTCCTGCACCGAGACGGGCTGCATCCAGATCTTGCCGAGGCTGTGCACCCGGCTGACCTTGGTCCTCTGCGTGCCGGTCGTCGAGGGGTCGTTCCACGCCGGGTTGCGGGAGCCCCACTCCGACATCCCGTACGAGATCGAGGCGAACGACGACTCGTACGTCGCCTCGTTGAGGAACGTGGGGACGAACGCGACGTTCGTGCCGTACGTGGTCTTCATGATGTTCAGGAAGTCGCTCCACCACGCCGCCGTGTGCACCTCCGCCTTGAACGGCGAGATCACGAGCCGGCCGTCGGCCAGCTTGTAGGCGCTCTTGTGGGTCGCGTAGGTGTTCATGACCGCGGCGAGGTCCGCCGCCGAGAGGCTGCCGATGCCGGCGGTCATGTCGGGCATGAGCATCACGGAGAAGCCGGTGCTGTCGGCGGCCGTCATGAGGTTCGCCTGGGCGTTCTTGAGGTTCGTGTTCGTGGTCGTCGCCGGGTTGACCATGATGTCCATGATGAACGCGTTGATGCCGGCCGCCTTGGCCTGCGCGATCTCGTCCTGCATGTTGCTGACGAGCCACGTGGACTCGCTGCGCACGGCGTGGGTCAGCGGCCGGTCGCGGAGCAGACCGCCGTACGCCGCGTGCTTGCCGCTCTCGCCGTTCGGGTTGAGGTAGTTGCGCGCGTAGTAGTCGTTGGACGGGTCCTGGTTGTCGAGCGACACGGGGTACGGCGTGAAGTAGTGCGCGAACACGACCTTGGAGCCGGACGTCTGGACCAGGTCGAAGGGCAGCGTCGGGGTCGCGGCCTCGGCGGAGCCGAGCGCGACCAGTCCGGCACCTGTGACGAGCAGCAGCGCGCCGGCGACCGCCGCGACCGCACGACGCGCACGGTCGGCGAGGAAGCCTCGCGGGGAGACCTGGATGGTCGAGTGACTCGTCATGGCGAACTCCTGATGCGCTCAACGCCTGCGCAAGAGGCTTCGTCGTCTCGAGACGCGGTTCTTTAAGCCGCAGAAGCGGAATCGGACGTTCGGCCATTCCGGCCCGGGCGGTGGAACGTGCTCACGTGAGACATGCGCAACTCCCGCTCGTCGAGGCTTCAGACCCGCGTCGCCGCAGGCCGATACAGGGGTATCGACGGGGTCTCCGTGGCCGCGATCACCCACAAGGGTGAAGATCGACGAGCCGCGAGGCGCATCCAGGAACGACGGCGAGGGCCCCCGACCTGGTGGTCGGGGGCCCTCGCCGAGGAGATCAGCTGAAGGTCAGCGTCAACGTCGGCCGGGCGCTCGCTCCGGAGTAGTTGGACGACCAGAACCAGAAGCTGTCGGTGCCGCTGCTCGTCACCGCGATCGAGGCGTTGCCACCGAGCAGCGCCGTGAGGCCCGCGGGTGCCAGCGTCGCGGTGTACTCCGTGTTGACGGCAGTCGCACCGCTGAGCGTGCCGAGCACCGGTCCTGTCACCGCTGGCCGGTTCGACCAGTTCAGCGTCGATTCCACCCAGCCGTCGGCCGCGACCGACACCGTCTGCACGTCGACGGTCCCGGCGAACGATTCGCTGGTGGTGGTCAGCCGCAGCGTCGCGCCGGTGAGCGTCGTGCCGGACGGCGCGGCGGGCAGGGCGAAGCGCAGGTACGAGGAGTAGGCCGACGACCCGCGCGAGGCGAGGCTGGACGAGGTTCCGTAGTTGCTCGACGGCGCCCCGGCGTTGCCGTAGGAGTCGGCCGACGGCGTGAGCGTCACGACGGTGGGCGTGGAACCTCCCCCGGAGGAGACCACGGCCTGCACCTGCGCCGACGGATCGCTGGTGTTGCCCGCGGCGTCGCGGGCCACGATCCGGTAGTAGTACGTGCCGGGAGCGAGGCCGGTGTCGTCGAACGAGGTCCCCGGCAGCGAGGTGATCAGCGTCGCTGCGGACGGCGTGAACCCCGACGACGTCGAGCGATGCACGTCGTAGGCCGTCACCGCGGTGTCGTCGGTCGACGCCGACCAGCCGAGGGCCACGGTCGTGCCGCTCGGGGTCGCCGTCACACCGCCCGGCGTGGAGGGCGGCGTCGTGTCGCCGGGCGAGCCGCCCGGCGTGAAGGTGAGCGTCATGGTGGGGCGCGAGGCGGCCGACGAGTAGTTCGACGACCAGAACCAGAGCGAGTCGGTCCCCGTGCTCGTCACCGCGATCGTGGCGTCGCCGCCCAGCAGCCCGGCGAGCCCGGACGTCGACAGGTCCACGGTGTAGAAGGTGTTGTACGCCGTGCCGCCGCTCAGCGCGCCGAGCGCCGGGCCGGTCACCGTCGGGCGGTTGGCCCAGGTGAGCGTCGACTCCGTCCAGCTGTCGGCGGCGACGGAGAACGTGTGCACGTCGGCGGAGCCGGCCGTGGTGTCCGTCGAGGTCCGCACCCGGAGGGACGCCCCGGTGAGCGTGGTGCCCGCGGGCGCAGCCGGGAGGGCGAACCGCAGGTAGGACGCGTAGCCGGACGTGCCGCGCGACGCCAGGCTCGCCGACGTCCCGTAGTTCGACGACGGTGCCCCGGCGTTGCCGTAGGAGTCGGCGCTCGGCGTCAGCGTGATCACGACCGGTACCGCGCCCACGGTCGCGGAGGCCTGGGCCGACGGCGAGCTGGAGTTGGGCACGGCGTCGCGAGCGACGACGCGGTAGTAGTACGTCCCGTCCGCCAGGCCGAGGTCGTCGTAGGTCGTGCCGCTGGGCGAGGCGACGAGGGTCGCGGCCGACGGCGTGAAGCCCGAGGTGAGGGAGCGGTAGACGTCGTAGCCGACGACCGCGACGTCGTCGTGCGACGCCGTCCAGGTCAGCGACACGGTCGATCCGGAGACCGTGGCGGTCAGGCCGCTGGGCGTCGACGGCGGCGTCGTGTCCGGCGGGGGCGACACGGTCGCGGGCGCCTCGTTCGAGGGATCCGACGCGTTCAGCGACGGGTCGACGGCCACGACGACGTAGTAGGACGTGCCGACCGGTGCGGCGTCGTCGGTGTAGCCGGCTGTCGGCGACGTCCCGATGAGCGTCGCGGCGCTCGGGACGAAGCCGGAGGTCGCGCTGCGGTAGACGCGGTAGGTCACCGCGCCGCCCGAGTCGTCGGTGGTCGCGGTCCACGTCAGGGCGACCGACTGGCCGCTCGGCGTCGCCGAGAGGTCGGTGACCGCGGCCGGCGGCGTCACGTCGGGCGCCGGCAGGAAGCCGAAGCCCTCGCCGGACGGAGCGCTGGACAGTCCGGCAGCGTCGCGTGCGACGATCCGGTAGTAGCTCGTCGCACCCATGGGGGCGGACGTGTCGTTGTAGCTGGTCGTCGTCACCGTCGCGAGCGGCGGGCCCGACGGCGTGAACCCGCTGGTCGACGAGCGGTAGACGTCGTAGGCCGTCACGGCGACGTTGTCGGTCGCTGCCGCCCAGGTGAGATCGAGGCTCACGCTGCCGTTCGCGGTCACGACCGGGGTGCCCGGCGCGGTCGGAGCCTGAGTGTCGGGCGCGCCCTTGCCGAGCGCGTAGTGGTCGGACACCGTCGTCGCCGAGAGGGCGGTGGGGTACACGGCCGTCTCGTCCAGCGAGCCCTGCCAGTACATCGAGGACGGCATGTTGGGCCAGGCGTTGAGGTTGTCGCCGCCGACGTGCCAGTAGCCGACGTAGTTCTCGTTGGACTTGGTGGAGTTCGTCCCGACCTTCGCACCGTCGACGTAGAGGACCATGCCGGAGCTGCTGCTCTGGGTGGCCGTGACGAGGTGCCAGAGTCCGTCGTTGTAGGAGGACGGCGTCACGATCGTGCGGGTCCCGCCGCTGTAGACGCCGAACACGAGCCTGCCGTCGTTCGTCATGTACACGTGCTTGTCGTACTGCGTGCTCGGCAGGTCGACCCGATTGCCTGCGCCGATCAGCTTGCCGCCCACGGTGCTGGTCGTCTTGAACCACGTCTCGAGCGTGTACTGGGACAGTGATCCGTTGATCGGCGTCTGGCCGTAGAGGTAGCTCGTCGACCCGGTCAAGGTGAACGAGGTGCTGGGGTCGTCCGCGATGGCACCGGGCTCGCGGAAGCTCCCGACGCCCGACAGGACCTCGTTGGCACCGTTGGCGGTCGCGGTGCTGGCCAGCACGTCGTTGCTCTCGTTCCAGCGGAGGAACATCGAGGCGCCGTCGGACAGGACGCGCGACGCGTACGCCGATCCGGTCGCCGACACGACCACCGACCTGTTCGTGGTGCTCACCGTGGACGTGCCGTCGCTGACGGTCAGCCGGTAGCTGTGCGTCGATCCGGGCGCGAGCCCGGTGTCGGTGAACGTCTGCTGCGGGCGGGTCCAGAAGAACGACGAGACCTGACCGGTCCAGATCGGCGTCGCCGCGCCGTCCCGGTAGAGGCTGTAGGTGAGCGTGGAGTCGTCGTTGTCCAGGCTCGGGCGCCATGCGACGCGGACCGTGCCCGGCTCCCAGCTCTGCACCGTGACGACCGGCGTCGACGGCACAGCACCGGTCGTGCCCGAGGCGAAGCGGGTGATGCTCTGCTGCGCCACGCCGTTGACGGTGGTGAACTCCCCGACCACGTACATCCAGGTACCGCTGCCGTTGGTGGCGACGGCCATCGCGCGCGGTCCGATGGACTCGCCCAGACCGTCGTTGGTCTGCGGGAACCACGACAGGAGGGTGGGGTTGTCGACCGACTCGGCGAGCAGGTGGTGACGAGCACCGTCGGGGTACTCGCCCATGCTGCTGCAGTTGTGCGCGTGCGAGCCGGAGTAGACGACACCCTGGTAGAGCACGACCGCCTGAGTGGCGCCGAGGCAGGTGTCGCGCCAGCGCTGCGTGTAGTCCCAGTTGATCGCCGTGCGGCCGTCGAACTGGCCGCTCCCGGTGCCCTCGTTGCCGAGGTAGAAGCCGCTGGCGTCGACCGCGATGGCCTTCACGACCGAGCTCGTGCCGAAGAACGTGGCGCCGAACGTCTTGACGTTGGTCGTGCCGGTGGTGGCGTCGACGACGCCGAGGGACTTGCTGGCCGCGCCGTTCACGGTGGTGAAGTCGCCACCGAGGACGACGACGGAGCCGTCGGGCTTGACGTTGATGGCGCGCAGGTTCTTGTCGAGCGC
>JAKOVT010000013.1 GCA_029781935.1 Actinomycetes bacterium | reverse complement strand
CGAGCAGCAGCGCGGCCTGCGCGTGCCGCTCGTCGCGCGTGGACTCGCGGCGCCACCGGTCGATCGCGCGGCGCCGTGCGGTGGTGACGATCCAGCCCGTCGGCGACGGCGGTACGCCGGTCCGCGGCCACGTCTCGAGCGCCGTCGCGAGGGCGTCCTGCACCGCCTCCTCGGCGAGGCCGAGGTCGCCGAGGAGGCGGGCGAGGGTCGCGACAGCCCGGCCGTAGTCGTCGCGGAAGACCCGCTCGACCTCGGCCGCGGTGACGGCACCGTCCGTGCCGTCGTCGGTGCCCGAGCTCACTGGAACGGACGGACCTCGACGTCGTTCAGGCACGCCACCGTGGCCCTGGCGGCCCAGTCGAGCGCGGCGGCCTCGTCCTCGACGTCGAGGATCCAGAAGCCGCCGATGTGCTCCTTGCTCTCGAGGTAAGGGCCGTCGACGCGCTCGATCTCGCCGTCGCGCACGCGCACCACCTTCGCGGTCTCGGCGGGCATGAGGCCGTTCGCGTAGACCCACACACCGGCCTCGCGCATCTCCTCGTTCACGCGACCGGTGTCGGCGAAGGCCTTCTCGCGCTGCTCCTGGCTGGTGTAGGGGTCGCCCGCGTTGTGCACGGCGAGCAGGTACTGCGGCATGTCGGTCTCCTCTGGTCGGGCCGGCGGATCCGGCCTGTCACCCTCTGCACGAGCGGTCGTTCCCCGGTTCGACGAAACGTCTCGCGATCCCGGGAGAACTTCTCACGAGGACCCGGGGACGAAGGGACGGATCTCGACGGGCACTCCGGTGGCCTCGGCGAGCCGGCCGCCCCAGGCGAGCGCGGCGTCGAGGTCGTCGGCGGTGATGATCGTGAGACCGCCGACGACGTCCTTGGTCTCGACGTACGGACCGTCGGTGAGCGCGAGGTCGCCCGAGCGCGCGTCGACCACGGTGGCCGACGACGGGTCGTGCAGGCCGCCGCCGAAGACCCAGCCACCGGCGGCGCGCAGGTCGTCCTGGAAGCGGCCGACCCGCTCCATGATCCGGTCGAGCTCGGCGGGCTCGGGCTGCACCGAGCCGGCGGGGTAGACGATCGAGAGCAGGTAGTGGGGCACGGGTCCTCCTCGGGTCAGCGGTCGCGGGCGCGACCTCACACCCTCTGCACGAGCGGGACCGGCCGGATTCGACCGTTCCGGAGCCACGATCCTGCCGCGGGGGAGCGTGTCCCGTCAGCCGGGAACGTCGCGCGCGCCCGCGTGACACGCGCTGCACATGCCGGGCGCACCGGCGTCGCGATGGGACCATGATCGCTCGCCGACCGACGAGGAGACCGATGGGCGGGCTGAGCCGGCGGGAGTTCCTCGCCCGCAGCGCGGCGCTCGCGGCCGCAGCGGGCCTCGCGCCCGAGCTGCTCGCTCCCGAGCTGGCGCTGCCGGCGTTCGACCGCCGCGGGACCGTCACCACCCTGGATCAGACGATCCTGCACGGTGCGGTCGTGCAGGGCCGATACCGCTCGCTGACCACGGGGCCGGGGGAGCCGTACGTCGTGCGGTTCGACGTGCTCCGTGCGGCAGCCGATCCGGCACGTGCGCAGCGCCGTCGGTCGCTGCTCTACCTCGGCCACCTGTCGGACCTGCACGTGATCGACGCGCAGTCGCCCGGGCGCATCGAGCCGATGATCGTGCAGGACCACTCCGCCTGGGCGTCCGCATTCCACCCGCAGGATCCGTTGAGCCCGCACACGACAGCGGCGATGGTGTCGGCGTTCTCGGACGCGCGGTACAGCCCGCTCACCGGCGTACCGATGGGTGCGGCGGTGGTCACGGGCGACAGCGCCGACATGCACTCGATGCTCGAGCTGCGGTGGTACATCGACCTGCTCGACGGTCTCGCCATCGATCCCGCGACCGGAGGCCGCGAGTTCCAGGGCGTGCAGGCCTGGCCGGAGGCGGTGTGGGCCTACCGGCCCGGCGATCCCGCCGGCGGCGACTTCGGCGACTACGGCTTCCCGCGCCTGCCCACGCTTCTCGCCGACGTGATCGCGGCCGAGGTGCACTCGCCCGGGCTGCCCTCGCCCTGGTACGCCGTCTACGGCAACCACGACGTCCTCCTGCTCGGCACGTTCGGGCTCACCCCGTCGCTGCGCTCGCTCGCCGTCGGCAGCCAGAAGTCCTACTCGATGGCCACCACGTCGCTGGCCGCGCTCAACGGGTACGCCGCGAGCGGCAGCGCGCTGCAGCAGGTGCTCGACTCGGTGCGCCTCGCGCTCGGCGGCCCCGGGATGCGGCCGGTGGCGGCGAACCCCGAGCGGCGGCTGTTCGAGCAGCGCGAGTTCATGTCCGAGCACTTCCGCACCGAGACCTCTCCCGGCCCGGTCGGGCACGGCTTCACCCAGCACAACCTCGACAGCGGCGAGACGTGGTGGTCGGCCGACCTCAGCCCGTTCGTGCGCGCGCTCGGGCTCGACACCTGCAACGCGGTGGCCGGTCCCGACGGCGCGGTCCCCGACTCGCAGTTCCAGTGGCTGCGCGCCGAGCTCGAGCGGGCGACGCAGGAGAAGAAGCTGGTGCTCGTCCTCAGCCATCACAACAGCCTCACGCTCGAGAACGCCGCGGTGCGCCCCGGGCACGACGAGGTTCTCCACCACGCCGAGGAGGTCGTCGACCTGCTGCTGCAGCACCCGGTCGCGATCGCGTGGCTCAACGGGCACACGCACCTCAACCAGATCCTCGCGCACACCTCGAGCACCGGGGGCTTCTGGGAGATCACCACCGCGTCCTGCATCGACTTCCCGCAGCAGCAGCAGGTGGTGGAGATCGTCGACAACCGCGACGGCACGCTGTCGCTGTTCACGACGGTGCTCGACCACGCGTCGCCGGCGGTCCCCGGCACGTCGGGTGCCTCGATCGATCTCGCCGCACGAGCGCGCGAGCTGGCGGCCAACGACTGGGCCGAGAACCCGAGCATGCGCCGCGGCTCGCCGCTCGACCGCAACACCGAGCTGCTCCTGCGCGCGCCGTTCGACCTCGCCGCCATCACCGACGCCGCCCTCGAGGCGCAGCGGATGACCGAGCGGACCCGGATCCTCGTGCACGAGAGCAGGAACGCCGGATGAAGCGTCTCGTGGTCGTCGCAGCGATCTGCCTCGTCAGCGGCTGCTCCCAGGTGAGCGCCCTCGCCCCGGTCGGGGGCGACCGCGTCACCGGCGTCCGGTACGCCGCCAACGACCTGCTCGTCGACGCAGGCATCGAGGTGCTCACGGCGCCCGTGTGCGTGCAGGCCACGGACAAGGCCGTCAGCTGCGAGGGCACGACCCGCGACGCGCAGCCGATCCGCGTGGTGTCGCCTGCAGACGACCAGGCCCGCATGACCCTGACCGTCGGCGACCGCACGCTCTACGACGGCGACATCCAGACCGTGCTCGAGAAGGCGATGCAGCCATGACCGGACGCGCCTGGCTCGTCGTGGTGGTGGCTGTGGTGATCGGCGCCGTCCTGCAGGCGGCGACGTCGGTCCCGGGGGCGGGCACGGTGTCGGGGACGACGCTCGTGCTCGACGTGACCGTCTCGTTCCTCGCGCTCGTGCTGGAGCTCGCGCTCCTCGCCTGGGCGGTGCGGTCGATCGCGCTGCACGAGCCGCTCGGCCGGTTCCCGCGCCGGCTCCTGGTCTGGTCGGCTCTGCTCGTCGTGGTCGCCGCTGCGGTGGCCGTGGTGCTCGGTCCGGTCGTGGTCCTCGTCCTCGTGGCCGGGCTGTGCGTGCTGCCGGCCGCCGCGGCCGGGGAGCGCAACGCGCTCGGCGGGCTGAGGGTGTTCCGGCGTACGCCGGGCCGCGCCGTCGGAGCCGCGATCGTCGCGGTCGTCGTGGCGGCCGTGACGTGGGTGCTGGCGCTCGCCGCGGGGCTGTTCCTCGCCGGCGCGCTCGGTGCCGCGGCGATGTGGCTCTGGTTCGGGATCGTGCTCGCTCTCCTGCTCGGGCAGTGGACCCGGCTCGCCGCCCGGGTCCCCACCCCGTCCGCCACCGCACCGGACGAGCCCGCTACGGGGACAACCGCCGCCCCACGCTCGTAAGGAGCGTTCACAGCGTTCACAGGTTCGTCACAGGTGGCGGGTCACAACGGGGTCATGGATACCGCCACCCGCACCCCTGAGTCCCCGTACACCCCGCCGTTCGAGACGTTCGCCGCTCCGGCCGAGCCCGCGCCCGTCGCGTCCGGGCAGCACCCTCGCGGCAGCGGTTCGCGCACCGTCGCGGCCGTGCTCGCCACCGCGCTGCTCGCCGGCGGCGTCGGTGGCGCCGTCGGCGCCACGCTGAGCTCGCGCTCGGCGGCACCCGCCGCCCCGACCGCGTCGAGCGCGCCGATCGTCGTCGGCTCCTCGTCGACCACCGACATCGAGGCCGTGTCCGCGAAGGTCCTGCCGAGCGTCGTCCAAATCGCGTTCTCCGGCCAGGCCGGTTCGGGCACCGGCTCCGGCGTCGTCCTGAACAAGGACGGCATCATCCTCACGAACAACCACGTCGTGGCCGAGGCGGCCGACGGCGGTTCGCTGACCGTCACCTTCCAGGACGGCCGCACGGCGTCCGCCACCATCGTGGGCCGCGACCCCGGCGCCGACATCGCGGTGATCCGCGTCGACGGCGTGAGCGACCTCGTGCCGGTGCAGCTCGGCTCGTCGGCCGATCTCAAGGTGGGCCAGCAGGTCGTGGCCATCGGCTCGCCGCTCGGCCTGTCGGGCACCGTCACCTCCGGCATCGTGTCGGCGCTGAACCGTCCGGTCGTGTCGGGCGACGGCAGCGGCTCGAACCAGTCGGTGCTCAACGCCATCCAGACCGACGCCGCGGTGAACCCGGGCAACTCCGGCGGCGCCCTCGTCGACGCGCAGGGCCGCCTCGTCGGCATCAACTCGGCGATCGCGACGCTCGGGGCCTCGCAGGGCGCCCAGAGCGGCAGCATCGGCCTCGGCTTCGCCATCCCGATCGACCAGGCCAAGCGCATCGCCGACGAGCTCGTCGCGAACGGCGTCGCGAGCCGCGCGGTTCTCGGTGTGCAGTCGCAGGACGCCCAGGGCGGCGGCGCGCAGCTCACCACCGTCGCCGAGGGCAGCGGTGCCGCGGCGGCCGGCCTTCAGGTCGGCGACGTCGTGACCTCGCTCGGCGGCGTCCGGATCGCCAACTCGGAGGGACTGCTCGCCACCGTGCGCTCGCAGGCTCCGAGCTCGAAGGTCGACGTGACCTACGTCCGCGACGGCAGGACCAGCACGGTGACCGTGACCCTCGGGAGCGCCACCGACCAGACCTGATCCGCGAGGTCCCGTTCGGCGCCCTGCCCGCAGGGCGGTCTGCCTGGCAGCGTGCCGGACGGGACCGGATCAGCCCCCCGACCACTGCGCCCGGCCCGGCTCGACCCCGGTCCGGGCGCAGTGCTGCGCTCGGGTACGGGCGACCGGCGAATCGGCGTCGGGCGGGGGAGCGGTCCGGCTACAGGCCGTTGTCCTTGCGGTAGACCGAGACGATCGCGTTGGCGTGGCCGTGGCCCATGCCGAAGGTCTCCTTGAGGTAGGTGACCTGCTCGCCGTGCCTCTTGTCGCGGACGGCGTCGAGCTCGCGCATCCAGTGGTCGATCGGCTGCCCGTAGGTCTTCTCGATCGAGGGGAAGTAGGACTTCGGACCCATCACCTGCTCGTCGGCCATGGCCCGATCTTTCCAGATGCGCCCGCGGCCGCCGAGCAGGTCAGCACTCGACGACGTTGACGGCCAGGCCGCCGGTCGACGTCTCCTTGTACTTGGCGTGCATGTCGCGGCCGGTCTCGGCCATCGTCAGGATCACTTCGTCCAGCGACACGTGGTGCTCGCCGTCGCCCCACAGGGCCATCTTCGCCGCGGCGATCGCCTTGCCCGCCGCGATGGCGTTGCGCTCGATGCACGGGATCTGCACGAGGCCGCCGATCGGGTCGCACGTGAGCCCGAGGTTGTGCTCCATCGCGATCTCGGCGGCGTTCTCCACCTGCTCGGGGGTGCCGCCCATGACCTCGGCGAGCCCCGCGGC
>JAKOVT010000012.1 GCA_029781935.1 Actinomycetes bacterium | reverse complement strand
ATTGACCCGACGCGGTCGCGCGCCCCTCACGGGGTGCGCGTGGATTGAAACTGATGGCTACCAAAGGCAGCGGCAGACCGAGCAAGGTCGCGCGCCCCTCACGGGGTGCGCGTGGATTGAAACCCCGCGTCCTGGTCTTCGTGGCGCCGCCCGAACTGTCGCGCGCCCCTCACGGGGTGCGCGTGGATTGAAACATGCTGCTGGAGCGGTCGTCGGGCGGGCTGGTGCGGGTCGCGCGCCCCTCACGGGGTGCGCGTGGATTGAAACTTCGCGAGATCGTTCAGCTGGTCGGCGTAGTCGAGTCGCGCGCCCCTCACGGGGTGCGCGTGGATTGAAACACGTTCCTTGCGTTCTGCTTCGAGTGGGCACGCTTGTCGCGCGCCCCTCACGGGGTGCGCGTGGATTGAAACTGCCGTACAGGTGCGCGTGGGCGTTGTCGAATAGGGTCGCGCGCCCCTCACGGGGTGCGCGTGGATTGAAACGATAGCATCATGCAGCAATTCGACATCGCCCATGGTCGCGCGCCCCTCACGGGGTGCGCGTGGATTGAAACACGGGTTAAGTATCGGTGCCTGTAGCTGCATTCCTGGTCGCGCGCCCCTCACGGGGTGCGCGTGGATTGAAACCGTTCGAGGGGCCGGGCTCGTCCGCGGCGTTTCCGGTCGCGCGCCCCTCACGGGGTGCGCGTGGATTGAAACTGCAGAGCGGCGATAACACGATCACGCTGCCGACGTCGCGCGCCCCTCACGGGGTGCGCGTGGATTGAAACCCAGCATTCCTCCGGCCTGCGCCCGTCCGCGTGCAGTCGCGCGCCCCTCACGGGGTGCGCGTGGATTGAAACTGAAGATGGCGTGCAAGCGCGCCCAGGTCGCCATGTCGCGCGCCCCTCACGGGGTGCGCGTGGATTGAAACCGATGAACACCGCCGCAGCCGCGCATCCGCCCGCGGTCGCGCGCCCCTCACGGGGTGCGCGTGGATTGAAACCCCGAATTTATGTGGACATACACCGAGAAAGACGCGTCGCGCGCCCCTCACGGGGTGCGCGTGGATTGAAACAGAATGAACTAGCGCAAGGCCGCTCGCTCGCGCAGAGTCGCGCGCCCCTCACGGGGTGCGCGTGGATTGAAACTCCCCACGGCATCCTGAACGCGCACGAACTGCGCCCGTCGCGCGCCCCTCACGGGGTGCGCGTGGATTGAAACCTCCGACCGCCTGCTTCGGCATGAACAGTCGATATGTCGCGCGCCCCTCACGGGGTGCGCGTGGATTGAAACCGAAATGACGAGCTCCACCGAGCCCGCGCCCGCGCGTCGCGCGCCCCTCACGGGGTGCGCGTGGATTGAAACTTCCTGATCCTCGCGTTTGTGTGCGCCGTCATGTGTCGCGCGCCCCTCACGGGGTGCGCGTGGATTGAAACCCAAAAGCGTCGAGCGTGGCCGCCTGCCCCGGGACGTCGCGCCCCCACACGGGGTGCACCTGGATTGAAACCGCGGAATAGCTCCGCAACGTCGGCGCGAACGAGGTCGCGCGCCCCTCACGGAGTGCCCGGCGAGCTCGCCCGCGGCGGCGACGAGCCCGGGGACTACGCTCGCCGGGACCTTCCTGCGGCCGGGGGCTTGTCAAACGGGGGCGGCGCCCCTAAGATAGTATCCAGTTACTTACTTACAGGACGCCCTCGACCCCATGCCAGCCTCGATGCCGGATTCCAGCCCCGCGACGGCCGCCCCGCGGCACCGCCTGTCGACGGAGGCCAGGCAGCGCGAGATCGTCGCCACGGTCCTGGCGCTCGCCCGCGAGCGGGGGCCGGACGCGATCACCACGCAGGCCATCGCCGACCGCATGGGCGTGACCCAGGGCGCGGTCTTCCGCCATTTCTCCGACAAGGAGGCGATCTGGCTCGCGGTCTTCGCGTGGGTGCGCGAGTCGCTCTCCGCGGCCTTCGAGGCCGCCGCGGCCCGGGCCGATTCGCCGCTCGCGAAGATCGAGCAGGCGTTCTTGGCCCACGTCGCCTTCGTCGCGGCGAATCCTGGCGTGCCGAGGGTGATGTTCCACGAGCTGCAGTATCCCGGCGATTCGCCCGTGCGCTCGTACGTGCGCGCGATGATCGCGGACTACCGAAAGCGCCTCGTGCAGCTCTTCGCGCAGGCGAAGTCGGTCGGGGAGCTTCCCTCGGATCTCGACACCGCGCTGGCCGCGGTGCTGTTCATCGGTGCGGTGCAAGGCCTCGTCATCCAGGCATCGCTCGCGGGGGACGAGGCGGCGATGGTCAGGCGGGCGCGCAGGCTGTGGCCGATCCTGCTCGACGGCTATCGCGGTCGGAGGACGCCGTGAACGCGCGCGTCCGTCGCAACGTTGCGCTCGTGGCAGCCGGCATCGCGATCGTGATGGCGCTGGCCTGGCTCGTGACGAACCAGGGGCCGCTCGCGCCTGCCAAGGTGACGGTCGCCAGGGTGGAGCGCGGCGCGCTGGTGGCCACCACGTTCGGCATCGGCACGGTCGAGGCGCGTCGCGCGTATGCGCTCGGACCCACTGCGGCGAGCCGCGTCCTGCGCGTGCTCGTCGATCAGGGAGACAGCGTGAAGGCGGGGCAGGTCGTCGCCGAGCTCGACCCGGTCGACCTCGACGACCGCATGGCGAGCGGTGCGCTCGCGGTCGAGCGGGCTGCGAGCGCGATCCAGGCCGCCGAGGCCCAGCTCGCCGAGGCGCAGAGTCGGGCCCGGGTCGCCACCGCCAGCGCTCGCCGATACGGCGAGCTGCGCGGCCAGGGGTTCGTCAGCCAGGAGGCGGTGGACACCAAGATGCACGAGGCGAATGCCGCGCGCGCCGCGGCGGAGGCGGCGGCCGCCCAGGTCGCCGCGGCGCGGCGCGACCGCGAGCGCGCGCAGGCCGAGGTCGCCGGCACCGCCAAGCTGCGCGCGCAGTTGCGGCTCGCGAGCCCCGTCGACGGCATCGTCAGCGCGCGGCTGGTCGAGCCCGGAACCACCATCGTCGCGGGGCAGGCGGTGGTGCAGGTCATCGATCCGGCCAGCCTGTGGGTCAGGGCGCGCGTCGACCAGGGACAGTCGGGCGGCGTGCGCGTCGGGCAGCCGGTCGAGATCGTGCTCCGCTCGGATCCGAAGACCGTGCATCGCGGCGACGTGCAGCGCGTCGACTGGGTGAGCGATGCCGTGACCGAGGAGCGCATCGTCAACGTCGGGTTCGCGTCCCGGCCGGAGGGCGTGTCGGTGGGCGAGCTGGTCGAGGTGACGATACGCGTCGCGGAGCTCGCGGACGCCCGCTCGGTTCCGGCGGCCGCCGTCAAGCGCGTCGACCGGCAGGACGGTGTCTGGCGCGTGAGCGGGGGACGTGTCGCGTTCCAGCCGGTGACGGTCGGCACGACGACGCTCGACGGCCGCAGCCAGATCCTCGCCGGCCTCGACGACGGCGAAGCGGTGGTCGTCCACAGCGAGCAGACGCTGCTGCCGGACACGAAGATCAAGGTCGTGCCGGCCATCGTTCGCGGCGGATCATGATCAACCTCGCTGCGCGCGACGCGCTGCACGGCTGGGGCAAGCTCGTCTTCACGGGGCTCGGGCTCGGCCTGCTCATCGGCCTCACGCTGTCGATGGCGGGCATCTACCGCGGCCTCGTCGACGACGGGCAGGCGCTGCTCGCCATCGGGGGCGCCGACCTGTGGGTCGTGCAGCGCGACACGCTGGGGCCCTACGCGGAGCCTTCGAGCGTGCGCGACGACGCGTACCGGAGCCTCGCCGGCATTCCCGGCGTCGCCGCGGCCGGGAACGTCACCTACCTCACGATGCAGGTGCGGCGCGAGAGCGACGACGTTCGCGTGATGCTCGTCGGCTTCGAGCCGGGGAGCCCGGGCGAACCGGGATACCTGGTCGCCGGCCGCCCGATCACACGCTCGCACTACGAGGCGATCGCCGACGTGCGGACCGGGCTGAAGCTCGGCGAGAGCGTTCGCATCCGCCGCCACGACTACACGGTGGTCGGGCTGACGCGCCGCATGGTGTCGTCCGGCGGCGACCCGATGCTGTTCGTCCCGCTCAGGGATGCGCAGGAGGTGCAGTTCCTCAAGGACAACGACGCCCTCGTGAACGAGCGGGCGCGCACCGCCGCCAATCCCGCGTTCAACCGGCCCGGCGTGCCGGGCCTGCTCGAGGCGGTCCAGGCGAGCCAGTCGGCGAGCCGCAGCGTGAACGCCGTGCTGTTGCGGCTCGCCCCGGGGGCCGATGCCGATGCCGTCGCGGACGCCATCCGCCGCTGGAAGCATCTGGAGGCGTACACGCAGACCGACATGAACGAGATCCTCGTCGTCAAGCTGATCGCCACGTCGGCGCGGCAGATCTTCCTGTTCCTCGTCATCCTCGCCGTCGTCAGCGCGGCGATCGTCGCCTTCATCATCTATACGATGACCCTGAACAAGGTGCGCGAGATCGCGGTGCTGAAGCTGATCGGCGCGCGCAACGGGACCATCGTCGGGATGATCCTGCAGCAGGCCCTCGGACTGGGCGCGCTGGGATTCGTCGTCGGCCGGACCGCCGCGGGCCTGTGGGCGCCGATCTTCCCGAAGTACGTGCTGCTGCTGCCCGGGGACGCCCTGCGCGGCGCGCTGCTCGTGGTGGTGATCTGCGCGCTGGCGAGCGTCGTCGCGATACGCGCGGCCCTGCGCGTCGATCCCGCCGTGGCGATCGGAGGTTAGATGACCACTCCTTCGGGATCGTTTCGTTCGCCAACCCTCCAGGAGGAACCTCTGCACCCTCGGGGTGGCGCGCCGGGCGCCGGCGTGCAGCCTGCCATCGAAATCAGCGGGCTCACCAAGCGCTACGGCGAGGGCGACGCGGCGGTCGATGCGCTGAAGGGCGCGGCGATGGTCGTCTGGCCCGGCGAAGTCGTGGGCCTGATCGGCCCCAGCGGATCGGGCAAGACGACGCTGCTCAAGTGCCTCGGCGCGGTGATCGAGCCCAGCGCCGGCCGGATGGCGCTGGCCGGCGAGACGATCTACGACCACGGCTGGAAGGTGAAGGACCTGCGCGCGCTGCGCCGCGACCGGATCGGCTTCGTGTTCCAGGCGCCGTATCTCATCCCGGTCCTCGACGTGACCGAGAACGTCGCGCTGCTGCCGATGCTCGCCGGGCTTTCGAACCGCGAGGCCCGCGACCGCGCGCTCCGGATGCTGGCGGCGCTCGACGTGGGCCACCGGGCCGATGCCCGGGTGTCGCAGCTCTCCGGCGGCGAGCAGCAGCGGGTGTCGATCGCGCGGGCGCTGGTCAACGAGCCGCCGGTCATCCTCGCCGACGAGCCGACGGCGCCGCTCGACAGCGATCGCGCGCTGACGGTGATCCGCATCCTGAACGAAATGGCGCAGCGGTTCCGCACGGCGGTCATCGTCGTCACGCACGACGAGAAGATCATCCCGACGTTCGAGCGGATCTATCGCATCCGCGACGGCCGGACGTACGAGGAGGCCGGGCAGCGACGCGCGGCGTAGGCGTGGACCGTCGACAGGTGGTTTCTCGGGAGGTTGATCCGACGAGTGGGAACGGCGCAACCCGCTCCCTGGCATGGGCGATGCCGGCGATGGTGATGCGTCCGGCGTCCCGGCATGGCGGTTCGCCCCAGGGCGGCCGCTGGCAACGCCCTGAGCGCGTTGACGCAGAGGCGATCGGATGAGACGCCGGGCGCTGCCGCGAGCCTCTGGCCGGGAGAGGCTCGCGGAGCCGCGCTCGCAGCCGAGCCGATGGCAGGCGCGAAGCCCCGACCCCGGCGCGGTACGTTTGGCCCTGGCCTGGCTTCCGGTGCTCGGATCGGATTCCGCTTCCTTCCCTCCGGCGGGAGGTGATGTAGGATTCGCGGCACCTGGCGAGCGACTCACCGTTCAGCGCGATGGCAAAGGTATCGGTCCGGCAAGTGCGGTTCGTCCCGGCCTGGGCGTTGCTGGTGCTCGCCTTCGCGCTCGGTGCCGAAGCGGCAGGTCCGAAGCGGGTGCTCGTCATTCACTCGTTCGGGCGGGACTTCGCGCCGTACGACACGATTACGTCGGTCTTCAGGACGGACCTTGCGCGGCGCTCCGTCGAGCCGGTCACGTTCATCGAAGCCAACCTCGACTACCGGCGTTCGGCTGACGAGAAGGAGGAACATTCCTTCGTCGAGTACCTGAGCGCCCGGTTCGGCGACGCTCCGCCCGATGCCGTGGTCACCGTGGGCCCCCCGGCGGCCCGCTTCTACCTCCGTCACAGGGCCGGTCTCTTTCCCGAAGCGCCGTTGGTCATGGGCGCGCTCGACGAGCGCGCCGTGCCGAAGGTGGGCGTCAGGCCGGATGACGAGATCGTGGCGGGCAAGCTCGATCTTCCCGGGTTGGTCGACAACATCCTGCAGCTGCTTCCCGGGACCGAGACCGTCGCGGTCGTGATCGGCGCTTCCGAGCTCGAGCGCTTCTGGCTCGCCGAGTTGCAGCGCGAGCTCGCTCCCTTCGCGAGTCGAGTCCGGTTCGAATGGCTCACCGATCTGTCGCTCCCCCAGATGCAGGAGCGCGTCGCCCATCTTCCTCCGCATTCGGCGGTGTTGTACGGCCTGCTCATCGTCGATGCCGCAGGCGTCCCCCACGAGCGACAGGACGGACTGGCGAGCCTCCATGCCGTGGCGAACGCCCCGATCTTCGGCATCTACGAGAACGAGCTCGGCAAGGGCGTGGTCGGGGGACCCTACTCGTCGCAGCGACTGCGCGGCGAGCACATCGCCAACGCGACTTTGCGCGCGCTGGGCGCCTACTCGGGATCGCAGCCGCGGCTGGACGTCGTCGGATTCGAGCCTCCCGTCTACGACTGGCGGGAGCTCGAGCGATGGAACATCGACCGAAGGCGCCTGCCTCCCGGCAGCGAGGTCCGGTTCAAGCCGCCTTCGATCTGGGAGGAGCACCGCGTCGCCGTGGCCGCGACCACGACGGCGCTCGTGCTGCAGGCCGGACTGATCGCGGCGCTGCTGGCGCAACGCGCTCGTCGACGCCGCGTCGAGCGCGAGGCGCAAGGGCTCGCGGGACGCCTCGTGACGGCCCACGAGGACGAGCGTCGCCGGCTGGCCCGCGAGCTTCACGACGACGTGACGCAGCGGCTGGCCGGGTTGGCGATCGAGGCCGCGCGACTCGACGGCGGCGCCGGGGGCACGGCGAACGCCGTTGTGGTGCGCTCGGTCCGCGAAGGGCTGGTCGAGCTGAGCGAGGACGTGCATGCGCTGTCGTACCGCTTGCACCCTTCGGTGATCGAGGACCTCGGCCTGATCGAGGCGCTGCGGATCGAGTGCGACCGCGTTGCGCAGCAGGGGCGGCTCGACGTGAGCTTCGACGCGCGCGACGTGCCGAGGAGGCTGCCGGCCGACGCGGCGCTGTGCCTGTTTCGCGTGGCGCAGGAGGCGCTGCGCAACGTCGAGCGCCACGCGCAGGCGCGGAACGTGGACGTGTCCGTCGCGCGAGAGGACGGGGGCATCGCGCTCGCCGTGCGCGACGACGGCGCGGGCTTCGACACCGCGACGCGCGCGGGCGAGCGGGCGAGCCTCGGCCTCGCGAGCATGCGCGAGCGGGTTCGGCTGCTCGGCGGCCGGCTCGACATCGAAAGCGGTCGGGGCGCCGGCACGGCGCTCCTCGCCTGGGTTCCCCTGCGGGAGGCCGCATGAGCCCGCCGGGCCGCCCCGAGGGCGATTTCCCGAACGCGAAGCGCGCAGGGGGTCCGTCGGGGCGGCCGCGCGTGCTGCTGGCCGACGATCACCACATCGTCGCGCAGGGATTGAAGAGCCTGCTCGCGGCCGATTTCGAGCTGGCGGGCGTCGTCGCCGATGGAGAGGCGATGGTCGACGCGGCGAAGACGTTGCGCCCCGACGTCATCGTCGCCGACGTGACGATGCCCCTGCTGGGCGGCATCGATGCGCTGGAGCGGCTCAGGCGCGACGGCGTCCAGGCCCCGGTGGTCTTCCTCACCATGCACGGACACGCGGGCTACGCGCGCCGCGCGTTGAAAGCGGGCGCCGCGGGCTACGTGCTCAAAGTCGCCGCTCCCGAGGAGCTGGTGCAGGCGATCCGCGCCGCGCTCGACGGCGGAACCTTCGTGAGCCCCGCGCTCGCCCGCGTCCTGTTCGAGCCGACGGAGCGCGGCGTCGCCGATGTCGGCGAGCGTATCGCCGCCCTGACCTCCCATCAGCGCGAGATTCTGCGCCTGCTCGCCGACGGGCATTCCGCGAAGGAGATCGCGAGGAAGCTCGACATCTCCTCGCGCACCGTCGAGTCGCACAAGTACCAGCTCATGGAATCGCTGGGCGCCCGGAGCAGTGCCGAGCTGATCCGCCTCGCGGTCAGGCACGGCATCGTCGAGCCCTGAGCGGCCCCCCCGCGGCCTGCCTGCGGCGCGTCGGGCACCGCAAATTCCGGCGGCCGCCTCCGTAATTTTTCGGTGTGACGCCGGCCCCCGGGCCCACCATGCTCCGCTCGTGATCGCGGAGCGGAGGCCCCCGGGGGACGAGTCGACGACCATGGGTGCCTGCGTGCTGCTGGCCGACCGGCATCATCGTTTGAGCGAAGGCGTACGCGGACTGCTCGAGACCGCGTTCAGCGGCGTGTTCATGGTCGCGGATCAGTCCTCGCTGATGGACGGCGCCAAACGGCTCTCGCCGGCGGTCGTGATCGTCGATGCCTCCTTGGCGCAGGGCGACATCGTCGACCTGATCCGGTCGATCCGCGACCGGGCACCGTCGGCGAAGGTGCTGCTGCTCAGCGTGCACGACGAGCCGGCGGTGGCCGATGCCGCATTGGCCGCGGGCGCCGACGGTCTCGTGCTCAAGCGCTCGATCGCGACCGACCTGCTGCCTGCGATCGACGCGCTTCTCGCGGGGCGGCGTTTCGTCTCGACGGCGGTCGGACGTCGATCCGGTTCCGCGGAGCCGGCGGCGAATTCATGAAAGCGTCACGAGGACCCGTATCGATCGCGACCGGCGCGGGCCCGGCGGCAACGTGCGACACCTCGCGAACCCTCTTGAGGAGATAGCCATGTATTTCACCGACGACTCGCTGTTCCCGGAGAACATGCAGCCCACGATCATCACGGCGGCCCCGTACGGCCCCGAGTGGCTGCCGGGCGACGTCGAGGACCTGCCGCTGTCGTTCGACCAGCAGGTGCAGGCCGCGGTCGACTGCTACAACGCCGGCGCGACGATGCTGCACGTGCACGTGCGCGATCCGAAGACGGGGCAGGGATCGACCAACTTCGATCACTACAACGAGTTCATCGGGCGGCTTCGCCAGGCCGTGCCGAAGATGATCCTCCAGGTCGGCGGATCGATCTCCTTCGCACCGCACACGGCCGACGCCACCGCCAAGTGGCTCGACTACGACACCCGGCACATGCTGACGGAGCTGAACCCGAAGCCGGACTGCGTCACGATCACGACCGGAACGACCCTTTGGGACGTCACGCAGGCGTTCATCCCGGGCGATGCCGACGGCACGCACCTGGCCGACCCGAAGGTCGCCGCGGCCTGGGCCGACATGGTCGTGGACTCGACGTCGAAGTTCTACCTCGAGCACCTCAAGCGCCTCTCCGCGAACAGGATCCAGCCGTACTTCGTGCCGGGCCACGTGCACCAGCTCGAGATCATCGAGCGGCTGCTGCGCGCCGGCGTGTACAAGGGGCCGCTGAACCTCGCCCTGTGCGGCTACGGGGGCGGCTCGATGGGCCGCAACCCGTTCGACTGGATGGAGATGCTCCGCCGCACGCCGCACGGCGCGTCGAGCGTGACGTTCTGGAGCAGCATGCGCGGCAACATCGCGATCCAGACGCTGGCGACGATCCTCGGCGTCCACGTGCGCGTCGGCAACGAGGACAACATCTGGGACATGCACAGGAAGCGCTGGTCGACGGTGAAGCAGGTCGAGTGGGCGGTGAGGCAGAGCGAGCAGTTCGGCCGCAAGGTCGCCACGGGGGACGAGGCGCGCAAGATCATGAAGATCGGCGTCTGGTACGACACCGTCGAGGAGACGCTCTTCAAGCTCGGGCTGCCGCCGAACCGCCCGGAAGGCTACAAGGGATTCCTGAGCTACGACACCGACGGACGGCTGCCGAAGGCGGCCGGGACGCGCACGAGTCCCGTGAGCATTCTGTGACGAGCAGGGACGCGCGGCGCCCGCCCTCCGGCGCGGGCACCGCGCGCTACGCGAACCCGGCAAGCAGCGCTTCGGCAGAGGGCACCACCATGGCGACGGAACGCGGCCCGTGGGACGCGGCGCTCGAGCAGTTGCGCGAATGGGATTCGACGTGGGCGGAAACCTGCACGAACATGGCGACCAACCCCTGGCGCGGCGGCGTGCTGCCGCGCAAGCTGGTCGAACTCATCGGCATCGCGATCAATGCCGCATGCACGAACCTCAATCCGGACGGGACTCGTCGCCACATCCGCGCGGCGCTCGACGCCGGCGCGACGCGCGACGAGATCCTCACGGTCCTCAAGATGGCGTCGGTGATGTCGATCCACTCGTGCAGCCTCGGCGCGCCGATCCTGCTGGAGGAGGCGAAGTCCGCAGGCGCGCGGCCGGCCACGACGCCTGTCGCCAAGACTCCCGCGTGCGACAGGATGAAAGCCATCGGCCAATGGAACGCGGCCTGGGACCCGTTCTACGAGCTCGATCCGGCATGGACCGACGAGTTCATGGCGACCGGCGCGGGAATCTACGCGAGCGGCGCCCTGCCCGCGAAGGACGTGGAGCTGCTGAGCATCGCCTTCGACGCCTCCTTCACGCACATGTACGCACCGGGGACGCGGCGGCACGTGCGCAACGCGCTGAAGGCCGGTGCGACGACGGAGGAGATCATGGAGGTGCTGAAGCTCTGCGTCGTGCAGGGTGTGCAGTCGTGCAACCTCGGCGTGCCGATCCTCGCGGAGGAGCATGCGCGGCGCTCCGCACGCGGCGATTGAGGCCGGCACCCGCGGTGCTGCCCCATGGATGAGGTCGTCGCCGCCTTCGGGCGCGTCTGGAGCGACATCGCGGGCGGCGTGCATGCGCCGCTGGGCTTTCGCGTGGTCGTGCAGCCTGTCGTCGCCGCGTGGCTTGCGGTACGCGCGGGCCGCCGGGATGCGCTGGAGGGCAAGCCCCTGTACTTCTGGGCCCTTCTCGCCGATCCGGTCGGTCGCCGCGAACGATTGCGCGAAGCGTGGAAGCACGTCGGCAAGGTCCTCGTCGCCGCAGTGATCGTCGACGTCGTCTACCAGATCGTCGTGCAGCGCTGGATCTATCCTTTCGAAGCCGTCGTGGTCGGACTGATTCTCGCCGTCCTGCCCTACGTCGTCTTTCGAGGGATCGTCAACCGCGTGTTGCGAAAAAGGGGGGCCGCCGCGAAATGATTCGCCCCGTGGAGACCGCATGAAAGCGCTCGAGATGGCGGGCCCGCGGGGGGCGTGCGTCGGAGGCTTCGAGCCGGGCCGCTATGCCGACGGGCGCCCCCCGGACGACGTCCGGTTCGCGGACGGCAAGCCGATCCTCGAGACCGAAGGATTCACCGGGCCCCGGGGATTCGGGAAGCATGCCAGGCTGGCCGCCCGGGCGACCGGCGAGCGGGGTGCGGGATTCGATGCCTCGTCCGTCGAGGGCTCCCCGCCGATCCGCGAAGTCGAGTTTCGAGAGCCGCTCAACAGCAGGAATCCCCGGGAATCCCGGGGCGATTCAGACCAGGGGAATGACCAATGAGAAAGTCGATCGGGGTGTTGTGCGTGCTCGCGGTGGCGGCCATCGGCACGGCCTTCGCGCAGTCTCCGGCCGCACCGGCGGCGGGCCAGGTCGCGCCGACCCAGGCGACCGGCGACCGCTGGCCCAAGACCGCGGACCTCGAGGGGGCGACCTACACGGTCTACCAGCCGCAGCTCGACAGCTGGGACACGTACAACCTGGTGGGGCACGCGGCCGTGTCCGTTCTGCCGCCCGGCAGCCAGGCTCCGGTGTACGGGGTCCTGCGGCTGACGGCGAAGACCAACGTCGACCGCCTCGCGCGGACCGTGTACTTCACCGACACGACCGTGCAGAGCGCCGTCTTTCCTGCCGCGCCGAGCTGGGCGGAAAGCTACCAGCGCGCGTTCCAGGCGCTGTTCGTCAAGGGGCCGTTCACCGTCGCGCTCGACCGCATGGAGGCGGCGCTGGCAGTGCTCAACGCGCAGCACCAGGCGAAATCGGTGCCGGTGCAGAATCCCGTGCCCCAGTTCGTCTTCTCGACGACGCCCGCGGTGCTGGTCACGATCGACGGCGACCCGGCGTGGCGCCCGGTCGCCGGAACCCCCTACGAGCGCGTGCTCAATGCGCGGCCGCTGCTGCTGCGGGACAAGTCCGGGTCGATCTACTTCCATCTCTTCGACGGCTTCCTGAAGGCGCCGGGACTCGCGGGACCCTGGACCGCCGCCGGAACGGTGCCGGCCGACCTCGCGAAGGCGGCCGCCGAGCTCGGCGCGAGCGGTGCCGTCGACCTGATGGAAGGGCCCCCCGACGAGAAGACCGGCAAGAAGCCTTCGCTGGCGTCCGGCGCTCCGGGCGTGATCGTCGTGACCAAACCGACCGAGCTCGTCGTCACCGACGGCGCGCCCGATTGGGTCGGCCTCGACGGCACGTCGCTGCTCTACGTCAGGAACACCGACGCGAACGTCTTCGCCGACATGACCACGTCGCGCAATTACGTGCTGGTCAGCGGGCGCTGGTTCGCGTCGAACGGCCTGAACGGTCCCTGGGCCTACGTCGCGCCGAAGGACCTTCCGCCCGGGTTCAGAGAGATCCCCGACGACAGCCCGAAAGAGAACGTGAAGGCGTCGCTGCCCGGCACCACGCAGGCGAACGAAGCGCTGATCGCCACGCAGATCCCGCAGACGGCGCAGGTCGACCGTGCGAAGGCGACGTACGCGCCGCAGCTGCCCGGCGCGGCCGACGTCGAGCCGATCGAGGGCACGCAGCTCAGGTACGTCGTCAACTCGTCGGTCCCGCTGATCCAGGTGCCGGGCGGCGCGTGGTTCGCTCTGGAGAAGGCGGTGTGGTTCACCGCGCCGACGCTGCAGGGGCCGTGGTCGGTGGCGACCTCGGTTCCGGCCGAGGTCTATGCGATCCCGCCGAGCTCGCCGATCTACTACGCGACCTACGTGAAGATCTACGACGTGACGCCGGCGACGGTGACGGTCGGCTACCTGCCGGGCTACATGGGGACCTACGTCGCCAACGGGACCGTCGTCTACGGCACCGGCTACGCGTACGCGCCGTACATCGGAACGAGCGTCTGGTACGGAACCCCGGTGACGTACGGATACGCCGCCGGCATCGCCTGGACGCCCTGGACCGGGTGGGGCTACGGCTTCGGCATGGGCTGGGCCTATGGCGCCGCGTGGGGCGCCGCGGCGTGGGGCTGGGGCGCCGCGCCGTACTGGGGCGCGTATGCGGGCGCGGCATGGGGCGCCGCGGGCGCCTACGGCGCCTGGGGTCCCGGCGCGTGGGCCGCCAGCTCGGGCAACACGTATCACCAGTGGGGCAACACCACCGCGGTGACGCGCTCGTCCGCCGGCTACAACGCGTGGACCGGCAACGCCTGGTCGGGTCAGACGGGCCACTCGTACAACTCGCAGACCGGACAGATCTCCGCCGGGCAACGCGGCACGGTCGGCAACGTCTACACTGGCAATTATGCGAGCGGGACGCGCGGTGCGACGTACAACCCGACCACGGGTGTGTCGGCGTCGGGCGCGAGGGGCACGGTCGGCAATGCGTACACGGGGCAGTCGACGAACGTCGCGCGCGCGAACGTGAGCGGCCCCGGCGGCAACGACCTGCGTGCAGCGACCGTAGGCAACGACCACTATGCCGACGTGAACGGCAACGTCTACAAGAACACCGGCAGCGGCTGGGAGCAGCACAACAGCAACGGCGGCTGGAGCAGTGCGAGCGGCGAAGGCGCGCGGTCGATGCAGTCGGAGGAGCAGGCGCGCAACCTCGGGGAGCAACGCTCGGCCGCGTCCTCGTGGGGCGGTGGCGAGCGAAGCTACGGCAGCGGGTTCCGCAGCGGCGGCAGCGAGCCGGAGTCCCGTGGCGGCTTCGAACGCGGTGGCGGCGAGTCCCGTGGCGGCGGAGGAGGCTTCCGCGGCGGTGGCGGCGGCGGACGCCGGCGCTGAGCGGCGGGCGACGCCGCACGCCGGGGGCCGACTCGTTCGTGACCATGAGGTCGGCGATCCCGCGGAAACGCCCGTGTGGACGCGGACCCGGTCGCGAACCCGGGTCCGAGGGCCAGGCCGCGCGGATCGTCGCGCGCGTCGGCCGAGTCCGCGGTGGCGAACGAAGCTGCGGTGCCGTGGCCCCGATGCCTGACGCATCGACCGCGGGTGCGGGAGCCGTCGAGATCGAGGACGACGCTCCTGCCGGGAGGAGGATATGCTGAACAAGGAACACCGGCACGCTCACTGGCTGCTGTCGTACCAGCGCGATTGGCTGCGCGGGGACGTCGTGGCCGGCCTGACCGCGGCGGCGGTGGTGATTCCGCAAGCCATGGCCTACGCGACGATCGCCGGCCTCGGCGTGGAGATGGGCCTGTACGTCGCGCTGGTGCCGATGCTGGTCTACGCGCTCCTCGGCACGTCGCGGGCGCTGAGCGTGAGCTGCACGTCCACGATCGCGATCCTGACGGCGCACCAGCTCGCGCTCGCGGCAGGCGGAAAGGGCCCGGCCGAGGTCGCGGCGGCGGCCGCCACGCTCGCGCTGCTGACCGGCGCGTTCCTCCTGCTCGCCAGCGTCGCGCGGCTGGGGTTCGTCGCGAACTTCATCTCCGATCCGGTGCTGACCG
>JAKOVT010000006.1 GCA_029781935.1 Actinomycetes bacterium | reverse complement strand
GTCGACGTCGACAGGCGCCCCCTCGTGATCCCGATGCAGCACGCGCGGGTCGGCGATCTGGTCTACCTGCACGGCTCCGCGGCCAGCCGGCACCTGCGCCGGGCCGGTCGCGGGACCGACGTCTCCCTCGCGGTCACGATTCTCGACGGGCTGGTGCTGGCCCACCGGATGTTCAACCACAGCGTGAACTACCGCTCGGTGGTGCTCCGCGGCACCGCCGAGGAGGTCGTCGACGACGCCGAGAAGCTCGCTGCCCTCGAGGCGTTCTCCGAGCGGCTGCTGCCCGGGCGCTGGGCCGAGGCCGCACCCCCGGACGCGCAGGAGCTCCGCGCCACGACGGTGCTGCGCCTGCCCATCACCGAGGCGGCCGCGAAGGTGCGCGAGGGCTGGCCGGGTCACGTCGACGAGGAGGACGACCTCACGCGGACCTGGGTGGGCGTCGTCCCGGTCCGCGAGGTGCCGGGCGAGCCGCTGCCGCACCCCGCGATCCCGGCCGACGTGCCGCTCTCGCCTGCTGTCGCCGCCTGGGTGGCCGACCGGAGGTGAGCCACGGCACCGATACGTGGTCGGGGGAGCACCGCTGCGGCGACTAGGCTCTGTGTCTCGTGACCATCTCCGTCCAGGGCCTCGAGCTGCGCGCCGGTGCGCGCCTGCTGCTCGACGCCGCGTCGTTCCGGGTGGGCCCGGGCGACCGGGTGGGGCTCGTGGGTCGCAACGGCGCCGGCAAGACGACGATGACCCGCGTGCTCGCCGGTGAGGGCGAGCCGGCCGCAGGCACGGTGTCGCGCAGCGGGGAGATCGGCTACCTGCCGCAGGACCCGCGCGACGTCGACCTCGAGGAGCTCGCCCGCGATCGCATCCTGTCCGCCCGGGGTCTCGACGAGGCCGTGCGGCGGATGCGGGCGAACGAGCGGCGCATCGCCGAGGCCGAGGACGACTCCTCCCGCGACAAGGCGATGCGCCGCTACTCCAACGCCGAGGCCGAGTTCCTCGCCCAGGGCGGGTACGCCGCAGAGTCCGAGGCGGCGGCGATCGCCTCCAGCCTCGGGCTGCCGGAGCGGGTGCTCGACCAGCCGCTGGGCACGCTCTCGGGCGGTCAGCGCCGGCGGGTGGAGCTCTCGCGGATCCTGTTCTCCGGGGCCGAGACCCTCCTGCTCGACGAGCCGACCAACCACCTCGATGCCGACTCCATCGTGTGGCTGCGCGACTTCCTCAAGGCGCACAAGGGTGGCCTCATCGTCATCAGC
>JAKOVT010000490.1 GCA_029781935.1 Actinomycetes bacterium | reverse complement strand
TCTGCACGGTGACGGGCAACGGCCTCAAGGACCCCGAGTGGGCGATCGCGGGCGCGCCGCAGCCGGTGAAGGTCCCGGTCGACGCCGTGTCGGCGGCCGTGCAGCTGGGTCTGGCGTGACCCCGCCGCCCGGCGGTCGGCCCACGTTCCGTGCGGCACCGCTGCGCGTGCGCGTGCCCGCGACGTCGGCCAACCTCGGCCCCGGCTTCGACGCGTTCGGTGCCGCGCTGTCCCTCTACGACGACGTCGTCGCCCAGGTGTCGGACGATCCTGGGGTGCGCGTCGACGTGCACGGCGAGGGCGCCGACACCGTGGCGCGCGACCACCGGCACCTCGTCGCCAAGTCGATGCTCAAGGCCTTCGACGTGCTCGGCGGTCGTCCCCGCGGCCTGGATCTGGTGTGCGCCAACAGGATTCCCCACGGCCGCGGTCTCGGCTCGTCCGCTGCGGCCATCGTGTCCGGCCTCGTGCTGGCGCGTGCGCTCGTCGTCGGTGGCGACGACCGCTTCCCCGACTCGGCGCTCCTCGACCTCGCGACGTCGCTCGAGGGCCACCCCGACAACGTGGCCGCCGCGCTGCACGGCGGCGTGACCGTGGCCTGGACCCGCGACGACGCGTCGATCCACCTGCTGCGCGCGGAGCCGGCCTCGGCGATCGTGCCGGTCGTGTCGGTGCCCTCGACATCGGTCCCGACCCGCAAGGCCCGCGGGATGCTGCCCGAGACCGTGCCGCACGCCGACGCGGCGTACAACGCCGCGCGGGCGGCACTGCTCCTCACCGCTCTGACCAGCCGGACCGATCTGCTCATGGACGCGACCGACGACCGGCTGCACCAGGGCTACCGGCGCGCTGCCTACCCCCGGAGCCTCGACCTCGTCGCCAAGCTCCGCGCGAGCGGCATCCCTGCCGCCGTCAGCGGTGCCGGACCCACCGTGCTCGCCCTGACCGACTCCGTCTCGGCGCCCCGCGTGGCCGAGCTCGCCGGTGCGCGTTTCGAGACGTCGGTCCTCGAGTTCGACGCCGGCGGAGCGCGGGTGCTCCCGCTCGACGCCTGACCACGGGCGCCGGGCGGTGCGAGCCCGGACACGCCCGCGTCCGGTCGTAGGACGCCGGTGGACGCCGCAGGATCGCAGGGGTGTTATCCTGCTCACGCACCCGGACCCACCGCTGTCAGCGGGATCCGTCGAGGCCACGCACTAATCGTTCTCACCTCCCTCGGATCAGGGCTTCCCACCTGGTGCCTCCCGCAGCCCGTCCTCCCGAGACGTCCTGCGGCCCGCGTCCCGACGGGACGCGAGAGCTCCCTACCGCCTGAGAAGAAGTGGGTCCACTCGGTGACCGAGACCACCCAGAGCACCGCCGCGCGCGGCTCGCTCTCCTCCATGCTCCTGCCCGAGCTCAAGGCCCTCGCCGGCCAGCTCGGCATCACCGGGGCCTCCGGCATGCGCAAGGCCGACCTGGTCGCGGCGATCAGCGCCCACCAGGCGCCGAGCGGCCGCAGCTCCGGCAACGGATCCGGCGACCGGACGGGCAGCCGTCCGCGTCGCGAGCGCGAGCCCGGCCGCGAGCAGTCCGGCAGCGCGTCCGAGCCGACCGAGGCTCTGCGCGCCGATCGCGAGGACGCCGCCGCCGGCGACCGCCCGGCCCGCGAGGACCGCGGCGACCGCCCCGCCCGCGCCGAGCGTCAGCAGAGCGACCGTCAGCAGAACGACCGTCAGCAAGGCGACCGTCAGCAGAACGACCGTCAGCAGGGCGACCGGCAGGGCGGCAACGACCGCCAGCAGAACGACCGGCAGGGCGGCAACGACCGCCAGCAGAACGACCGGCAGGGCGGCCAGCAGAACGACCGCCAGGGCGGCAACGACCGTGGCTACGACGACGACGACCGCGGCGGCCGCAGCCGCCGTCGGCGCCGGGGCCGCGACCGCGATCGCGGCGGGTTCGAGGGCGGCGGCCGCAACAACCGCGAGCGCCGCCCGCGCGGGTTCGAGGGCGAGGTCGAGGTGAGCGAGGACGACGTCCTGCTCCCGGTGGCCGGCATCCTCGACATCCTCGACAGCTACGCGTTCGTGCGCACCAGCGGCTACCTGCCCGGCCACAACGACGTCTACGTCTCGCTCGCCATGGTCAAGCGCTACGGCCTTCGTAAGGGCGACGCCGTCACCGGCGTGGTGCGCCAGCCGCGCGAGGGCGAGAAGGCGCAGAAGTTCAACCCGCTCGTGCGCGTCGAGACCGTCAACGGCGCCGACCCCGAGGCCTCCAAGAACCGCGTGGAGTTCGGCAAGCTGACTCCGCTCTACCCGCAGGACCGGCTGCGTCTGGAGACGACCCCGGGCAACCTCGTGACGCGCGTGATCGACCTCGTGGCGCCGATCGGCAAGGGCCAGCGCGGCCTCATCGTGTCGCCGCCCAAGGCGGGCAAGACGATGATCCTGCAGGCGATCGCCAACGCGATCACGACCAACAACCCCGAGGTCCACCTCATGGTCGTGCTCGTCGACGAGCGCCCCGAGGAGGTCACGGACATGCAGCGGTCGGTGAAGGGCGAGGTCATCGCCTCGACCTTCGACCGCCCCGCGGACGACCACACCACCGTCGCCGAGCTGGCGATCGAGCGCGCCAAGCGCCTCGTCGAGCTCGGGCACGACGTCGTCGTCCTGCTCGACTCGATGACCCGTCTCGGCCGTGCCTACAACCTCGCGGCGCCCGCGTCGGGCCGCATCCTCTCCGGTGGTGTCGACTCCGCGGCGCTCTACCCGCCGAAGCGGTTCTTCGGCGCCGCCCGCAACATCGAGAACGGCGGGTCGCTCACGATCCTGGCCACCGCCCTCGTGGAGACCGGGTCCCGCATGGACGAGGTCATCTTCGAGGAGTTCAAGGGCACGGGGAACATGGAGCTCAAGCTCGACCGCAAGCTCGCGGACAAG
>JAKOVT010000473.1 GCA_029781935.1 Actinomycetes bacterium | reverse complement strand
CTCGACTCCCAGCTGGTCTCGGCCCGTGGCGACCGCGCCACGTGGCTCGACGACGACCGCGAGCGCCCCGGCCACTGGGCGGAGTCCGGCTGACCGGGCCGCCGCCCCCTAGGGTGCGGCCATGGATATGGGGATGGAGAAGCTGCCGCCCGGCATGCGCGAGCAGCTCGAGGGGTTCGACGGCACCGGGCTCGGCACGTTCGGCCACCGGCCGTTCCTGTCCGAGCCCGAGCAGCTCGACGAGTGGCGACCCGACGTCGCCGTCGTCGGCGCGCCGTGGGACGGCGGCACGTCGTACCGCCCGGGAGCCCGCTTTGGCCCCCGCGCGCTCCGCAACGCGCACACGCCCGGCAGCTACCACCTCGACCTCGAGCTCGAGATCTTCGACCACCTCGACGTCGTCGACTACGGCGACGCGGCCTGCGCCTGGGGCCTGTGGGAGCCGTCGCGCCAGGCGATCCACGACCGGGTGAGCGCCGTCGCCACGCGCGGCATCGTCCCGGTGGTGCTCGGCGGGGACCACGCGATCACCTGGCCCGCCGCGACGGCGGTGGCCGACCACCTCGGTCACGGCAACGTGGGTCTCATCCACTTCGACGCCCACGCCGACACCGCGAACGACGAGGCGGGCAACCTGGCCAGCCACGGCACCCCGATGCGCCGCCTCATCGAGAGCGGAGCCATCAAGGGCAAGAACTTCGTGCAGGTCGGGCTCCGCGGGTACTGGCCGCCGGCCGACGTCGTCGCCTGGATGCGCGAGCAGGAGATGAAGACCCACTTCATGCAGGAGATCTGGGACGACGGCATCAAGACCGTCATCGACCGGGTCATCGACGAGGCGCTCGACGGCCCGGAGTTCGTCTACCTGTCGGTCGACATCGACGTCCTCGACCCGGGGTTCGCGCCGGGCACCGGGACTCCGGAGCCGGGCGGGATGGCACCGGTCGACCTGCTGCGCATCGTGCGTCGGATCGCTCTCGACACGCGCGTGGTCGGGCTCGACGTGGTCGAGGTCGCGCCTGCCTACGACCACGCCGACAGCACCGCGAACAACGGGCACCGCGTGATCTGGGAGTCGTTGGCCGGCATGGCGAAGCGCCGCCTCGACGGTCTCCCCATCGGCATCCCGCACTGATCCCTGCTGCGTGAGCAGGAACGCGTCGCAGGGAGCGCGTCCCTGCTAGGGCTGCGGGGGGCGGCCGAAACGGCGCAGCTCCTGCGGCCAGCCGCAGGCCTCGGCGATCCGACCGGCCCAGGTCCGGGCCTCGTCCTCGGAGGCCACCGCGATGATCGCGAGGCCGCCGAGGAACTCCTTGGTCTCGACGTACGGACCGTCGGTGATCAGCACCTCGCCGCTGGTGGCGTCGGCGCTGAACGCGTCCTCGATCTCCTCCTCAAGGCCGCCGGTGTAGATCAGCGCGCCGGATGCCTCCAGGTCGTGGACCACCGCCATCGCCAGCGGTCCGCGGGACCGGAACCACTCCTCGGTGTGGTCGCCGACCCACTGCTGGTTGAAGTAGATGAGGTAGTCGCGCGCCTCGGGTCCGCCGACCGGCTCCGGGGAGCGTCGGCCGGTGATGCCGTCGGGCCGCGACTTGAACAGCCGCACCTCCTGGGGCCAGCCGCACCCCTCCGCGAGGCGCCCGGCCCACCTTCGGGCCTCCTCCTCGGTCTCTACCTCGACGATGGTCAGGCCGCCGAGGAACTCCTTGGTCTCGACGTACGGTCCGTCGGTGACGAGCAGCTCTCCGCTGGTCGCGTCGGCCGAGACCACCGGCGCGCCCTCCTCGAGACCTCCGGCGTACACCAGGACGCCGGCGGCCTCCATGTCGCGCACGACCGCCATCGACGGCTCCACGCGCGACAGGAACCACTCCTCCGAGTGGTCGCCGACCCACTGCTGGTTGAAGTAGATGAGGTACTCGGCCACGGCTGCTCCTCCTGCCTACGGCGGGTCCGGAGCCCGCCCTCACCCCCTGCACGAACGGGGACGCCCGGATTCGACACCCTGCCACCGACGATCCTCGCAGGCACGCAGGTGCGCCTTCGAGCGGCGCGCCTCAGCCGCGCGGGACCTCGAGGACGCTGGTGAGGCCGGGCTGGTCGGGGTCGTCGGTGATCGGCTCGCCGGCCAGCCAGCAGCGGATCACGTGCGCGAGCTCGCCGGGATGGCTGAAGTTGATCGCGTGCGCCGCGCCCGTGATGACGGCGATCGTCACGTGCGGCGGCAGCTGGCGCCCCACCTCGAGCACCCGCGCCCGTTTCGGGAGCAGCGGGTCGCGGCTGCCGAGCACGCCGAGCGCGGGCACCGCGCACTCGAGCAGCCGCTCGAGCGCCGGGAAGCGCGTCATCTCCCCGAACAGCCGCAGCGCGTTGACCGGCCCGAAGCGGACGTAGTCGGGGACGGCGACGGCGGCCATGCGCGGGTTCTCGCGCACGCCGTCGACCGCGAGCTGGCCCACGGCGCGTCGCAGCGGCTGGTTGTTGAGGCCGCCCGCCGGCGCGCAGAGCACCACCCGCTCGGTGCGGTCGGTGTGGCGGTCGGCGAGCTCGAGGCTGATGGGGCAGCCCATCGAGTTGCCCACGAACACGGCCCTCTCGACGTCCATCGCGTCGAGCACCCGCAGCACCGAGTCGGCGAGGGTCGGTATGTCGTGGGGCCGAGGAGGTTTCTGGCTCGCGCCGTACCCGGGCAGGTCCGGGACGATCTGGCGCGCCTGGTCCTGCAGCAGCCGTGCCGTGGGCATGAGGTACTCGCCGGAGATGGCGAAGCCGTGCACATGCACGAGAGGCGTGGCACCGGGTACGTCGGGACCGACGCGGACGAAGGTCCGGCGGCCGTCGACGATCAGCTGCCGGTGCTCCCACCCGGGGTCGAGCGTGCGCGCCACTACGGCTCGATCGGGGTCATGCGCAGCACCCGGCGCTCGGCCACCAGGCCGGGCAGCACGGTGCGCACGTGCTCGATGTGCGGCGTGCGGTCGTGCGCGGCGTGCGCCTCCGGCGTCGCCCAGACCTCGTAGAACGCCAGGACGTCGGGGTCCTCGCGGTCGACGTGCAGGTCGTAGCGCAGGCAGCCGTCCTCGGCGCGGGACGGGCCGACGATGGCGAGCAGCGCGGCCTTCAGCTCGTCGACCCTCCCGGGTGCGGCGCGGAACTCCACGACCATGGCGAGCGGCTCGTCGGGCACGGCGTACCTCCTCGGGAGCGGGTGTCCCGAACCCTAGGCGATCAGGGCTACGCGAGCTTGAGGGCCCGCGCCTCCTCCCACAGCTCGTCGCGGACGTCGGGGTGCGCGGCGTCGCGGATCAGGTGGCGCGCCTGCGACTTCTGGTCGTAGCCCCAGATCCAGGCCTGGCCGTGCTCGGTCACGATCGCCGAGGCCTGGAAGGAGGTCACCGGCTCCTCGATCATCGGCACGATCGTGGAGACGTCG
>JAKOVT010000470.1 GCA_029781935.1 Actinomycetes bacterium | reverse complement strand
TCCTCGGCATCGGCCATCTGCGGCACGCGCTTCGGGTTCACGAACGACGCGACCTCGGCCCGGCGCAGCCCGGCGGCGAGGGCGCGCTGCACGAGCCCCACCTTCTGCTCGGTCGTCAAGGTCGCGGGATCGTTCTGCAGGCCGTCGCGCGGCGAGACCTCGACGATCTGCACGTCGACCACCGCTGCCACCCTCCGTCGTGCGTCGATCTTCCGCTGCCACGGTAGTCCGCGGAGCCGCCGTACGCCGAGGGCCTAGGCTCGCGGACGTGCTGACCCACGTCGTGTCCTTCACCTTCACCGCCCGTGCGGACCGCGAGGAGTGCCGCGACCGGCTCGAGGCGCTCGTCGGGCGGATCGACGACCTGCTCACGCTGACCGTCGGCCTCGACGTCGTCGGCGACACCGGTGCCGCCGACCTCGTGCTCATCACCACCCACGACGACGTCGCCGGCCTGCGTGCCTACCAGCAGGACCCGGTGCACCAGGAGTTCGCCACCTGGCTCAAGCCGCGCATCACCTCCCGCACCGTGGTGGACTTCGAGTCCTGACTCGGCCCGGTCGCGGAGCGGTGACGGGACGGTCACGACCGTTCGGCCATCCAGGAGAGGCCGTGTGAGGATGGGGCCGGCCGCCGCCCGGGCGGTCAGGAACGGGGGTTCCCCATGCGCCGCACGTCCGTCGTCGTCACCGCCGGGGCGCTGCTGCTCCTCACCGGCTGCGCGAGCGTGTCCAGCGGCACGATCCAGCGCGCCGACGCCCGCGACGCCGTGCTCGCGGCGGCCGCCGCGACCCAGCAGGCCGGCACCGCGCGGGTCGCGCTCGACGTGCGCACCCTCGGCACCGACCCGGTCGGGCTCGCCCTCGACGGCCGCGTCGCCCTCGACGGCAGCCGGGCCGACCTCACCGCCTCCCTCCCCTCGGGCGCTCTCGGGGGCACCGCCGCCTCGGTCCACGAGATCGTGGTCGACGGCACCGCCTACGTGCAGGTGCAGGGGATCGACCTGCTCCCCGCGGTGTGGGTGAAGGCCGACCTCGGCTCCGACGCCACCGCCTCCGCCGACAACCCGCTGGCCCGCCTGGCCACCTCGGCCGGCGTCGAGGACCTCCTCGCCGCGCTGCGCCAGGTCGGCACGGTCGAGAAGGTCGCCCGCCAGGACGTCGGCGGCGTGCCGACCACGAAGTACCACGCCACCCTCGACGCCTCGTCGTTCCTCAAGGACCTCCCGGCGCTCCCTGGAGCGGACCTCGGCGCGATCACGTCCGCGGCCTCGGTCCCGGTCGACCTGTGGGTCGACGACCAGGGCCGGCTGGTCCAGCTGGAGGCCACCGCGAGCAGCGGCGACGAGGGCATCCGGCTGTCGCTGGGCATGACCGACTTCGGCGCCCCCGTCGACGTGAAGGCCCCCTCGGTGTCGGTCGACCCGAGCAGCCTGCTCGAGGGCCTGGGCGGCCTCCTCGACGCCCTCAACGGCTGAGCTTCTCCGGGTCTCAACTGGAACCGCCCGTCACGCCCGGCTGGACGCGACCCAGCCACCGGACGTGCGCGCCGCGCGGCCGAAGGCCGCACCGGCCGGCGACGGCCCCCTGGGGCCCGAGCCGACCGGTCCCCGGCGCGCCCGGCGACGCGAGCGCGTCCGCCGTGAGACGGGGCCCGAAGGGTCGCGGCTCACGACGGACAGCGAGCGCAGCGAGCCCGCGCTCGCTTGGAGCCGCAACAAACACCGCGCTCGCCTGGAGCCGCAGAAAACACAGCCGACCGGACCCGCTCGTCCCGACCGGCACCCGTCGACCCAGCCACCGGACGTGCGCGCCGCGCGGCCGAAGGTCGCACCGGCCGGCGACGGCCCGTCAGGGCCCGAGCCGACCGGTCCCCGGCGCGCCGGCGACGCGAGCGCGTCCGCCGTGAGACGGGGCCCGAAGGGTCACGGCTCACGACGGACAGCGAGCGCAGCAAGCCCGCGCTCGCCTGGAGCCGCAAAAAGCACCGCGCATGCTTGGAGCCGCAGCTAACAGCGGGGAACCCCTGCTGCGCCGCCGGACCCTGGGCTACCGTGGCAGGCGTGTCTTCCCCCACCGCGCACGAGCCTGTCGACCACCGCGTCGACGCCCGTGCCGACGACCAGGTCGTCGACCTGCGGACGGCGCCCGACGATGTCACGGTCCCCAGCCGGCCCGACCAGCTGACGCACGAGGTCCGGGTCGTCGACGGCCGGTTCATGCACGCCGAGTGCTCGTGCGGCTGGCGCACCGCCGGACGCCGCAACCGCGCCACCGTGCGCGCCGAGGCGCGCGACCACGCCCTGCTCCACGCGGGCGTCCAGCGCTAGCGGCAGGTCAGCCGAGCTCGACCTTCTGGCCCTTGCCCACGACGATGATGCCGCCGTCGCTGACGGTGTAGCGCTCGCGGTCGACCGCGAGGTCGACACCGATCTGGGCGCCGTCGGGCACCTGCACGTTCTTGTCGAGGATGGCCCGGCGTACGACGGCACCGCGGCCGATCTTCACCCCCGGCATGATCACCGAGCCCTCGACGTAGGCGCCCTCGCGGATGTTGACGTCGTAGCTCAGCACCGAGTTGCGCACGTGCGCACCGGCGATGATCGAGCCCGCGCCCACCATCGACTCGTGGGAGTTGCCGCCCTCCACGAACTTCGCGGGGGGCAGCGGCGGCAGGTGCGACAGGATCGGCCACTGCCGGTTGTAGAGGTTGAAGATCGGGTGCACGGACACGAGGTCCATGTGCGCGTCGTGGTAGGCGTCGAGCGTCCCGACGTCGCGCCAGTAGCCGCGGTCGCGGTCGGTGGTGCCGGGCACCTCGTTGTCGGCGAAGTCGTAGACCTGCGCGATCCCCTGCGCGGTCATCATCGGGATGATGTTGCCGCCCATGTCGTGCACGGAGCCGTCGTCGCCGGCGTCGATGCGCAGCGCCTCGACCAGGACGTCGGTGGTGAAGACGTAGTTGCCCATCGAGGCGTAGACGTGGTCGGGGTCGCCGGGGATCGTCGGCGGGTCGGTCGGCTTCTCGACGAACCGCGAGATGGTGCGGCCGTCGGCCGCGGTCTCGATGCACCCGAACTGGTCGGCCTGCTCCTTGGGCACCCGGATGCCCGCGACGGTGACGCCCGCCCCGGACTCGATGTGCTGGCGCACCATCTGCTCGGGGTCCATGCGGTAGACGTGGTCGGCGCCGAAGACGACGACGTACGTCGGGCTCTCGTCGTAGACGAGGTTGAGGCTCTGGAAGATCGCGTCGGCGCTGCCGGTGTACCAGCGGGGGCCGAGGCGCTGCTGGGCCGGGACCGGGGTGATGTAGTTCCCGAGGAGGGTCGACATCCGCCAGGTGGTCGTGATGTGGCGGTCCAGGGAGTGGCTCTTGTACTGGGTCAGGACGCAGATCCGGAGGTAGCCGGCGTTGACCAGGTTCGAGAGCACGAAGTCGACGAGGCGGTAGGCGCCCCCGAAGGGGACCGCGGGCTTGGCGCGGTCGGCGGTGAGGGGCATGAGGCGCTTGCCCTCGCCGCCGGCGAGGACGATCCCGAGCACGTCGCGGTTGGCCACGCCCTCACACTACCCAGACCTCTACGCTGACGTACGTGTTGCGCGTAGGGATCCTCACCCGGGAGTGGCCGCCGGACATCTACGGCGGGGCCGGCGTCCATGTCGACGAGCTCGTGCGCGAGCTGCGGCCGCTGGCCGACATCCGCGTGCACGCCTTCGGGCCGACCCGCGACGGCGCCCGGGGGCACCAGGTGCCCGCGGACTTCGCCAAGGCGCCCTCGGTGCTGCAGATCCTCGCCGTCGACCTCGACATGGTCCGCACCCTCGACCACCTCGACGTCGTCCACTCGCACACCTGGTACGCCAACCACGCGGGCCACGTGGCCGGGGAGCTCTACGGGATCCCGCACGTGATCACGGCCCACTCGCTGGAGCCGCGCCGGCCGTGGAAGGCCGAGCAGCTCGGCGGCGGCTACCGGGTCTCGTCGTGGATCGAGTCGTCGGCGTACCGCGAGGCCGCGGCGATCATCGCGGTGTCCGACGGCATGCGCCGCGACGTCCTGGACTGCTACCCGTTCGTCGACCCGGACCGCGTCCACGTCGTCCGCAACGGCATCGACCCGCACCGCTGGCACCCGGTCGAGAACGCCGACCGCCTCGCGGAGTACGGCGTCGACCCGGAGAAGCCGTTCGTCGTGTTCGTCGGGCGCATCACCCGCCAGAAGGGCATCCGGCACCTGCTCGCGGCCGCGCGCGACATCGACCCGTCGGTCACGCTGGTGTTCTGCGCGTCGTCGCCCGACGAGGAGTCGATCGGCACCGAGACCGCGAAGGCCGTGGCCGAGCTGGAGAAGGTGCGCCCGGTCGTCTGGATCAAGGAGCACGCGCCGCGCCCCGTCGTCATGCAACTCTACAGCCACGCGCTCGCGTTCCTCTGCCCCTCGGTCTACGAGCCGCTGGGCATCGTGAACCTCGAGGCGATGGCGTGCGGCACGGCTGTCGTGGCCTCCGACGTCGGCGGCATCCCCGAGGTCGTGGCCGAGGGCGAGACCGGCCTGCTCGTGCACTACGACGCCGACGACACCGAGAAGTTCGAGCGCGAGTTCGCCGAGGCCGTGAACCGCCTCGTCGCCGAGCCCGAGCGCGCCGCGGCGATGGGGGTCGCCGGGCGCGAGCGCGCGGTCGCGCACTTCGGCTGGGACGTCGTGGCCGCGAAGACGGTGGACGTGTACCGGGCAGCGGGGGCAGTGGCGGGCGCCACCGCCCCGTGACGACCCTCGAAGGGCCCGTCGGCGTCGAGCAGGTCGACCGCCGGCCGCTGCTGGGCTATGCCTTCTACCTGACCGCCGCCACCCTGTGGTCGCTCAACGGCGTGGTCGCCAAGATCATCCTCGAGCACGGCATCCCCTGGTACCGGCTCTCGGAGATCCGGGTCACCCTCGCCGCGGTCGTGCTCCTCGTGTGGATCTCGATCCGCAACCGGTCGGCGCTTCGGCTGCGCCGGTCGGAGGTCGTGCCGCTGCTGGCGTACGGCATCCTCGGCATCGCCGCGACGCAGACCCTCTACCTCGTCGCGCTGCAGCGGATGCCGATCAGCATCGCGCTGCTCATCGAGTTCACCGCCCCGATCATGGTGGCGCTGTATGTGAAGTTCGTACGCCGCCAGCCCGTGAGCAACCGGGTCTTCGCCGCCCTTGCCCTCGCCATGATCGGCCTCGCGATGGTGGCCCAGGTCTGGGCCGGGCTCACCCTCGACGCGTGGGGGCTGCTCGCGGGCATCGTCGCGGCGATCGCGCTCGCCTTCTACTTCCTCTCCGGCGAGAGCCTGGTCGCGCACCGCGACCCGGTGTCGCTGGTGATGTTCGGCTTCATCGCGGCGTCGCTGTTCTGGGTGGTCGCCGCCCCGTGGTGGAGCTATCCGTGGGAGTACCTCAGCTTCACGGCGCAGTTCGCGGGCGTCGGGCCGGAGCTGCCGTCGTGGCTGTACGTCGCCTACATGGTGGTGCTCGGCACCGTCGTCCCGTTCGCGCTCGCGATGGCCTCGATGCGCCACATCAGCGCGTCGCAGGCGTCGGTGGTCGGCATGAGCGAGCCGGTGATCGCGGGAGTGATCGCGTGGATCGTGCTCGGCGAGATCCTCGCGCCGGTGCAGATCCTCGGCGGCGTCGTCGTCCTCGTCGGCATCGTGCTCGCCGAGAGGTCCCGCTGACCTAGGTCGCGGGCTCGAGGGCCGCGGCGTCGGGCATCGCGACCAGGAGCAGGTGCGGGCCGCCGTCGACCGGGCGCAGGATCCCCTGCGCGTACTCCGGCAGGACGTCGGGAAGCCCGTCGGGCTCGGGCACGAGGTCCTCGGCCGGGCGGACCGCGACGACGCGGTCGACGACGAGGCCGACGTGGTGGCGGTACAGCGGGAGCAGGACCTCGCCGGGGCGCGACGGGTCGGCGCGCAGGTCGACCACCGGGATCGCACGGCCGCGGACGTCGACGAGCGCCACCCCGCGCCCGTAGCGCGGCCGCTGCGGCGAGGCGAGCAGCTCGAGGGACTCGGGGCGCAGCACCGAGCCGACCTCCTCGACGGGGACGGCGTACGACGTGGAGCCGACCGCGAACACGACGTAGCCGTCGGGCGTCCGGCGGCACGACGGCGCGTCCGGCGCGGCGACCGCCTCGAGCTCGACCGGGGCCGCGCGGAAGGACGTGCCGCGCGGCTTCGCCGCGGGGTCGAGGGCGACGACCGACGAGGGCCGGGCGGGGGCATCCGCCGGCGTGGGCGAGGCAGCGGACGACGTGCGCGCGGGTGCGTCCGCCGCCTGCGCGCCGCCCGGCGACGCCGGGGCGAACGGCGAGGTCATGACGCTGTGCCGGTGGCCCGCAGGTCGTTCTCGGCGGCCAGCCGCTGGCAGAGCGACACGAGCTCGGCGACGTCGCAGCCGTCGAGCAGGTCGACGAGGTCCTGGGGCGAGGCCTCGGGCAGCGTCTGGGCGGCCGCGCGGTACTCGCGGGCAGCGGCCGCGTGCTCGCCGCAGCGGGCGAGCGCGCCGGCGAGCAGGAAGCGGGCGTGGCCGTTCTGCGGGGCGAGGTAAACCGCCTTGCGCAGCGCGACGAGCGAGCCCTCGTCGTCGCCGACGGTGGCGCGGGCGCGGCCCTCGACCAGGTAGGCGTCGACCTCGAAGGGACTGGCGTGAGCGGCCGCGGAGGCGAGGCGGGCGGCCTCGGCGTACCGCGTCTGCTCGAGGGCCTCGCGCGCCAGGCGCAGCAGGTCGTTCGCGTGGTCCGGGTCCGGGACGCTGTCGACCGGCGGTCGCGGGCGCGGGTGCGCGTCGGGGTACTGGCCGCCGATGTCGGGCGCGCGCCGCACGACGCGTCGCGGCGGCTCCGGCTCGACCGGCAGCGGCTCGGGCACGGGCTCGAGGCTGGCCGCGACGTCCTTGCGGTAGGCGAAGGCGTCCCCGAGCGTCACGAGCGTGAACGCGTCGGTGACCTGCCAGAGCGTCTCGGCGTGACCCACGAGCAGGTAGCCGCCGGCGGCGAGGACGCCGTAGAAGCGGCCCACGAGGTCGCGCATCGTGTCGCGTGCGAAGTAGATGGTGACGTTGCGGCAGACGACGAGGTCGACCTCGCCGGGGCCGAACGGCGGCGCGTCGGTGACGAGGTTGTGCAGGCGCACGTCGACGAGGTCGCGGATCTCCGGGACGACGGCGTAGCTGCCGTCCTTCTGCTTCGCGAACCACGAGCGCAGCCGGGCCTCGTCGACGAGCGTCAGCGAGCGGCCCTGGTAGCGGGCGCGACGCGCGGCGGCGACCGCCTGCGACGACAGGTCGGTCGCGATGACGCGGATCTCGGGCGCCTGCGGCAGGGTCGCGGCGACCTCGCGGGCGATCATCGCCAGCGAGTACGCCTCCTCGCCGGTCGAGCAGCCGGCGCTCCAGATCGTGAGCGGGCGGCCGCGGGCCACCGCGCGACGCAGCAGCTCGGGCATGAGCCGGCGCTCGAGGGCCGTCATCTGCGGCGGGTTCCGGAAGAAGTGCGTCTCCGGGATCGTCACGGAGTCGAGCAGCGTCTGGCGCTCCTCCTCGCCGCCCGGGCTGCTGATCTGCGCCAGGTAGGCGCCGAGGTCGGCGGCGCCTGTCGCGGCCAACCGCTCGGTGACGATGCTCGACAGCCCGCGTCGGCGGCTCTGGTCGAAGACGAGGCCGGCCTGCTGGGCCAGGAAGCCCGCGAGGGCGGCGTGCTCGGCGTCGGTGAGCTCGTGCTGGCCGGTGACGACGGTGCTCATGTCACACCGCCTCCGCGACGCCGAGGCGGGCGACCGCCGCGGCGATGGCCGGCGCGATGCGCGGCAGCGGCAGCTCGAGGTCGGCGGCGTCGAGGGCGACGGCGGCGGCGGGCATCCCCCACACCGCGCTGGTGACCTCGTCCTGCGCGATCGTGAACGCGCCGACGCGACGCAGCGCGAGCAGGCCTGCAGCACCGTCTCGACCCATGCCCGTGAGGAGCACGCCGACGACACGCTCGCGGCACGCGGCCGCGGCGCTGCGGAAGGTGCGGTCGATCTCGGGGATGTGGAACTGGCCCTCGCGCGGCTCCTCGATCGACATCCGGCAGCCGGGCTCGATCACGAGGTTGCCGTCGCTCGGGGCGAGGACGACGTGGCCGGGGCGCAGCCGGTCGCCGTGCAGCGCGACGGAGACAGGAAGCGGCGAGATGTCGCCGAGCCACTGCGCGAGGCCCTCGACGAAGCCCTCGGCCATGTGCTGGACGACGACCACGGAGGCGGGCAGGTCGGCGGGCAGCTGGCCGAGCAGCGCCGCGAGCGCCGGAGGACCTCCGGTCGAGGCACCGATGACGACGAGCGGCGGACGGCGGCGGGCCTCCCCGTTGGCGGGCTGGGTGGTCGACGGGCCTGCGGGCTCCGCGGCGTACCCGCGCTCGCGCAGGCGGCCGCGCGGGTGGGTGATGACGCGGACGCGGCTGGCGACGGCGATGTGGCGCGAGAGGGTGCGGGCGTAGGTGCCGCTGCCCTGCGCCTCGCTGCCGGCGGGGACGACGTCGACGGCCCCGGCGGCGAGCGCGAGGTCGGCGTCCTCGGCAGCAGCGCCGGTGAGCACGATGGGGGCCGGGCAGCGGGCCATCACGCGCTCGACGAGCTCGAGGCCACCCGCGGCGAGCGCGAGGTCGAGGAGGACGACGTCCGGCCCGTGCTCGCACACGGCCACGACGGCGTCGTCGACGGTCCGGGCGGTGCCCAGGACGAGGACGCCGGTGGAGGCGAGCAGCTGGTCGAGGCGGGACAGGCGGACCTGGGTGCCGGCCACGACGACGACCGAGACGGGGCGCGCGGGATCGAGCGCCAGGCGCTCGTCGGCGTACGACGACCTCACCTCGACCCTCCCCACCCCGGTGGAGGCCGCCCCCAGGTGGGCTGCCCCTCCCAGGGAACGTCGTCACCCCCCGGGGGAACTTGAGGTCCCGGAGGTCACCGGTTCGGAGCAGCGGCCGCACCGATATCGCCCACCGCACGGCTCCTGCGCGGCCCAGATGGAGGCCGCTGCGGCCATCCCGCGAGCGGGACCCGGGGGCGCTGTCGCTGGCTACGCTGCGGAGCGTGCTGGGCCGACGGGGCGTCCGCCGCCGGCGCACGAGCCGGCTGGCGACTGCGCTGGTCGTGCTGGCGACGGCGGCCTGGTCGATCCCGACCCTGGGCCTGGCCGTGACGTCGTTCCGCACCAACGAGGCGCAGGCCTATGCCGGGTGGTGGCGCGTCGCGGTCGACCACCAGGTCTCCCTCGACAGCTACACCGAGGTCCTCACCGGCGGCGACCTGCTGCCGACCGGCATCTGGCCCTACCTGGTGAACTCCCTGGTGATCGTGCTGCCCGTCATGGCCGTCGGCCTGACGATCGCCGCGATGGCGGCGTACGGGCTGGCCTGGCTGCGCGTGCCGGTCTCGGGGCTGCTCATCGGGATCGTCGTCGGGCTGCAGGTGGTCCCGGTGCAGATGACGCTCCTGCCGCTGCTCAAGCTCTTCTCCGTCGGCTGGTCGATCGGCCCGATCCCCGTCGTACCGGCGCTGACGAACGCCGCCGGGAAGCCGCTGTTCGCCGGCACCTACGTCCCGCTCTGGTTCACCCACGCGGTGCTGCTGCTGCCGCTCGCCGTGCTCCTGCTGCACCGCGCGATGGTCGAGGTGCCGCGCGCGCTGGTGGACGCCGCCCGGGTCGACGGCGCCTCGCACCCCGTGATCTTCCGGTCCGTCGTGCTTCCGCTCTGCCTGCCGACGCTGGCGGCGCTGGGCATCTTCGAGTTCCTCTGGGTGTGGAACGACCTGCTCATCGCGAGCACGTTCGTCCCCGGCGGGTCGGACTACGCCCCGGTGACGGCGTACCTGTCCTACCTCAACGGCGCCCTGCAGCAGGACAACCTGCTGAGCGCCGGGACCTTCGTCGCGATCCTCATCCCGCTCGCCGTCTTCTTCGCGATGCAGCGCCACTTCGCCCGAGGCCTCACCGCCGGCGCCCTCCACGAGTGACCCCACCGCGATCTGCCCACCTAGTGGCCCTTTCCGGGCCCGAAAAGCCGCGGGAAAGGGCCGGAAGGTGGGCAGATCCTGGCGGTCCCGGTCAGAGCAGCGTCAGGCGGAGGGGCTGGCTGCGGTGAGGGCGAAGGTGGCGGGCTTGCTGGTGACGGTGCCGTTGCGGCCGGTGAGCTTGTAGCTGCCGGCCTGGGCCTCGGGCAGGTCGGCGGGGCAGCCCTTCTTGGACAGCTTGCCGAGCCAGGTGACGGTCACCGAGTACGACTGCCCCGGCTGGATCGTCTGCACCTGCGCGGCGCCGCCGGGGTTGCAGTCGTCGGACGACCACACGCGGGTGCTGCCCGAGGTGATGACCAGTTCGTTCTGCCCGGCGCCGATGTCGCGGCGGCACGGCTTGCTCGAGGTGTTCTGGATCCGCATCCGCAGGCGCGGGGTGGACCCGACGGGGTACGACGCCGCGTCGGTCGACGCCGTCACCGCGATCGCGCTGTCGGCGCACAGCGGGACCGCCGTGGTCGACGGGCTCGCGGAGCCGGACGGCGACGTCGTCGGCGAGGCCGAGGTGGGGCTCGCGGACGGGCTCTTCGTCGGGGAGGTCGAGGGGCTGGAGGTCGGCGAGGTGGTGGGCGAGGCGTCCGAGGAGCCCGAGGAGCCGAACGTCCGCTGGTAGACCCACCGCACGCCGAGGAGCAGCGCCACCACGACGAGCAGCGCGAGCAGCCGGCGTACCCAGTAGACGCCCGGAGGCAGGGGTCCGCGCGGGTGCAGCATCGTGCTCACCCGCCGCACGCTACCGGCCCGGAGGTGGCCAGGTCCGTCGGGTGCGAGGATGCGCGACGAGATGCCCGAGTCGCCGCTGCACGCCCCGCTGCTGTCCTGGTACGCCGCCGCGGCGCGCGACCTGCCGTGGCGGGCCGCCGACCGCGACCCGTGGGGCGTGCTGGTCAGCGAGGTGATGCTCCAGCAGACCCCCGTCGACCGGGTCGTGCCGGCGTGGGACGCCTGGATGAGCCGCTGGCCCACCCCCGCCGCGCTCGCGGCCGACTCCGCCGGCGAGGCGGTCCGGATGTGGGGGCGGCTGGGCTACCCGCGTCGCGCGCTGCGCCTGCACGCGGCCGCGGTGGCGTGCGTCGAGCGGTTCGAGGGTCGGGTGCCCTCGACGTACGACGACCTGCGGTCGCTGCCGGGCATCGGCGACTACACCGCCGCCGCCGTGCTCGCCTTCGCCTACGGGCGGCGCGCGGTCGTGCTGGACACCAACGTGCGCCGCGTCCTCGCCCGACTGCTCGACGGCGCCGAGCACCCGCGCCCCTCGGTCACGGCGGCCGAGCGGGAGCTCGCGGGCTCCGTCCTGCCCGACGACGACGCGACCGCCGCCGGGTGGTCGATCGCCCTCATGGAGCTCGGGGCGCTCGTCTGCACGTCGGCCTCGCCGCGCTGCTCGGCCTGCCCGGTGGCGGGCGACTGCGCCTGGGTGGCGGCGGGGCGTCCGGCGTACGACGGACCGGCCCGCCCCGCGCAGCGCTTCGCCGGCACCGACCGGCAGGTGCGCGGGTTGCTGATGTCGGTGCTGCGCGAGGCCCACGGGCCGGTGGACCGCGCCGCCCTCGACGCGGTGTGGGACGACGTCGTGCAGCGCGAGCGCGCCCTCGACGGGCTGGTGGCCGACGGGCTCGTCGACCCGCTGCCCGACGGCCGCTTCGCCCTGCCCTCCTGAGCCGACTTCCCGAACTCCCTCGCGCGGCGCTCGCGCCTGCCTACGCTGACGGCTCCTCGCCGTCGCCTCCCGGGAGCCCCGTTGTCTGCCGCCGCACCCGCCCTGCCCGTGATCGTCACCGGTGCCTCGTCCGGCATCGGGCTGGAGACCGCCGTCGGCCTGGCCCGCGCCGGCTACCGCGTCGTCGCCACGGTCCGCGACCTCGGCCGCACGCAGGCCCTCGACGACGCGGCGTCTGCTGCCGGTGTCGAGCTCGATGTGCGCCGTCTCGACGTCACCGACGAGGCCTCGGTGGCCGAGCTCGTCGACGGCGTGGTGTCGGCGTACGGCGGGCTGCACGGGCTGGTCAACAACGCCGGCGCCGCCCACCTCGGCACCGTGGAGCTCGACACCATGGACGCGATCCGCGCCGCGTTCGAGGTGAACTTCTTCGGCGTGGTCGCGATGACGCGCGCCGCGATGCCGCACCTGCGCGCGAGCAGCGGCGTCGTCGTCTCGATCTCGAGCGTCGGCGGCATCGTCGGCCAGCCGTTCAACGAGGCGTACTGCGGCGCGAAGTTCGCGGTCGAGGGGTTCATGGAGGGCCTCGCCCCGGTCGCGGCGACGGTCGGCGTACGCGTGGTCGTGGTCGAGCCGGGCGCGGTCGCCAGCGCGTTCGTCGCGAACGCCGGCGTCGACCCGCAGGCGATGATCGCGGCCGCCGGGCCCTACGGACCCGCTGCTGCCGGCTACCTCGCGCGCACCGCGGGCGCCTTCGCGAACGCGCAGAGCTCGGCCGACGCGGCAGCCGTGGTCGTGTCCGCGGTCGTCGACCCGGCGACGCCGTTCCGCGTCCAGACCTCGGCCGTCGCCGCAGGCTTCGTCGGCATCAAGCTCGCCGACCTCGACGGCTCCGCGGTGCAGGCCCTCACGTCGTCCTGGGTGGCGACCGCCTGATCAGCGCTTGCCGTACGTCCAGGGGCTGTAGGTGAGCACGGTGGTCGCGGACGCCGGGACCGCGGCGCGGAACCGGTAGAGGCCCACCGACACCAGCTTCCCGGCACCGCGGAACGCACCGTCGTCGGTGACCCACGACGTCGGGGTGTTGTACGAGCGCCACACGCCGTCGGCACCGCGGCGCTGCACCTGCACGATCACCCGCGCCTCGTCGCGCGCCTCGAACGGCCAGCCGCCGCCGGTGAGGTACCACGTCGTCCCGAGCGCGCACGGCGTCGCGAGCGTGGTGCCGCAGGAGCGCCAGCCGCCGTACGCGCCCGACAGCCGTGCCTCGAGCCAGCCCCGCACCTTCGCCGACGGCGTCGAGGTGAGGCGCGTCAGCGTCGACGACCAGGTGGGCGGGGGCTGGGCCGCCTCGTTGGAGCCGGTCGACGAGCGGCCGGCGAAGGTGAGCGCGCCGTCGGCGCCGGTGGCGAGTCCGCTCCACGAGCTCTGCACCGCACCCGGCGGCAGCAGCGTGCGGACGCCGCCGGTCCCCCAGGTCGTGTCGGCGACGCCGTCGGCGCTGAGGTGCGCGACCCGGCCCTCGACGTTCGGGAACGCGTCGGCGGAGAGCACTCCGTTGTTCTCCGCACCCGCCACGACGAGCGACCCGTCGGCGAGCCGCTCGGCACGGCCGACGTAGAAGGTCGGGACCTTCAGGTAGCCGACCCCCTTCGCGTACGTGATGTCGGTGCCGCCCGTCGCGGTGAAGCGCACGAAGGCGCCGGAGTCCTGGTACTCGTCGCCGCCGCCGAGCGTGTCGATCCCGGAACCGACCACGACCCGGCGCCCCGACTGCGGCACGACCTCGACCGAGCCGGGCGCGAGGTAGTAGCCGAAGGGTCGGCGTACGGCGAGGCCGTCGCCGCTGAACGTGGGATCGGGCGTGCCGTCGGGCCGCAGCCGCACCGCGCCGATCGCCTGCACGACCGGGTCGTTGCCGGGGTGCGTCCCGACGCCGATGACGGGCGAGCCGTCGGCGGTGAGGTGCGGATGGCCGAGGGCGCCGATGGTGGTGAACGGCAGCAGGCGGTAGCCCGTGGGGCCGAGGACGGTGCTGGGCGCACCGGTGGCCGTCAGCGCGGCGACGTACACGCGCGAGGCGGAGTTGCGGTCCGGACGGCCCAGGATCGTGCCCGAGTAGTAGGTGTCGGTGACCAGCACGCGGCCGTCGGGGAGCACGGTGCCGTCGACGGGGCCGAAGACGAGCGCCGCGACGCCGGTCTGCGTGCACTGCAGGTGGCCGCCGACGCTCAGCAGCGCGACGCCGCCGGTGCCGAACGACGCGTCGAGCGCACCGGTCGTCGCGGAGAGCCGGGCGACGACGACGCCGCACTCCGCCCCTGTCTTCGCGTAGCCGCCGATCGCGACGAGCGTGCCGGCCGGACCGCGCTGCACCTGGGTGAAGACGAGCTGGTAGCCCGCCCTCGTGACCGAGGTGGTGCCGCCCGTGCCGAAGGTGCCGACCGGGGCGCCGGTCGCGTCCAGCCGCGTCACTGTGGCCGCGGCATCGCCCACGGCCGCCGCGTCGGCGACGCCGCTCACCGCGACCACGCCGCCGTCGGCGGTCGCCAGCGCGTCGTAGTACTGCGTGTGGCCCGAGTCGACCACCGAGCCGCCCGTGCCGAAGCCGGTGTCCGGTGCGGGCGCGACGGCGTACGCCGGGACAACGAGGCCGACAAGCGCGACGGCCGCAGCGAGCGCAGCGGCGGGCACGGTACGGAGACGACGGGGACTGCGGGGGGTCATGGGGAGCAGTATCACCCTGCGGCCATGGCCATGACGTGGCCGATCGCGCTCCACCGCACGGCGACCGGACCAGGGAGGCACCCGTGATCGAGAGCATCGGCGTCGAGGACCTCGAGCCCCAGCACGGCGCCGCGATGGTGGGCCGGTGCGAGGCTGAGCAGATCGGGGCCTTCGTGGGCGAGGCGTACGGCGCCGTGATGACGGCGTTGAGTGCGCAGGGGCTGCGACCGGTCGGTCCCCCGTTCGTGCGCTACGCGACCGGGGGCGAGGACGGGATGGACGCGTCCGGGAACGCGCACGTCTTCGGCGTGACCGCCGGCTTCCCGTGCGCAGGGCCGGTGGCCGCCGACGGCGCCGTCGTCCCCGTGACCCTGCAGGGCGGCAGTGCCGTCGTCGCGATGCACGTCGGCGCGTGGACCGACATGGGGGCAGCGTACGGCGCGGTCGCCGCGTTCATGGCCGAGCACGGGCTCGAGCCCGCGGGCGACCCGTGGGAGACCTACCTCGACGGCCCCGAGGTCGAGGTGCACCGCACGCTCCTGCGCGCCCCCTGCCGCGCGAAGGCCTAGGACGACGGACGGGCCGCCCCCGAGGGGACGGCCCGTTCGTTCGTTGCGGGATCAGGCGGTCGCGCCGCCCTCGGCGACCGGCGGCTCGTCGGCACCGGCGCCGACGCCCTCGACGATCTCCTCGATCGCCGGGACCTCGGACTTGGTCTCGCCGCGGAAGGTGAAGGCGCGCTCCGCACCCTCGCCCTCGACGTCGACCACGACGATCGAGCCCGGACGCAGCTCGCCGAAGAGGATCTTCTCCGACAGGGCGTCCTCGATCTCGCGCTGGATCGTGCGGCGCAGCGGACGCGCACCGAGGACCGGGTCGTAGCCGCGCTCGGCGAGCATGTCCTTCGCCGCCCGCGTGAGCTCGATGCCCATGTCCTTGTCCTTGAGCCGCTGGTCGAGGCGGGCCACCATCAGGTCGACGATCTCGACGATCTCGTCCTGCGTGAGCTGGTGGAACACCACGATGTCGTCGACGCGGTTGAGGAACTCGGGCCGGAAGTGCTGCTTGAGCTCGTCGTTGACCTTCGCCTTCATCCGCTCGTACGAGGACTTGGTGTCCTCCGAGTTGGAGAAGCCGAGGTTGACGCCCTTGGCGATGTCCCGCGTGCCGAGGTTCGTCGTCATGATGATGACGGTGTTCTTGAAGTCGACGACGCGGCCCTGCGAGTCGGTCAGGCGACCGTCCTCGAGGATCTGCAGCAGCGAGTTGAAGATGTCCGGGTGGGCCTTCTCGACCTCGTCGAAGAGGACCACCGAGAACGGCTTGCGCCGCACCTTCTCCGTGAGCTGGCCGCCCTCCTCGTAGCCGACGTAGCCGGGCGGGGAGCCGAACAGCCGCGAGACCGTGTGCTTCTCCGAGAACTCCGACATGTCGAGGGAGATCAGCGCGTCCTCGTCGCCGAAGAGGAACTCCGCCAGCGTCTTGGACAGCTCGGTCTTACCGACGCCGGACGGGCCGGCGAAGATGAACGAGCCACCGGGACGCTTCGGGTCCTTGAGGCCCGCACGCGTGCGCCGGATCGCCTGGGACAGCGACTTGATCGCCTGCTCCTGGCCGATGACGCGCTTGTGCAGCTCCTCCTCCATGTGGATGAGGCGCGAGCTCTCCTCCTCGGTCAGCTTGAAGACCGGGATGCCGGTGGCGGTCGCGAGGACCTCGGCGACGAGCTCGTCGTCGACCTCGGCCACGACGTCGAGGTCGCCGGCCTTCCACTCGCGCTCGCGCTGCGCCTTCTCGTTGAGGAGGTTCTTCTCCTTGTCGCGCAGCGACGCCGCCTTCTCGAAGTCCTGCGCGTCGATCGCGCCCTCCTTCTCGCGGCGTACGTCGGCGATGCGCTCGTCGAACTCGCGCAGGTCCGGCGGCGCGGTCATCCGGCGGATGCGCAGGCGCGCGCCCGCCTCGTCGATGAGGTCGATCGCCTTGTCGGGCAGGAACCGGTCGCTGATGTAGCGGTCGGCGAGGGTCGCGGCGGCGACCAGCGCGGCGTCGGTGATCGAGACGCGGTGGTGCGACTCGTACCGGTCGCGCAGACCCTTGAGGATCTCGATGGTGTGCGCGAGCGTCGGCTCGGCAACCTGGATCGGCTGGAAGCGGCGCTCGAGCGCGGCGTCCTTCTCGACGTACTTGCGGTACTCGTCGAGGGTGGTCGCGCCGATCGTCTGCAGCTCGCCGCGGGCGAGCATCGGCTTGAGGATCGACGCGGCGTCGATCGCGCCCTCGGCCGCACCCGCACCGACGAGCGTGTGCATCTCGTCGATGAACAGGATGATGTCGCCGCGCGTGCGGATCTCCTTGAGCACCTTCTTCAGGCGCTCCTCGAAGTCGCCGCGGTAGCGGCTGCCGGCGACGAGCGCCCCGAGGTCGAGGGAGTAGATCTGCTTGTCCTTGAGGGTCTCGGGCACCTCGCCCTTGACGATCATCTGGGACAGGCCCTCGACGACGGCGGTCTTGCCGACGCCGGGCTCGCCGATGAGCACCGGGTTGTTCTTGGTACGCCGCGAGAGCACCTGCATGATGCGCTCGATCTCCTTCTCGCGCCCGATGACCGGGTCGAGCTTGCCCTCGCGCGCGGCCTGCGTGAAGTTGCGGCCGAACTGGTCGAGGACGAGGGAGGTCGAGGGGGTGCCCTCCTGCGGGCCGGTGCCCGCGGCGGCGGGCTCCTTGCCCTGGTAGCCCGACAGCAGCTGGATGACCTGCTGGCGGACGCGGTTGAGGTCGGCGCCGAGCTTCACGAGGACCTGGGCGGCGACGCCCTCGCCCTCGCGGATCAGGCCGAGCAGGATGTGCTCGGTGCCGATGTAGTTGTGGCCGAGCTGCAGCGCCTCGCGCAGCGACAGCTCGAGGACCTTCTTGGCGCGCGGCGTGAACGGGATGTGCCCGGACGGCGCCTGCTGGCCCTGGCCGATGATCTCCTCGACCTGCTGGCGCACCGCCTCGAGGGAGATCCCGAGCGACTCCAGCGCCTTGGCGGCGACGCCCTCACCCTCGTGGATGAGGCCGAGGAGGATGTGCTCGGTGCCGATGTAGTTGTGGTTGAGCATCCGGGCCTCTTCCTGGGCCAGGACGACCACCCGGCGAGCCCGGTCGGTGAACCTCTCGAACATCTGCACTCTCCTCCACAGACGCAGCCGCGCCGCGGCTGGTCTCGCAAGACTAGCCCGGGTTCCCCCAGGCCTCATGTCGCATGAACCCGTGCGGGGGCCGAGACGTTCCGCGAGCGGTTACGCCGAGGGTGAACCGGGCCGGTCCGGGCGGCCCGTCCTGCGGGACCGGCTTGCCGCCGCGGCCCGCTCCGCTAGCGTCGGTCCGTGCTCACCGTCGTCATCGGAGTCGGCCCCGGACTGGGGATGTCGCTCGCCCGCCGCTTCGGGAGGGAGGGCGACGTCGCGCTGCTCGTCCTCGACACCGAGTCCGGCGACCGGTTCGTGGCCGAGCTGGCCGAGCAGGGCACCCGGGCCACGGCGTACGTCGCCGACCTCGCCGACGAGGCGTCCCTGCGCGGCGCCCTGCGCGAGCTGCGCGAGGCGGTCGGCACTCCCGACGTCGTCGTCTACAACGCCTCCGTGGGCATCGACGTCGGCCCGGCCGACGTCACCAAGGACCAGGTCCTCGACGCCCTCGCAGTCGGCACGCTCGGAGCGGTCGCGACCTACCAGGAGCTGGCCCCGGCGATGCGGGAGCGGGGCAGCGGCACCTTCGTCGTCACCGGCTCCGGCGTCTCGCTCAACCCCTGGCCGGGCACGATCGCGCTGACCCTCGACAAGGCGGCCCTGCGCGCCTTCGCCCTCGCGATCTTCCGCGAGAACAAGGAGACCGGTCTGCACGCCGGCACGGTCACGATCGACGGCCTGCTGCGCAAGCCCGGCTTCGAGCCCGACACAGTCGCCGAGACCTTCTGGGCGTTCCACGCCCAGGCCGAGCCGACCGCGGAGCTCGTCCACCGTCCCTGACGGATCCGCGACACGGCGGCCACCCGCCGCCGAACCGACCACACCGGACTCCCCGGCACGCCAGGATCGCCGCATGCCGGTCCGCGTGCGCCTCGTCGTCGCCAGCGCCCTCATGCTCTTCACCGAGCTCATGCTCATCCGGTGGCTGGGCGCCAACCTCCTGAACCTCGCCTACTTCTCCAACATCGTGCTGCTCGGGTCCTTCCTGGGCATCGGCCTGGGCTTCCTCATGGCCAAGCCCGGCCGCCGGTCGCCCTGGTGGTTCCCGGCCAGCCTCGCGGCGCTCGTGGTGCTGGTCGTGGTGGCGCCCGACGGCATCGACCGGTCCGGCAGCGACCTCATCTACTTCACGGCGATCCAGACCTCGAGCGGCTTCCCGCCCGTGGTGACGCTCGGCATCGTGTTCGCCGCGGTGGCGCTGGTGATGACCGGACCCGGCCTGCTGACGGCGCAGTGCTTCCTCGAGCTGCCCCGCCTCGACGCCTACCGCTGGGACCTCGTCGGCAGCCTGATCGGCACCGTGCTCTTCGCGGTGATGTCGTTCCTGTCGGCACCGCCGCTCGTCTGGTCGCTCGTCCTCGCGGCCGCCACCCTCGCGCTGGTGCGCACGCCGCGGTGGGCGGTGTGGCCGACGACCGCGGTCGTCGTGCTGGTGATGCTGTGGGGATCGCTGCAGGGCGCGATCTGGTCGCCGTACTACAAGATCGACACCATCTTCCGCACCGTCGACGCACCGGACGGCTCGACCTACCAGGGCGTCAGCGTGCTGGCGAACGGCATCCCGCACCAGTCGATCGTCCCGATCGCGGCACGCGTGAACGCTCAGTCGTTCTACCCGATCCCGTACGAGCGGCGCGCCGGCACGGCGCTCGACGACGTCCTCGTGATCGGGGCGGGCAACGGCTCCGACGTCGCCCTCGCCCTGCGCAACGGCGCCAAGCACGTCGATGCCGTCGAGATCGACCCGCGCATCCACGACCTCGGGGTCGCCTACCACCCGGACCACCCCTACCAGGACCCGCGCGTCACGTCGTACATCACCGACGGGCGCGCCTTCCTGCACAACACCGACCGGAAGTACGACCTCGTCGTCTTCGCGCTGCCGGACTCGCTCACCCTCGTCGCGGGCTCCAACCAGCTGCGGCTCGAGAGCTACCTGTTCACGCAGGAGGCGGCCGAGAACGTGCGCGACGTGCTCAAGCCCGGCGGCACGTTCTCGATGTACAACTTCTACCGCGAGCCCTGGCTCGTGGGCCGGCTGGCGAACACCGCCTCGGCCGCGTTCGGGCACGCGCCCTGCGTCGACACCTACGCCAACCAGAGCGCGGTCATCACGGTCGGGCTCGCGGAGGCCGACCAGAAGTGCCCGGCACCGGGCAGCAACGCGACCACGGTCGCCTCGGTCGACGGCCCGGGCCCGGTGCACGACGACCGGCCGTTCCTCTACCTGCGGACGCCGAGCGTCCCCGCGACCTTCCTGCTGACCATCGGCGTGATCCTGCTGCTGTCGCTGCTGGCGGTGCGCTGGGTCGGCGGCCCGCTGCGCCGGATGACGCCGTACGCCGACCTCGCGTGCCTCGGCGCCGCGTTCCTCCTCCTCGAGACCCGCGCGGTCACCTGGTCGGCGCTGCTGTTCGGCACGACCTGGGTGGTCAACGCGATCGTGTTCGCCGGCGTCCTCGTCGTCGTGCTGCTCGCGGTCGAGGTCACGCGTCGGCTGCCACGAAGGCCGTCCCGGCCCTGGGCGTTCGCGCTGCTCGCCGCGACCCTGCTCCTCGCCTGGCTCGTGCCGGTGTCGTGGCTGCTGTCGCTGCCGCTGCCGGTGCGCGTCGTCGCGGCCGTCGCGATCGCGTTCGGGCCGGTGTTCGCCTCCAACATCGTCTTCGCGACCCGGTTCGACGACGCACCGGACCCGACCAGCTCGTTCGCCGCGAACCTGCTCGGCGCGATGGTCGGCGGCTGCCTGGAGTACGTGGCGCTCGTCGTGGGCTACCCGGCCCTCATCGGCGTCGCCGCGCTGCTCTACCTCGCCGCCTTCCTGCTCGGTCCGCGCGGGAGCCGGGCGGCCACCGCCGCGCCCGCCACCGCTGTGACCGGCTGAGCACGTCGTCGTCGGGCAACGACCGCACGTCCGGTCCTAGCCTGGTCGCGCCCGGACGGGACCCCGCCCGGCGTACCGCCCTGCGGAGCTGACGATGTCCGGAACCACGCCCGACCTGCCCGCCCCGGACGAGGTCGTCGACGACGTCGCCGGGACCCCCGAGCCGGGGCTCCCCGAGCCCGACGCCGCGGTGGCCGAGGTGGTCGACACCGTGGAGGCCGGCTCCGGCCCGCCCGCCGAGGACCTCGGGCTGTTCACGCCGACGTGGTACGTCCTGCTGTGCGCGATGCCGTTCGCGGCCGCGTTCCTGCTGCCGACCATCCTGATCTACCAGCAGCAGAACGCCGTACCGCCCGTGCCGGCGACCACCGCCGCCTGGATCGGCGTCGGCACCGGCTGGCTGCTCTGGGCGGTCGGGACCGCCTTCTGGCTGCTCGGCAAGGTCGTGCTCTCGACGCCGCGGGCGCGCGCCCCGCACGCCTGGGCGTGGTGGGACCGCATCACGCGCGCCTGGGTGCTCGTCGTCCTCGTCTGGGGGATCGTCGCGAGCCTGGCCGTGCTGGTCGTGGGGATCCTCATCGACCGCCTCGCCGACTGACCCTCCCTGTTGATATGTGTCCACGCGCCGGTAGACCGGCGCGTGGACACATGTCAACGGCGGGTCAGGGGCGGATCTCCATCCAGCGGTCGGCCTCCACGAGGTCGGTCCAGCCCAGGTCGCGGTAGAGCGAGTGCGCGTCGCGGGTGCGCAGGACCTGCCAGCCCACGATCGTGCTCGACACCGCCTCGGTCACCGTCTGCATGAGGAAGTGCCCGATGCCGCGGCCACGCAACGGCTCGTCGACGACGACGTCGCACACCCACGCGAACGTGAGCCGGTCGGTCACGACCCGGGCGAACCCGAGCTGCCGGTCGCCGTCGTAGACGCCGAAGGACCAGGACGCCGCGATCGTCTGCGCGACGAAGTCCCGCGTGCGCTCGGTGGCCCAGTAGGCCTGGTTCACGACCAGGTCGTAGGTGACGTCCAGGTCGAACCGCGCCGGGTCGTCATCGACCTCGAGGCCGTCCTCGCGCCGCGCCAGCACCGTCATCGGGGGCCTCCCTCGCTCGTCAGCCGCGGGCCGCCGGCTCGCCCATCGGCGGCCGGTCGTCCTTCTCCATCCACCGCTCGGGGTGGTCGAGCACGGTGTAGCCCACGGAGCGGTAGACCTCGTGCGCGTCGGCGGTCGCGAGGATCTGCCGTCGTACGCCGGTAGCGCCGACCGCGTCGGTCACGGTGCGCATGAGCCAGTGCCCGATGCCCCGACCGCGGTAGGGCTCGTCGACGATGACGTCGCAGACCCAGGCGAACGTGACCCGGTCGGTGACCACGCGCGCGAACGCGACCTGCGCGGCGCCGTCGTAGACGCCGAAGCACCACGACGCCGGGATGGAGCGCGCCACCTCCTCGCGGGTGCGGTCGTTCGCCCAGTACCCCTGGCCCACGACGAGGTCGAAGGTGCGGTCGGGGTCGACCCGCGCCGGGTCGTCGTCGATCTCGAGGCCGTCCTCGCGCGACGCCAGCACCGCCATCAGGGGTGGGCCGCCTGGAACTTGGCCTGCAGGTCGGCGCTGATCCGGCCTCGCTCGTTGACCGCGATGCCCTGGCTCTTGGCCCACTCGCGCACGGCCGCGGGGCTCGGGCCGTCGGCGGACGCCTTGGCCCTCGACCGGCCGCCTCCGCTGCGCCGGGCACCGCCGCCGAGACGGCGGGCGTGGCCGACGTACGTCGCCAGGGTGTCGCGCAGCGCGGCCGCGTTGTCGCGCGAGAGGTCGATCTCGTAGGCGACGCCGTCGAGGGCGAACGTGACGGTCTCGTCGGCCGCTCCGCCGTCGAGGTCGTCGACGAGCACGACCTGCACCTTCTGGGCCATGGAATTCTCCTCAGGAAAAGGCCGCACATTTCCGCGGCTATTCGCAGTGTGCCGATATTCGCCCCCGATGACAAATACCGCAGAAATGGCAAATAGCCGTCGACCCATTTCCCGCCGGAAATGCCGACGCCCGGTCGACCCCTGCCAGGGCCGTGCTGTCGGTGGGTGATCACGCCGGGCTAGAAGGTGGCGTGATCACGCGTCGACGGCGGGGTCGGTGCGCGGTTCGCGGGGGTGCGCGTGCCTGGGTAGGGTTGCCTCACTGCGCGCCGACGTCGCCGCGCGTCCCCTCGCCCCGAGCACCCTCGGACGGACGCCGTGACCGAACTCCGCTCCCCCGACGCCCCGCTCGTCGCCCCCGACGCCCCGGTCCTCCCCGACCACCCGGGCGACGCGGCCGACGACACCGCGGCGCTGCGCAGCGACATCCGCCACCTTGGCGAGCTGCTCGGCGAGACCCTCGTGCGCCAGGACTCCGCCGAGCTTCTCGCGCTCGTCGAGGACGTGCGCGGCGCCTCGCGGCACGACCTCGGCGCCACCAGCGACGTGCTGTCGGGCGTCGACCTGCCGACCTCGATCCGGCTGGCCCGGGCGTTCTCGACGTACTTCCACCTCGCCAACGTCACCGAGCAGGTGCACCGCTCGCGCGAGCAGAAGCAGGCGCGCCGCCTCGAGGGCGACCCGCTGTCGGCCGCGGCCCGGCGCATCGACGCCGCCGTGCGCGCCGGCGAGGTCGGCGCCGACGAGGTCGCCGCCGCGATGACCCGCCTCTCCGCCCGCCCGGTGTTCACCGCCCACCCCACCGAGGCGGCCCGCCGCTCGGTGCTGCTCAAGCTGCGCAGCATCGCCGACCTGCTCGACCGGGCCGAGGCCGACGGCGTCGGTCTCGACGACCCCCGGGTCTCCCGCCGCGCCGCCGAGCTCGTGGACCTGCTGTGGCAGACCGACGAGCTGCGGCTCGACCGGCCCGAGGTCCTCGACGAGGCGCGCAACGCGCTCTACTACCTCGACGACCTCGCGCGCGGCCCGGTCACCGCGGTGCTCGACGACCTCGCTGCGGCGCTCGCGGCGGTCGGCGTCGACCTGCCGGCCGACTCGCGGCCGCTGTCGTTCGGGTCGTGGATCGGCGGCGACCGCGACGGGAACCCGTTCGTCACCCCCGACGTCACCCGCCAGGTCGTCGACCTCGTGCGCGACCACGCGGTGCGCGACCTGCTGCCGATCATCCAGAAGCTGCTCGAGGACCTGTCGGTGTCGGAGCGGCACAACGACGTCTCCCCCGAGCTGCGCGCGTCGCTCGAGGCCGACCTCGCGGCGCTCGACGACCTCGACCCGCGGTTCCGCCGGCTCAACGCCGAGGAGCCCTACCGGCTCAAGCTCACCTGCGTGCACGCGAAGCTCAACCACACGCGCGCACGCATCGCCGCGGGTACGCCGCACCGCCCGGGCCGCGACTACGCGATGACGCGCGAGCTGCTCGACGACCTGCTGCTGGTGCGCGACTCGCTGGCGTCGCACCGCGGCGAGCTCGCGGCGCACGGCATGGTCGAGCGCGCGATCCGCACCGTCGCGGCCTTCGGCCTGTCGCTCGTCACGCTCGACGTGCGCGAGCACGCGTCGGCGCACCACAGCGCCGTCGGCGTCCTCGTCGACCGCCTCGGCGAGCAGGGCTGGCGCTACGAGGACCTGCCGCGCGAGCACCGGCGCGCGCTGCTGTCGCGGGAGCTCGAGTCGCGCCGGCCGCTCGCACCCACCCCGCCGCCGCTCGAGGGCGACGACCTGCGCACCTTCAACGCGTTCGTGGCGATCCGCGAGTCGCTGGAGCAGCACGGCCCCGAGGTCTGCGAGACCTACATCATCTCGATGACCAAGGGCGTCGACGACGTCCTCGCCGCCGTCGTCCTCGCCCGCGAGGCCGGGCTGGTCGACCTGTCGAGCGACGTCGCGCGCATCGGGTTCGTCCCGCTGCTCGAGACCGTCGACGAGCTGCGCCGCGCGGGCGAGCTGCTCGACGGGCTGCTGCAGGACCCGTCCTACCGCCGGATCGTCGAGCTCCGGGGCGAGGTCCAGGAGGTCATGCTCGGCTACTCGGACTCCAACAAGGACGCGGGCATCACGACGTCGCAGTGGGAGATCCACCTCGCGCAGCGGCGGCTGCGCGACGTCGCCCGGGCGCACGGCGTACGCCTTCGTCTCTTCCACGGTCGCGGCGGCACCGTGGGCCGCGGCGGCGGTCCGACGTACGACGCCGTGATGGCGCAGCCGTGGGGCGTGCTCGACGGCGAGATCAAGCTGACCGAGCAGGGCGAGGTCATCTCCGACAAGTACCTGCTGCCCTCCCTCGCCCGCGAGAACCTCGAGCAGCTGCTCGCCGCCGTCGTCGAGGCGACCGTGCTGCACCAGCAGCCGCGCGCCAACGCCGAGAACCTGGCGACGTGGGACCCGACGATGGACCTCGTCTCGATCGAGGCGCAGAAGGCCTACCGCCGCCTCGTCGACGACCCCGACCTGCCGCGCTACTTCGCGACGTCGACCCCCGTCGAGGAGCTCGCCGACCTGCACCTCGGCTCGCGCCCCGCGCGCCGCGCGTCGGCCGACGCCGGCATCGAGGCGCTGCGTGCGATCCCGTGGGTGTTCGGCTGGACGCAGTCGCGCCAGATCGTGCCGGGCTGGTTCGGCGTGGGCACCGGCCTGCGCGCCGCCCGCGAGGCTGGGTACGCCGACGTACTCGAGCACATGCACCGCGAGTGGCACTTCTTCCGGAACTTCATCTCCAACGTCGAGATGACGCTCGCGAAGACCGACCTCACCGTGGCTCGCGAGTACGTCGAGCAGCTCGTGCCTGCGGAGCTGCACCACGTGTTCGACGACATCGTCGAGGAGCACGCGACGACCGTGCGCGAGGTGCTCGCGCTGTCGGGCCACGACGAGCTGCTCGGGTCGAACGAGTCGCTGCGATCCACGCTCGCGACGCGCGACCGCTACCTGCTCCCGCTGCAGCTGCTGCAGGTGCAGCTGCTGCGCCGGGTGCGCGAGTCCCGCGAGTCCGGCGACGCGGCGTCGGTCGACCCGACCCTGCGCCGCGCCCTGCTGCTCACCGTGAACGGCATCGCGACCGGCCTGCGCAACACCGGCTGAGGCTCAGGAGCCGTCGCGGCGGTCGAGGGCCGAGCCGTCGGGGAGCGTGCGACCGGTCGGGTCGAACAGCTGCTGGCGGTGACCGTCGGCCGACGTCTCGTCGTCGCGCACGGCGCGCAGGTGGGCGGGTCGGAACCATTGCGGCGTCAGCCACAGCGTGAGCCCGAACAGGACGACGGCCACCAGCACGAACGGCCAGGCGCCGCGGTCGCCGACGCGCTCCATCAGCGCCGGCCACGGCACGGAGAGCACGGCCAGGACGACGAACAGGGCACCGGCGAGCAGGCAGGCGCCGACCACAGCGATCGCGACCGCGTCGATGACGCGGAGCACCCAGCGCTGCGCCGGTGTCCGGTCGAAGTCGGTGATGCGCCCGATCCGCAGCCGCACCACGACCAGCGCCACGACCACCACGACGACCGCCAGGATCACCCAGGTGCTGTCCCCGTCGAGCACGTCCCCCACCTCGCTCCCACCCGCAGGATCGCACGGGCGGGGGTCGCGCGCTCCCGATCGACGCGACGACCCGACGGAGACCCTCCCGGCCCGAGCCCGCCGTGAGCAGGCGCGGGGCTCGCACGGACGGGGGTGCTGGGCAGCTCCACGACGGAACCCGCGCGGCGCGGCGCTCGACAGGCGGCGTATCCGTCGATGAGGCTTCGGCCATGACCGACGAGACCCCCGCTCCCCGCCCGCCGCTGCCGCCCTTCGACGAGGCGGGCGCGCGCCAGAAGGTCCAGGCCGCCGAGGACGCGTGGAACACCCGCGACCCGCAGCGGGTCGCCGGCGCGTACACGCCGGACTCCGTGTGGCGCAACAGGTCCGAGTTCGTCACGGGTCGCGCGGAGATCGAGGCGTTCCTGACCCGCAAGTGGGAGCGGGAGCAGGACTACGTCCTGCGCAAGAGCCTGTGGGCGTACGCCGGGAACCGGATCGCGGTGCGGTTCCAGTACGAGTGGCACGACGCCGACGGGCAGTGGTGGCGGTCGTACGGCAACGAGAACTGGGAGTTCGACGACCTCGGCTACATGCGCCGCCGGGAGGCGAGCATCAACGACGTCGCGATCACCGAGGCCGACCGCCGCATCCACGGTCCGCGGCCGGAGGACGAGCGCGGCGTCGACATCCCGCTCGAGTAGTCGGCACCTGGGTGCATCCAGCGGAGGGGTACGGGGCGAAGTAGTGGGTGATGCGTCCGACCGGACGACCACCCGACGAACAGGAGCCCCTCATGCGACTCCCCCGCCGTATCGCCGCCGTCGTGGCCGGCACCGCCCTCGCCGCGGGCGCCGTCCTCGCGGCAGCCCCGTCCGCGAACGCGCTCTCGGCGCCCGAGACGTCGTCGTTCCTCGGTCAGCTGACCAAGACGTACAACGACCCGGTGGCGACGCCGAACGACAAGAACCCCTACGACTTCGACATCGTCACGTTCGCCGCGCTGGCGACCGGCGCCGACAAGACGCTCGCGAGCCTGCCGGCGTTCACCCTCTTCGCGCCCAACGACCGCGCGTTCGAGGTGCTCGCCAACAAGCTCGGCCTGCTCGGCCCGAACTACCGCTACGGCGCGACCGTCGACGAGAAGGCCGTCACCCTCGCGCTCGTGAAGGCCCTCGGCGTCGACAAGATCCGCCAGGTGCTGCTGTACCACGTCCTCGCCGGCGCCCGCGTCACCGGCAGCCAGGTCCTCAGCGGCCCGTTCTACCAGCGGCTGACGATGGCCAGCGGCCAGAAGCTGTCGGTCACGGTGCTCTCCCGCTCGGCCGCCTTCCCGGTGATCATCCTCGGCGACAAGGACGGCCGCTGGCTCAACGACTACGTCGTGAAGAGCAAGATCGACGTGGTGAAGACCCCGAACGCGGTGGTCCACGGCATCAGCGACGTGCTCCTCCCGACGCTGTAGTCGTCACCGCCCCGCAGCGAGCGCCCCGGACACCGCGGTCCGGGGCGCTCGCCCGTTCCCGGGCTCATCCGGTGCGGGTGCTGACGTCGCCGTCGCAGAACGGCGCCGGCGCGGTGGGGCCGGGCCCGTCGACGGGCGCTGCGTCGAAGCGGTAGAGCAGGACCGAACCGCCCAGCGTGCCGACCGGGCAGTAGGCACGCAGCCACGACAGCCGCTCGGGCGCGGCGCTCGTCAGCCGCGTCGCCGACACCGCGACCCAGCCGCGCACGTCGCGCACCGGCGTCGCGTCGAGCGACCGTGCACCGGGCACGTCGGCGTACGACGTCCCGCGCGGCCCGAACCACGCGACGTACGGAGACCGGCCGGGTGCCCACTCCTGCAGCAGGCGGAGGTCCTGGCCCCAGTCGACGTTGGAGTCTGTGGCCACCCGGTACGCCGGCACGAACGGCGGCGACGTGTAGGCGAGCGAGTGCGGCAGCGAGGTCGCGAGCATCACGGCCGCCGCGACGGCGGCGACGCCGAGAAGCGCACGGGCCCAAGCCCTCTCGAGCAGCAGCACCACGGGGGCCGCGCCCGCGCACCACAGCGCGAGCACCGGCAGCAGGTAGCGCACGCCGAGGTCGCGCGGCGAGGTCATGACCGTGCCGAGCAGCACGAGCGCCGGGACCGCCAGCACCACCAGCGCGTCGCGTCGGCGCGCGGCGGGCGCGTACCGCCAGCACAGCGGCGCGGCCACGAGCACCACCAGCACCGGGGTGGTCAGCTTCACGAGCAGGCTGCCCGGCCAGAACCACCACTGCCCGCCCATCCAGGCCTGGCCGAGCAGGTAGCCGTGCGCGGGCACGGTGTTGTTGGTGGCGAGGAAGCGCAGCCCGTCGACGTACGGCGTCGGCAGCAACCAGGTGCCGTGCAGCAGCTCGGACGGGTCGAGGACGAGGTAGCTCGCCCACAGCACCGCCCACGCGACGGCGGCCGCGAGCAGCCACTGCACGGCGCCGCGACCGCGCCGCTGGAGGGCGAGGAGCGGCAGCGTCACCGCGACGAGCAGCAGGGCGAGCGGCGAGGTCGCGAGGCAGAGGCCCAGCGCGACGCCGAGCAGCACGGTGGAGCGGCGGTCGTCGTGGTGGCGGGCGTGCAGCAGCGCACCGGCGTACACGCACACGGCGAGGGCGAAGGGGAGGTCGACACCGTCGAGGTGCCCGAGCCCGAGCGTCAGCGGCGACACCAGCCACAGTGCGCCGGCGACCAGGCCGCCCGCGAGCGACACCAGCTGGCGGCCGAGCATCACGAGCAGGACGGCCACCAGCACCAGCTCGACGAGCGGGACGAGCCGCGACGCGAGGGTGACAGCGCCGAGCGCATCGCCCTGCGCCTGCATGAAGACCGCGGAGTAGGTGCGCTCGTCGTTCGCGCCGTCGGCGTGGCCGGGCGGCAGCGTGTACGGCGTGAGCAGCACCGGGATCGCGGCGATCGCCTTGGGCAGCGGCGGGTGCTCGGCGTTGTAGGCGAGGTCGTGCTCGGTGAGGGCGAGCAGGCCGGCCGAGACGTAGACGGGCTCGTCGTACGTCGGGGAGTCGTCGCGCGCCTGCACGAATCCCGCCGCCAGCACCGCGAGCACGAGGACGACGAACGCCCCGACCCCGATCCGCCGCCCCATCACCCCACCCCTCCCGGTCTCGCTCGGCCCAGTGTCCGCCTCGAGGCCCGAGGCGAGCACTCAGCCGAGTGGGACCCGCATGTCAGAGGACGAGGAGCATGCGGTGGTTGCCCAGGGTGTTGGGCTTCACGCGCTCGAGGTCGAGGAACTCGGCGACACCCTCGTCGTAGGAGCGCAGCAGCTGCTCGAAGACGTCGTGCTCGACGGGGGTCCCCTCGATCTCCACGAACCCGTGCCGGCCGAAGAACTCAGTCTCGAAGGTCAGGCAGAACACCCGCTCGACGCCGAGGTCCCGCGCGCGCGAGATCAGGCCCTGCAGCAGCACCGAGCCGATGCCGGTGCCGACGTACTTCGGGTCGACGGCGACGGTGCGGACCTCGGCGAGGTCCTCCCAGAACACGTGCACCGCGCCGCAGCCGACGACGTGGCCGTCGAGGTCGGCGACGAGGAACTCGGTGATGTCCTCGTAGAGCGCCACCGTCGCCTTGGAGAGCAGGCGGCGCTCGGGCGAGTAGGTGTCGACGAGCCCGCGGATCGCGCGGACGTCGGCCGTGCGGGCGGGGCGGACGACGACGCGGGTCGCCGGGCTCATTCCGGCTTCACCAGCGGGAAGAGGATCGTCTCGCGGATGTTGAGCCCGGTCAGGTTCATGAGCAGCCGGTCGATGCCCATGCCCACGCCGCCGCTGGGCGGCATGCCGAACTCGAGAGCGCGCAGGAAGTCCTCGTCGACCTGCATGGCCTCGACGTCGCCGCCGGCCTTGAGCAGCGACTGCGCCACGAGGCGGTCGCGCTGGATGACCGGGTCGACGAGCTCGGAGTAGCCGGTGCCCTGCTCGTTGCCGTCGATGTAGAGGTCCCACTTCTCCACGACGCCGGGGATGCTGCGGTGCGCGCGCACCAGCGGCGAGGTGTCCTCGGGGTAGTCGTAGACGAACGTCGGCCGGGTGAAGCCCGCGACGACGTGGTGCTCGAGGAGCTCCTCGACGTACTTGCCGGCGACCCAGGTCGGGTGCGGCTCGATGCCGACGTCGGCGCAGAGCTTGCGCAGCACGTCGATCGGGGTCTCCGGCGTGATCTCCTGGCCCACGGCCTCCGACACCGACGGGTAGACGAACGCCTCGTCCCACTCGCCGGACCAGTCGTACTCGACGCCGTCGTAGCGGGTGAACTGCAGCGAGCCGTACGCCGCGAGCGTGGCCTCCTGGATCAGCTCGCGCGTGAAGTGCGACATGTCGCGGTAGTCGGCGTACTCCTCGTAGAACTCGAGCATGGCGAACTCGGGCGAGTGCGTGGAGTCGGCGCCCTCGTTGCGGAAGTTGCGGTTGATCTCGAAGACGCGCTCGAGCCCGCCGACGATGCACCGCTTGAGGAACAGCTCCGGTGCGATGCGCAGGTAGAGCGGGATGTCGAGGTCGTTCGAGTGCGTGATGAACGGCCGCGCGTTGGCGCCCCCGTGCATCGTCTGCAGCATCGGCGTCTCGACCTCGAGGTAGCCCCGGCGCGCGAAGCTCGCGCGCAGCGACCCGACCACCGCGACGCGCAGCCGCGCGACCTCGCGCGCCTGCGGGCGCACGACGAGGTCGACGTAGCGCATCCGCACCCGGGTCTCCTCGGCGAGCGGCTTGTGCTCGACCGGGAGCGGGCGCAGCGTCTTGGCCGCGAGGACCCACGAGTCGGCGAGCACGCTCAGCTCGCCGCGGCGAGAGGTGATGACCTCGCCGCTGACCGACACGTGGTCGCCGAGGTCGACGTCGCTCTTCCAGTCGGCCAGGCGCTTCTTGCCGACCTTGTCGAGCGAGAGCATCGCCTGGATCTCGGTGCCGTCTCCGGACCGCAGCGTCGCGAAGCAGAGCTTGCCGGTGTTGCGGACGAAGATGACGCGGCCGGCGACCGAGACCGTCTCGCCCGTCGCGGTGTCGGGCTCGAGGTCGGGGTGGGCCGCGCGGACCTGCGCGATGGTGTGCGTGACCGGGACGCGGACCGGATAGGCCTGCTGACCCGAGTCGAGCAGGCGCTGGCGCTTCTCCCGGCGCACCCGGATCTGCTCGGGGACGTCGTCGACGACGTCCTCGGGATCGACGGGGTTGCTGGGCTGCTCGGTCATGCGCGCAAGGCTATCGGGGGGCCGCGCGCGCTTCGTCGGGGATAGCGTCGGGGCCGTGAGCGACCCGACCTTCGACGACCGCAAGCTCTCCTTCGGCGCCGCCGCCGCGTCGTACGCCGACCACCGCCCCGGCTACCCGGTCGAGGCGGTCGCGTGGGTGCTCGACGGGGCGACCCGTCCGGTGCGCGACGTCGCCGACGTCGGTGCCGGCGCCGGCGCCCTGACCCGGACCCTGGTCGGCCTGGCCGAGAACGTGACGGCGTACGAGCCCGACGCCGCGATGCTCGAGCAGCTCGCGGCCCGCGTGCCCGGCGTCCGCACCGTCGTCAGCGCGGCCGAGGAGCTGCCGGCCGACGACGACAGCCTCGACGCCGTCCTGGCCGCGCAGGCCTGGCACTGGTTCGACCACGCCCGCGCCGCTGCCGAGTTCGGCCGGGTGCTGCGGCCCGGCGGCATCATCGGCCTGCTCTGGAACGTCCGCGACACCCGCGTCGCGTGGATGGCCGCGCTGCAGGACATCATCGGCGGCGAGGACTCGATGCGGATGGTGGCCGAGTCCTCGCAGGACCTCTCGGAGCGGGCGGGCACCGAGGAGATCCGCGAGTTCCTCCCCGCGGTCGAGCGGGCGAGCTTCGCGCACACCGTCCCGGTGACGCCGGACGGCCTCCTCGACCTGGTCTCGACGTACTCCTACGTCCGGCTCTCCCCGCGGGCCGACCAGCTGTACGCCGAGGTCCGCGAGCTGCTCGCGACCCACCCGGACACGGCCGGTCGCGACGTGATCGAGATGCCGTACGTGACCGCGACGTACCGGTCGCCGGCGCCCTGACCTCCGCCGTTCGGCCCACCCCGGGGCAGCGGCGCCGACCCAGGCTCACGACGCGTTCAGGATGTGACCGCACCATCACCCGTTCGGCCCAACGAGGCCGCTACGGTGCGCTGCACCCGCCCCACACTGGGCCGCAGCCCGACCCGCCTCCTCGACCTCGGAGCAGACGCATGCGCCGCACCACGTTCGCCCTCGCCGCCGCCGTCGCCCTCGCGACCGCCGCCCTCGCCGCGCCCGCCGCCCAGGCCGCCGCGCCCCGCGAGAAGGGCGGCAGCAGCGCCGAGATCGAGGCGATGCCGATCAAGGGCAAGGCCGCCCGCACGACGGCGACCGCCACGAACCCGATCACCTACCACAACGGCCCGGTCATGAACGCCGCCGGCGGCGTCAACGCGTACGTCATCTGGTACGGCGCCTGGGACAACGGCGCAGCCACCCCCGTGTCCAAGGGCTCCGCGCTGCTGACCACGATGCTGCAGGGCATCGGGGGTACGCCGTACTACAACACCAACTCGACCTACACCGACAAGACCGGCGTCGGCGTCGCCAACAAGGTGACCCTCGCGGGCCAGACGTCGGACCTCGCCTACTCGCTGGGCAAGCGCCTCACCGACGCCAACGTGAAGACCCTCGTCAGCAACGCGATCACCAAAGGCAAGCTGCCGAAGGACCCGAACGGCGTCTACTTCGTCCTCACCGCGAAGGACGTCACCGAGACCAGCGGCTTCCTGACCAAGTACTGCGGCTGGCACACCCACGCCACCATCTCGACCACCGACATCAAGTACTCGTTCGTCGGCGACCCGTCGTCGAAGCTCGCCAACTGCGCCCAGCAGCTCGTCGGCCCCAACGGCGCGACGTACGCCGGCGCCGACGCGATGGTCTCGGTCATCGCCCACGAGCTCGAGGAGGCGGCGAGCGACCCCGACCTCAACGCCTGGTACGACGCGGCCGGCGCGGAGAACGCCGACAAGTGCGCGTGGACCTTCGGCACGACGTCGACCGCGACCAACGGCGCGAAGTACAACGTCACCTGGGGCGGCACGCAGTTCCTGATCCAGCAGAACTGGGTCGCGGGCACCGTCCAGGCCTGCGCGATGTCCTACTGATCGCAGAACCCTCCCTGAGGCCGTCCCGCTGCGCGGGGCGGCCTCAGGTGTTCTTGGCGAAGACGACGCGGAGGCCCTGCAGGGTGAGGTCGGGGCGGTGCACGGTGACCGTCTCCGACTCGGGGATGACGACCGGCGCCAGGCCACCGGTGGCGATCACCTGCTGCACCTCGCCGACCTCGGCGACGATGCGCCGCACGATGCCGTCGACCTGGCCGGCGAAGCCGTAGAGCGCGCCGGACTGCAGCGCCTCGACGGTGTTCTTGCCGACCACCGAGCGCGGCGGCACGAGCTCGACCTTGCGCAGCTGGGCCGCGCGCTGGGCCAGCGCGTCGAGGCTGATCTCGACGCCCGGAGCGAGGGCTCCGCCGAGGAACTCGCCCTTGGCGGAGACCACGTCGAAGTTCGTCGACGTACCGAAGTCGACGACGATGCAGGGCCCGCCGTAGAGCGTGTGCGCCGCCAGGGTGTTGGCGATGCGGTCGGCGCCGACCTCCTTGGGGTTGTCGACCAGGACGGGTACGCCGGTCTTCGCGCCGGGCTCGACGATCACGTGCGGGACGTGGACGAAGTAGCGCTCGAGCATGCCGCGCATCTCGCGCAGCACTGCGGGCACGGTCGAGCAGAGGGCGACGCCGGTGATGTCCGGGTCGTCGCGCAGCAGGCCGTCGAAGGTCAGCCGGTACTCGTCAGCGGTGGAGCGGGCATCGGTCTTGACCCGGTAGGAGCGCACCAGCTCGTCGCCGTCGAACAGGCCCAGGACGGTGTTGGTGTTGCCGACGTCGATCGCGAGCAGCATCTCGGTTCTCCTTGGGGCGCCTGGACTGCTTCTAGCGCAGTTCAGGGCACATTCAGCGGGATCAGGCGATCGGGCGGAGGTCGGCGCCGATGTCGAGGACGGGGGCGGAGTGGGTGAGGGCGCCCACGGCGACGAAGTCGACGCCGGTGGTCGCGACGGCGGGGGCGTCGGGCAGCGTCAGGCCGCCGGAGGCCTCGAGCAGGCAGCGCTTGCCGCCGGTGTGGGCGGCGTGCTCCTTGGCGATGCCGACGGCGAGGCGCATCTGATCGGGGGTGAAGTTGTCGAGCAGCACGAGGTCGGCGCCGGCGTCGAGCACCTCGGTGAGCTGGGCGAGCGAGTCGACCTCGACCTCGACGGGCAGCCCGGGCCACATCGCGCGCACCTTGTCGAAGGCGGCCGCGACACCGCCGGCGGCGACCACGTGGTTGTCCTTCACCAGCGCGGCGTCGGACAGGAACATCCGGTGGTTCACGCCTCCGCCGCAGCGCACGGCGTACTTCTCCAGGACGCGCAGGCCCGGCGTGGTCTTGCGGGTGTCGCGCACCCGGGTGCCGCTGCCGGCCAGCGCGTCGGCCCACGCGGCCGTGGCGGTCGCGACGCCGGAGAGGTGGCAGAGCAGGTTGAGCGCGCTGCGCTCGGCGGTGAGCAGCTGCTGGGTGCGCCCGGTGACCGTGAGCAGGACGTTGCCGCGCGAGACCCGGGCGCCGTCGTCGGCGACGACCGTGATCTCGGCGTCGCCGTCGCACACGACGTCGAACACCGCTGCGGCCACCGGGATCCCGGCGACGACACCGGTCGCGCGGGCGACCAGGTCGAGCGTGGAGCGCTGGTCTGCGGGCACGGTCGCGGCGGAGGTGACGTCGACGCCGCCGCCGAGGTCCTCGGTGACGGTCGCGCCCACCAGCGCCTCGATGGCGGCGGGGTCGAGGCCGGCGGCCTCGAGCGCGGCGGTGGTGGCGGGACGCAGGCTCATGCGGTCTCCTCGGGCCAGGGCAGCGGCTGCGGGACGGGCTCCTGCTCGGTGACCAGGACGCCGTCCTCGAGGCGGGACACCAGCCGGACGTGCCAGTGCTCGTCGTCGGTGTCGGGGAAGTCCTCGCGCCAGTGCGATCCGCGCGTCTCCTTGCGCATCTTCGCGTTGGCGGCGAGCACGGTCGCGATCGCGTGCAGGTTCGTCGTCTCCCACGCACGGGTGTGCGGGTCGTCGGTGGTGGTGTGGCCGATCGCCGAGAGGACACCGAGGGTCGCCGCCATCGAGTCGCGCGAGCGCAGCACGCCGACGCCCTCGGTCATCGCGGCCTGCAGCGCCTTGCGCGCACCGGGGTCGAGGACCGCGCTCGGGACCGACGGCTCGACCGGGTCGCGGCGCTCGGGCAGGCCCTGCGCGAGGACGTCGCCGATGCGCGACGCGAAGACGAGGCCCTCGAGCAGCGAGTTGGACGCGAGGCGGTTCGCCCCGTGCACTCCGGTGCAGGCGCACTCCCCCACCGCGAAGAGGCCGGGCACCGTCGTGCGCCCGAAGGCGTCGGTGCGGGCGCCGCCCGACGCGTAGTGCTGCGCGGGGGCGACGGGGATGAGGTCCTTCGACGGGTCGACGCCGATCTCGCGGAGCGAGGCGAGGATGGTCGGGAACCGCTTCTCCCACATGGCCTCGCCGAACTCGCGGGCGTCGAGCCACACGTGCTTCGCGCCGGTCTCGCGCATCCGGCGCATGATCCCCTTCGCGACGACGTCGCGGGGGGCGAGGTCGGCGAGGGGGTGCTGGCCCTCCATGAACCGGATGCCGGCGTCGTCGCGCAGGACCGCGCCCTCGCCGCGCACCGCCTCGCTGACGAGCGGCTGCTGCCCGGTCGAGCCCTCGCCGAGCCAGAGCACGGTCGGGTGGAACTGGACGAACTCGAGGTCGGCGACGTTGGCGCCCGCGCGCAGGGCGAGGGCCATGCCGTCGCCGGTCGCGACCGAGGGGTTGGTGGTCGCGGAGAAGACCTGGCCGAGGCCGCCGGTCGCGAGCACGACGGCCGGCGCGAGGACGGCTCCGACGCCGTCGCGGGCGCCCTCGCCCATCACGTGGAGCGTGACGCCCTGCACGGCGCCGCGGTCGTCGAGCAGCAGGTCGAGCGCGAGCGCGTTCTCGACCAGCTCGATGCCCGCTCGTCCCTCGACAGCGGCGACGAGCGCGCGTGAGATCTCGGCGCCGGTCGCGTCGCCGCCGGCGTGCGCGATGCGGTCGCGCAGGTGGCCGCCCTCGCGGGTCAGCGCGATGTCGCCGGACTCGTCGGTGTCGAACCGCGCACCGAGGTCGATGAGCCGGCGTACCGCTCCCGGGCCTTCCGTGACGAGGACGCGCACGGCCTCGGGGTCGCAGAGGCCGGCACCGGCGACGAGGGTGTCGCGCTCGTGGTCGGCGGGCGAGTCGTCGTCGGCCAGGGCCGCGGCGATGCCGCCCTGCGCCCAGCGGGTGGAGCCGGCGTCGACGCGCGCCTTGGTCACCAGCAGCACCCGGTAGCCCGCGGCCCGCGCGTGCAGCGCGGTGGTGAGTCCGGCGACGCCGGAGCCGATCACCACGACGTCGGCCTCGACGGTCCAGCCGGGCGAGGGCGCGGTGAGGCGCTGGGGCAGGCGGATGGTCACGCGGGGGCTCCCAGCACCAGGCGGCAGTTGTCGAGCAACCGGACGCTACCGACCCGGACGGCGACGAGCAGCCTCGCCTCCCCGGACGACGGTGCCGGGCCGAGCTGCGCGTCGCGCACGACGGCGTAGTCGACGGTGACGTCGTACGCCGACAGCGCCCGCACCACGGCCGTCTCGACCTCGCAGGGGTCGCCGCCGGCCGCGGCCGCCTCGCGCCCCGCGGCGAGCGCCGCGGGCACCGCGCGGGCCACGGTGCGCTGGGCGTCGGACAGGTAGCCGTTGCGGCTGGACAGGGCGAGACCGTCGTCGGCGCGCACGGTCGCGACGCCGACGATCTCCACGCCGAGGTCGAGGTCGCGGACCATCCGCCGGATGAGCGTGAGCTGCTGGTAGTCCTTCTCGCCGAACAGCGCGACGTGCGGCCGGGTCAGCGACAGCAGCTTCGCGACCACGGTGAGGACGCCGCGGAAGTGACCGGGGCGCACCGCGCCCTCGAGCAGCGTCCCGAGCTCGCCGGGGTCGACGGTGACGACCGGGTCGCCGTCGGGGTAGACGACGTCGGGCGCCGGCGCGAAGACGAGGTCGACGCCCTCCTCACGGCACGCGGCGAGGTCGGCGTCGAAGGTGCGCGGGTAGCTCGCGAGATCCTCGCCGGGCGCGAACTGCGTGGGGTTCACGAAGATCGTGACGGTGACGTGGCCGCTGGGGCCGACGAGGGCGCGGGCCTCGCGCACCAGCTGCAGGTGGCCGGCGTGCAGCGCACCCATCGTCATGACGACCGCCCGGCGCGAGGCGGGGTCGACCGCGGCGAGGGCCGCCGCGAGGTCGGGCCGCGTCGCCACCACGTGCGTCATCGGTCCTCCTCGCGGCCGGCCAGGACGTCGAGCAGCCGCTCGGCGGCGTCGGGACGCAGCATGCCGTTGGCGAGCGCGCGGTCGGCGGTGGCGCGCGCGAGCGCGACGTAGGTCGCGCGCGTCTCGGGGGCGACCTCGGAGATCTCGGCGAGGTGGGCGGCCACGGTGCCGGCGTCGCCGCGGGCCACCGGGCCGGTGAGCGCGGTGTCGCCGTACCGCAGGACGTTGTCGAGCGCGGCCGAGAGCAGCGGTGCGACCAGCCGCGCGGGCTGCTCGACGCCGGCGGCGCGCAGCAGGTCGAGGACCTGCGCCTCCAGCGTGATGAGGTGGTTGGAGCCGTGCGCGAGGGCTGCGTGGTAGAGCACGCGGTGGCCCTCCGCGACCCACACCGGATCGCCGCCCATCTCGACGACGAGGGCCTCCGCCGCGGGGCGCAGCGGGTCGGGGGCGGTGACGCCGAAGGGCACGCCCGTGAGCCGCTGCAGGTCGACGCTGGTGCCCGTGAAGGTCATCACGGGGTGGAGCGCGAGCGGCAGCGCGCCCCGCGCGGTCGCCGGATCGAGCACCGAGTAGCCGAACCGGCCGCTGGCGTGCGCGAGGAACTGGCCGGCGCGCACCGCGCCGGTGTCGGCCAGGCCCTGCACGAGGCCGGGGAGCACGTCGTCGGGGACGGTGAGCAGCACCAGGTCGGCGTCGGCGAGCACCTCGGGGACGGTCACCAGCGGTACGCCGGGGAGCAGCGCCTCGGCGCGCAGCCGCGAGACCTCGGAGACGGCGTACGCCGCGACGACGTGGTGGCCGGCGCGCGCGAGGGCGGCACCGAGGACGGCGCCCGCGCGCCCGGTGCCGACGACGCCGACGCGCAGGCGCGGCGGTACGTCGTGGGCGGGCTGCTCGGTCACGCGCGGCCTTCCTGGTCGTTCCGGTCCTCGCCGGTACCGGACGTGCCTGCCAGCCTAACGACGCCGCTAGCGTGCCGGGGTGGCCGACGGTCGGGACGCACCGCGCAGCGGGCCGCGGCCGTGGTCGCAGGCCTGGGCGTCGGCGCGCTCGTTCTGGCCCGACGGCCCCGGGCGCGCCGGTCCCGCCGCCCACTTCCGCACCGCGACGCACGTCGGCCCGGTGCTCGCGCGGGCGCTGCTCGTGCTGCTGCGCGAGGTGGACGCGCGGCTCGGCAGGCCTCCGTCGCTGGACGTCGTCGACGTCGGGGCCGGTGGCGGCGAGCTGCTCGCCGCGCTCCTGCACGAGGCCGACGACGAGCTCGCGGGCCGGCTGCGGCTCGTCGGCGTCGACCTGCTGCCGCGTCCTGACGGGCTCGACGACCGGATCGTGTGGATCGAGGGCGAGGCGCCGGAGGCGGTGCCTGCCGTCCACGGGCTGCTCGTCGCGCACGAGTGGCTCGACGAGCTGCCGGTCGACGTCGTGGTCCTCGACGACGACGGCGCCCTGCGCACCGTGCTCGTCGACGACGACGGCACCGAGTCGGTCGGCGGACCCGCGTCGGACGAGGCTGCGCAGTGGACGCGGACGTGGTGGGACGGGCTCGCGCCGGGCGATCGCGCCGAGGTCGGCGCCGCGCGCGACGAGGCGTGGCGCGCGTGCGTCGCGCGGCTGTCGGCGGGCACGGCGCTCGCAGTCGACTACGGGCACGTGCGCGCGGAGCGGGAGCCGGGCCGGTACGCCGCGGGCACGGTCGCCGGCTACCGCGACGGCTCGGTGGTGCCGCCGCGTCCCGACGGCAGCGTGAACCTGACGGCGCACGTGGCGATGGATTCCGCTGCGGCGCACGGGCTCGCGGGGACGGCGTACCCGCCGGTCCGCCAGCGGGACGCGCTGCTCGCGCTCGGCGTCAGCGCCGCGCTCCCCGACCTCGCGCTCGCGCGCACGGATCCCGACGCGTACGCCGATGCGCTGGCGCTCGCGTCGCAGGCCTCAGAGCTGCTCGACCCCGCCGGGCTCGGTGCCTTCTGGTGGCTGCGGCACGACGTCTGACGGCGCCGCCTGCTCCGGGGCCACGCCCTCACCGGCGTAGTGCCGCCCGATCCAGCGCAGCGACGTGTCGCTCGCCCGGGCGGCCGCGGCGCGGTCGGCCTGCTCCTGCGCGAGGCGCCTGGCCTCGACGGCGTCGCGGTGGTGGCCGGTGATCCTCACCGCTCCCGGTGTGGAGTCGACGTGCATCGACGCGAGGCCGAGGCTGCGCTGCCACGGCCCCTGCGTGACGCGCACCGACTGCGTGCGGACGTGCGGCACGACGTCCCAGCGCTCGACGATGCGACCGCCGCGCGTGATGAAGACGGTGTCGTCCCAGGCGACCGCGAGCTGGCGCCACTGGATCCACGCGCGCTTGCGCGAGCGCTCCGGCGCCGGCTGCCACGGGATGTCGGTGAGGTCGACGCCGGGGAGAACGCGCGCGACGATCGCGAGCGCGACCGGCCACGGCGCGACCGGCAGCAGCACGTTCTCGCTGTAGCTCTGGTCGCCGCTCCCCTGGTTGTGCGACGAGACGCCGGCGACGTTGAGCCGCACGCGAACCCAGTCTCGCCGGCGCCACAGGAACGGCTGCACGAACCCGACCGCCTGCACGCGGCCCGGGGGGACGGTCTGCCGCGTCTTCTGGAGCAGGCCGTGGCGCAGCCGCAGCCCGTCGGGCGACTCGGCGACGGTGAAGTCGTAGTAGCGGCTGAACTGCGTGAAGGTCCCGAAGATCGGGACGCCGCCGACGAGCAGGAACACCAGGCCCGCGGGGCCGGCGTTCCAGAACGTGACGACGAACAGGACCACCGTCATCACCAGCAGCCCGAACGTCTCCGCGCGCAGCAGCAGGGAGACGAGCAGGTCGCCCGGAGGCACCTGCGCGAGCAGGTTCTCCGGCGCCTCCTCCGCGTCGTGCCGCACGCCGGCGGAGCGGGCGATGATCTCGTTGCGCAGCGCGTTGGCCTCGGCGAGCGTGAGGTACTGCAGGTTCACCTTCGAGTCGCCCGCGCCCGCGACCTCCACGCGCACCTCGGCCAGCCCGACCAGGCGCGGGATGAGCGGCTGTAGGACGTCGACGGACTGCAGCCTGCTGAGCTGGAGGCGACGACGGTTGAGCGACAGCACGCCGGAGTCGACGCGCAGGTCGCCGTCGTCGTCGAACCAGAACCAGCGCCGCTGCCACTCGAGGTAGGCGAACCCGACGCCGACCAGCGTGATGACGGCGACCGCCGCGATGCCGATGAGCAGCACGCCCTGGCTGAGCGACACCCCGCTCTGCGCCATGATCGCGACACCACCGACCAGGGCGCCCGGCCACCACTGCAGGCCCTGCACGAACGGGGTCCACTTGTGGACGCGTCGCCGCCCGTGCTCGTCGGGCGCGGACCCCGGCTTGAAGACCTCGAAGGAGAGCGGGTCCTGCTGCTGACCGCTCACAGCCCGGCCGACCTCTGCTCACCGCGCGCCGCGAGGCGGTCGCGCAGGTCGGCCGCCACCTCGGGCGGCAGGCCGGGGATGGACGCATCGGTGGTCGCGGCCGCGGTGTGCAGCTGCACCGTCATGATGCCGAGCGCGCGGTGGATCGGCCCGGCCTTGAGGTCGACGAGCTGCATCCGGCCGTAGGGCACGATCACCAGGCGGCGGAACAGGATCCCGCTGGTGACGAGCAGGTCGTCGGCGCGCTCGGCGTACCCCCACGACCGCACCCGTCGACCGATGAGCCACCAGACCCAGACCAGCACGACGAGGTCGACGAGGACCAGGGTCTGGAACACCCGCGGCAACCAGCTCGGCGCGCCCGGGTCCTGCGTGACGGCCCACGACAGGAAGAACAGGCCGGCCGCGACGAGCAGCACGACGATGACGAGCGAGATCCGGTACGCCGTCGCCAGCTTGGGCGACACCCGGTTCCACGGCTCCCCCGGCGGCGCGAAGGCGGCGTTCACATCCAGGTCTGCAGCAGCCACGCACCGAGCCTATGCCCGCCCCAACCGGATGTCGGCCCCGCACCCAGCGCGGCCGGCGCTCACGACCCGTCGGAGACGCCCTCGAGCTCGGACCTCGTCGCGAAGAACCGGTCGAGGTAGGCACGCCGCTTCAGCGGACTGCGCCGGAGCAGGGAGAACACCTCGACGCCCTCCTCCAGGGTGACGTCGTCGCCCACGAGGTAGGCCTGCGCGAATCCGAGGTACGTGCTCGCCCCTGGATCACCGCCGAGCGATACGTAGTCCGCGGCCTCTGCCTCGGCCTTGGCGATGGCCTCCTCGAAGTCACGCGCCCGCCACACCGTGATCCGCTCCTCGTACAGCCGATCCGCGTGCCGCCCCGGCCGGCGCCAACGGAACACGCAACGAACCCCGAACCACGCCCCACCGTCATCCACCGCAGCAGCATGTCGCGCACCGTGGACCCCAGGCGAGCGCTATCGGCACTTCGCGATCTGTCCGAGTCGGTTAGCTCTCGAACTCGGCCCGAGCCTCCGCCAGCGAAACGGAGCGGACTTGCCAGTCCACGACCTGTTGGACGAGGAAGCCGTCGCCGTAACTGCTGTCGTCGTCGGCAGGGATTCCGAGCGCGTTCAGGTAGCCCAACAACATCGTGCGGTCGAACCGATCACGGATCCTCCGAGCCGAGTACCGCTCGACGTCCTCGAAGGGCAGCGGCTCGCCAGATGTGTGCCATTCCCAGCGACCATCCGTCGCCGATGCGGAGATCACTCGCCCAGCCATCGGGGATGAGCCCTGAGGCTCGCTGATCCACAGTTGCGTCGCCTGATGGCCTGGGCCGTAACGCAATGTGTGCTCCGCCATGACGTGTCGAACGCCCAACCGCCGCGCCACGGCTTGCCCGATCGCGGTTGAGTCGCCGCCGTTGATTCCGTTGTTGAGGTAGGCGGTCCAGGACCCGCAGGGTAACGCCAGTTCACGTGTCCAAGGAGCCTCGAAGGGAACCAACCTCTCCAGGACACCGGGGTAAGGCTCGGGGTCCCGAACCTCGATGATTGAGCCTGCTCGCGCCGAGACGATTCCCCCAAGAACGGCGTCGAGCGATGCCTCTAGGTAGTGAACCGACCAGCCGATGGGGCTTCTGGCCCCGCCCAACAACCCCGTCATGGGCAAGACGCCACCGATCAACCTCTGTCGCGCGTGCGAGCGCGAATGCCGGTTCTTTCTCGGTTGTGTCGCGCGGTTCACCCGTCAGGCGGCGCCAGCGATGAAGGCAGCGACGATGTAGTTGGCGTGCCTGTCGAGGTTGCCGCGGGCACGGTCGTAGCGGGTCGTGGTCCGCGGATCCGCATGCCGGGCGGCGATCTGGACGTCGCGGAGCGGCACGCCGGCGTCGAGCGCTGCGGTGATGTAGGCGTGCCGCAGCGCGTGGCACCCGAACTTGGGCTCGATGCCCACGCGCCGGGCCAGTCGCTTGACGATGCGGGTCGCAGCGTTGCGATCCATGCGATGACCGGTTCGGGTCCGGATCAACGGTCCGAAGTCCCGTCCGGCCGCGGCGAGGTCGAGGGTGCGGGCGACGGGGACAGGCAGTGGGATCAGCGCCGGCTTGTTGCCCTTGCCGACCACGTGAAGTGTGCGGTGGCCGCGCTCGGTTCCCATGTCCTCGATGTCGACGTTGCACGCCTCCGAGATCCGCAGCCCGAGCAGGCCCAGCATGGTGATCAAGGCGGCATCGTCGGGCCCGGAGGCGCGGGCCGCGGCGACCATCGCGCCGAGCTGCATCCGGTCCAGGCCCAGGACCTGAGACTCCTCCGGGACGCGCGGCCTGCGCACGTACTCGGCCGGCGACCGGGCCACGTAGCCGTCGATGACGGCAAACCGGTAGAACCCGGCCACGGTCGAGAGTCGCCGCGCGGTGGTGGCTGGGGCGTAGCGGCGCTCCTCCTCCATCCAACGGACGTAGAGCTCGATGTGCGGCCGGGTCATGTCGAACACAGTCACGCCTCTGGCGGTGGCCCAGCAAAAGAAGCTCCGCAGGTCCAGGGCGTAGGCCTCGCGGGTGCGCCCGGAGTAGCGGGCGAGGAACCCGGCCGCTGCAAGGTGGACATCACCGAGGGGCGGGAGGGGCTCAGGGATCACGACAGTGGAGTTGGGCATGGCAGGCCTCCGAACGGGAAGGGCAGGAAGCCCCAACGTCCGGCCAGGAGTTGCACCCGTCCAGAGGTAGGCGAACCGAGAAAGAACCGGCATTCGGCATCGTTCTTTCGGGAGGATGGCTGCGTGATTCCCCGGTTTACGACGCGGCCCGACGGTGTCATCGACCTCGATCTTGGTCCGGAGTGGAAGTCCATGACCGAGGCACTTCTCGACGCGGTCACGAGCCGCGCTCCAAGGGGTTCTGACGGGCGTAACCCGTCCACCTACTGGGTCGACCGCTGTCTCAGCACCCTTGCCGCGAGTGGCGATGACGCCGACGAGGTGATGCTGGTCAACGGCAACATCACGGAGCTTTGGCGGGTTGGCGACCAGGTCGTGGCGAGGTCAGTCGTCAATCACTTCGACGATCAAGCGATGCCCCGCCGCGACTTCGAGGCTGTTCTCGAAGCATGGCGCGAGCAGGTCGAGGGCGCGCTTGGTGCCTAAGTGCCGATAGCGCTCGCGCACTTGACAGCCTTGGGTGGGACTCTGGCCTCAGAACGGTGGGGCGTCGTCCGCAGGGTCGTTGAGGTAGGGGCGTGGCGGGGTGATGCCGGTCTGGCCGTGACGGGTGCGCCAGGTGGTCGAGCCGTCGGGGGTGTCGGCGCGCATGGTGATGACGCCACGCGTCTTGTGGTCGTGGTCGCGTTTGCAGAGCATGCGCGCGTTGGCAGCACTGCTCGGCCCGACAGGGAACGGGATGGTGTGGTCGAGCTGGCAGCGGTGGGCGGGTTGTCCGCACCCAGGTGATCGACAGGTCCCGTCGCGGGCGGCGCTGAAGGTCTTCAGCGGTGCGGGGAGGTAGGTGCGGGTGCCGTAGTCGAGCAGGTGCCCGTCGACGGGGTCGGTGACGATGCGGCGCAGCGACCCGCAGCTGCTGGCGAGCTCGCGGGCGATGTCGGCGGGGATGGGCTGGTTGCCGATCATGGCGGGGTTGTCGGCCAGGCCGAGCAGGGTCGAGAGGTCGATCACGACCTGCAGCTCGCCACGTCGACGGCTGGCGCGGCCCGGGGACCCGGTCGCGTCCTGCTGCGCGGCGTCGCTGCCGCGGACGCCGAAGGCTTCGAGGAACACCTGCGCGCGGGCCGGGCCGATCTCGGCCGGGACGGCGTCGGTGCATGGGTCGCAGCCGCGCTGGTGGTCGAGGAACGCATCGGCCGCGGAGTCGACGCGCTCGACGACGGCGCGGGCCTCCTCCACGGGGAGGGTCGCGACGACCTCGCCGAGCCCGTCGGGCAGGGACCGGAACGCGACCCCGATGCTGTGCCGGCGCGCGTCGCGGGCCTTGACCGCCGACGCCTCGGGATCGATCCGGGCGATCGCGCGGGTGACCTCGGAGCGGACCCGGGTCGAGGGCATCCGGTGCAGCCGCGGCGCGACGGCCTCGACCGCGAGCGCCGCGATCGCGGGGTCGATGCCCGCGGTGCGGTCCAGGACCGCGACGACGTGGCGGTAGGACACCAGCCCCCGCGACCACAGGTGACGCACCGGTGCGGCGACGTCAGCCAGCATCCGCGCCGACGCGATGTCGCCCGCGGCCGCGGAGTCCGACGAGCCGCGCGCGATCCGCACCTCCAGCCGCCGGTGCAGCTCCTCGTGCAGGTCGCCCGTCTCGGGGCCCACGTAGTCGGCCAGCGCGCGAGCGGCGGCGGCCTGCGCGTAGGCCGACACCCGGTCGGCCAGGCGCAGCCGCAGCAACCGGTCCTCGCGGCCGAGGACCTCCGGGTCGATCGCCACCAGGTCCGCGACCAGCCCCGCGATCGTGGCGTCCGACGGCTCGACCGCCATCGCCGCGTGCAGCCGCGCCCGCGCCGACACCCACCCGTTCGCGTGGTCGTAGCCCTCGAGCACGACGACGCGGCGCGGCACCCGCAGGTGCCGCGCACGGCACTCCACGAGCGAACCAGCGGGACGTCGATGCATAGAGCGATCGTACACCTGTCGTATTCTGTTGCGCAAGGCTCTGAACGATGAAAACGCTTGCGGCGCAACCGTTCTGAAGCGATCGCCGCGTCACCACCACCGCTTCGCCACGGGCACCCGACCACACCACGACTGGCGTCGTCGAGGGCTCACGATCCAGCGAGCTCGCGCTCGGACGAGTCCGGTCGTCAGCGCGACCGAGGAGTCGCCTACGACGCAGGGTCGGGCAGGGCCGGGCCCGGCGCGCGCACCCGCGCGCGGATCTCGGCGACGACCTCGGCCAGGCGGTCGGGCAGCGCGACGTCGTCGTCGTAGTCGATCGCCCAGTGCTCGCGCGGGTCGTCGTCGCGCACCGTCTGCACGTGCCACGTCGGCACCGCGCGCAGCGAGACGACGACGTCGTTGCAGCCCGGCGACCCGTCGAAGACCGGCCGGCAGAAGATGACCATTCCGTCGTAGGGGTGCGGGTTCTCCAGGGTCGCGACCATCCGCCCGTCGCCCCACGAGCACTGGCCCGCCGCGAAGCCGTACGCCGCGAGCACCGGGTCGAGCACCGCCTGCACGAGCGCGACCGCCGCAGCGCCGTCCGCGACCGTGCCGCCGTCGGCGATCCCTCCTCCGTCCACCCACCCAGGATGTCGGGCAGCCCGGGCGACGACCACCGTGAATGCCCTCGCCTCCTGGGCGCCCCACGTGCCTCGGTGCCGGCGATGGGTCTGCGACGATGCGGGCGTGACGAGGTCGGTGCTGATCGGGATCGGGTCGATGGCGCGTGCCATGACCGCGTCCGACGGCAGCGAGGTGCTCGTCGGCGACCTCGGCCCGCAGCACCCGAGCTCGCACGGGCTGCTGCGGCTGCGGCTCGAGCTCGACGGCGACCGCATCGTCGAGGCGGAGCCGGTGATCGGCGCGCTGCACCGCGGCGCGGAGAAGCTCTTCGAGGTCCGCGACTACCGCCAGGCGATGCTGCTCGCGAACCGGCACGACTGGCTGTCGGCGTTCAGCAGCGAGCTCGGGATCGCGCTCGCGGTCGAGCGGATGCTGGGCATCGACGTACCGCCCCGCGCGACCTGGGCGCGCACCCTGCTCGCCGAGCTCAACCGGGTGCTGTCGCACCTCGCGTTCCTCGGCTCGTTCCCGGTCGAGGGCGCTCCGACGGCGTACTACGCCTTCGACGAGCGCGAGGCCGTGCTGCGCGTCATGGAGGAGATGACCGGCGGGCGCATGCACTTCATGGCCACGCAGGTCGGCGGCCTCAAGCAGGACCTGCCGCAGGGCTGGCTCGACCGCGTCACCACCACCACTGCCGTCGTGCGCGACGGGCTGGCGCCGTTCGACGACCTCGTGGTCGATCCCGCTTTCGTCGCACGCACCCGCGGCATCGGCGTGCTCGACCGCGCGACGGCCGAGCAGTACGGCGTCTCCGGACCGGTCGCCCGCGCGTCGGGCCTCGACCTCGACCTGCGCCGCGACGAGCCCTACCTCGCGTACGCCGACCTCGCCGACGTCCTGCAGGTGCCGACACGCACCGAGGGCGACGCGCTCGCGCGGGTCGAGGTGCTGCTCGCGCAGGTGCGCGTCTCGCTCGACCTCGTCGACGCGTGCGCCGATGCGCTGCGCACGATCGAGCCCGGTCCCATCCACGTCCGGCTGCCCAAGGTGCTCAAGGCGCCCGAGGGCCACACCTACGTCTGGACCGAGAACCCCAGCGGCATCAACGGCTACCTGCTGGTGTCGCGCGGGGAGAAGACGCCGTACCGCCTCAAGGTGCGCAGCGCGTCGTTCAACAACGTCGCCGTCCTCGGCGAGATCCTGCGCGGCGCACGCCTCGAGGACGTCGTCACCGTCCTCGCGTCGCTGTTCTACGTCGTCGGCGACATCGACCGCTGACCGCGCGCCCTGGTCGCACGGCGTACGCCGACGTACCGTGGCTGCACCGAGCCAGGAGGTGCGCCATGACCGAGGGACTCCCCGAGGGCGAGCACTGGGCCGACGAGGGCGGCCACCTGCCGCCGCTGCACTCGCGCGCGTGGTTCCTCCGCGAGGTCGCGAACGCCGGACCCGCGCAGCTCGACGACCTCTGGCACATCGCCGTGCAGCAGCTCGGCGAGGACGAGGCGTCGCGCGTGTGGCAGGAGGCGCTCAGCGCGTCGGACGCCAGCGAGACCTGAGGATCAGGACGGGTCGAGGGCGCGCAGCCGGTCGGCGAGCGAGCGCATCACCTGCAGCGCGAACACCGGCGTCTCGCCGACGAGGGCGAGGAACGTCCGCTCGCTGATGACCGCGACCTTCGTCGGACCGACGGCCGTCGCGGTGAGGCTGCGCGGCTCGAGGTCGATGATCGACAGCTCGCCGAACGTGCCCTCCGGCCCGATGGTCGCCACGGGTCGTCCGCCCTTGCTCAGCGCGATCGCGCCGGAGACGACGCCGAACATCTCGCGGCCCTCGTCGCCCTCGCGGAAGACCACCGCACCGTCCGCGAGCTCGCGCACCTCGTCGGCAGAACGGAACAGGCCGGTGATGGTCATGCGATCTCCTCGTACGGCGGACAGGTCGGAGGCTCAGCCGCCGTGGGACTCGCGGATGAGGCGGAGCCGACGCACGGTCTCGTCGTCGATGCCGCCGTCGCTGAGCGACGCCACGGGGCGCGCCTGGGACGGCGGCGGTGCGATCTCGCCGGCCGGGACGGACAGCGCCGCGGCGAACAGCGGCTCGAGGTCGGGCACGGGCTCGGGGCCGGTGACCGGCGGGCGGCCGGAACCGAGGTCGACCAGCACGGGCGGGGCCGGCGCCGGCGCCGGCGCGGGCACCGGGACCGCAGCAGCCGCCGCGGCCTCGGCAGCCGCCTGCGCGGCGGCGGCGGCGCGCTCGGCGTCGATCCGGGCGGCCTCGGCCTGGGCGGCCTCGCGGGCGCGGCCCTCGTGGACCTCGGCGATCAGCGCGTGGAAGCGGGCGGTGAGGTCGGCGAGCAGCGCCTCCTGCGTGGCCACGGTGGCCCGCAGCTCGGCCGCCTGCGCGGCGAGCTCGGCGATGTAGGGGTCGCGCGCCGGCGGAGTCGTCCGAGCGACCTGCAGCTCCTGGCGGACGTCGGCGAGGTCGGTCGACAGGCGCGCCACGTGGCTGGTGAGGCTGTCGGCGAGCGCCTCGAGACGCAGCATCTCGAGCTGGTCGCTCCAGCGGGTCATCCGCAGCGCGGCGAGGTCCTTCTGCAGCGCGGTGTTGGCCGCCTGCAGCCCGCGGCGCCCGCGCGGCAGCGCGTGGCGGGAGGCGGGGCGACGGGCCATGGGCACGAGGGTAGAGGTCTCCGGGTGGTACGGGGGTGCCGGGCGAGGAACCTGAGGCTGCGCTGTGATCCTCGCGCGCTCAGGTGATCACGGAGCGTCGACGCCTGTCACGGAGCGTGCAGATCAGTCGTCGCTGCGGGTCGGCGACGGCTTCGGCGACCCGGAGTGGCTGCCGTCATGGCCGTCGTCGCCGTGGTCCTCGCTCTCGCTCTCGCTGTGCGAGGGGCGGGGGCGCGACGACGAGCTGCTGGGGCGGGCGCTGCGGGTCGAGGTGCCGGCGGACGACGGCCGCGACGTCCGGGAGGTCGAGGCGACGCCCCCACCGGTGCTCGCCGCGCGAGTGCTCTGGGCCGGGCTCTCGGGCTCGGCGCTGCTCGGCTCGTCGTCGGGCGCCGGGGTCAGGCCGACGCCGGTGGGCGAGCCGAGGTCGACCGGGTCGTCCTGCGACCCGGGCTCCGCGCTCGGCACGATCGTGTCGGCCGAGCCGATCGGGGTCGGGCCGGTCGGGACGAGGACCTTGGTGTTGAGCGCAGCAGCGGTCCCACCGGCGACCAGCACGGCCGCGACGGTGAGCGCGGCGATGCCACCGGTCCTCTTCACACCACCACGGTAGGACAACGTCGTCACGCTCCGTGCCCGTGGTCGTCCAAGGAACGTCGAAGATCCACCGTCCGGCGGCCCAGGACACGGGTCCCGGGGCGCTCCCGGGCTCCGCGTGCGGCCATGATGGGCCCGTGCGCATCCTCATGGTGGAGGACGACGCGGCCGTGGCCGCCTCGTCGCTCGACGGCCTGCGGGCCCAGGGCTTCGACGTCGAGCACGTCGCCACCGGGGGCGCCGCCCTCACCGCCGTCGCCTCGCCCGAGCCTCCCGACGTCGTCCTCCTCGACCTCGGCCTCCCCGACATGGACGGCCAGGAGGTCTGCCGCAGGATCCGCAGCACGAGCGAGGTCCCCGTCATCGTGGTCAGCGCCCGCGGCGACGAGGCCGACCGCGTCATCGCCCTCGAGCTCGGCGCCGACGACTACCTCGTGAAGCCGTTCGGCATGCGCGAGCTCGCGGCCCGCATCCGCGCCGTGCTGCGCCGGGTGGCCACGCCGACCGCACCCGCGGCGACCGGCGTGCAGGAGCTCGGCCGGCTCACCATCGACCGGCGCACGCAGCGCGTGCACGTCGACGACGAGGAGATCGCGCTCACCGCCAAGGAGTTCGACGTCCTCGCCTACCTCGCCGAGGACCCGGGCGCGGTACGCCGGCGCACCGAGATCCTCGAGCACGTGTGGGACGGCCACTGGTACGGCGCCACGAAGACCGTCGACGCGCACGTCGCCGCCATCCGCAAGAAGCTCGGCGACCCCGCGTGGGTCGAGGCGGTCCGCGGCGTCGGCTTCAGGCTCGGGTCGCCCGAACGATGAGGTGGCGGCTGGTCGCGGTCCTGGTCGGCTTCACCGCGCTCGTCCTGCTCATCCAGAACGTCCCGCTCGCGTCGTACCTGCGCTCGGTCGAGCGCGAGAGCATCAAGACCAGCCTGCAGCGCGACGCGTTCATCCTCGCCGGCTGGGCCATCGAGCCGCTCTCCGCGCCCGCTCCCAAGCCCGACCCGGCGCTGACGCTGCGCGTCGACACCTACGCCAAGCGCACCGGCGGCCGCGTCGTGGTCACCGACAAGCAGGGCGTGGCCATCGCGTCGTCAGAGGGCCGCACCGGCGAGAACTATCTCAACCGGGTCGAGATCAAGGACGCGCTCACCGGCGACGCCTCGGCCGGCGAGCGCCCGTCGGAGAGCCTCGGCGAGCCGCTCGTGTACGCCGCGGTCCCCGTACGCGTGGGCAAGGACGTCCTCGGCTCGGTCCGGATCACCTACCCCTCCAGCGAGATCGACGCGGCCGTGAGCACGCGCGTGCGCGGCCTCACGATCGCCGCGCTCATCACGCTGCTCACCGCCGCCCTCATCGCTGTGCTGGTGGCGTCGACGGTCACCCGGCGGATCCGCCGGCTGCGCGACGCCGCGGAGCAGATCGCCGAGGGCGACCTCGACGCGCGCGCCGACGTCAGCGGTGGCGGCGAGATCGAGGAGCTGGCCGAGGCGTTCAACACCATGGCCGACCGGGTGCAGGGGGTCGTCGAGTCGCAGCGCGGCTTCGCGGGCGACGCCTCGCACCAGCTGCGCACTCCCCTGACCGCGCTGCGCCTGCGTCTCGACCGCGCGGCCGAGCTCATGGACGACGAGGAGCCGGCCGTCGAGCAGGTCGACGCCGCGCGCGACGAGATCGACCGCCTGCAGCGTCTGGTCGACGGGCTGCTCGTCCTCGCGCGCGCCGACAACCGCGAGCAGCAGACGGCGCCCGTCGACATCGCGCGCGTCGCGGCCGACCGCGTCGAGGCCTGGCAGCCGCTGGCCGACGAGCGGTCGGTCACGATCACCCTCGACGCCCCGGGGATGGCCGTCGCGCACGCGGTCGCCAGCGCGGCGGAGCAGATCGTCGACAACTACCTCGACAACGCGCTCGAGGCCGTGCCCGAGGGCGGGCTCATCGTGGTCGCCGTGCGCGGCGACCAGGGCAGCGTCGTGCTCACGGTCGACGACAGCGGGCCGGGCCTCCCGGCCGAGGACCGCGAGCGGGCGTTCGACCGGTTCTGGCGCGGGTCTCAGGACGGCAGCGGCAGCGGCCTGGGCCTGGCCGTGGTCGCGTCGCTGGCGCGGGCCGGCGGGGGCAGCGTCGCGCTCGAGGAGTCGCCGCTGGGCGGGGTCCGGTCGATGGCGCGCTTCCGGCGTACGCCGCCGGGCACCCCGAGCGCCCCGACCGGCCGCGGCGCCCACGCCAGCTGACCGGCCCTCACCGCTCCGCGTGCTGCTCGACCTGGTGGGGTAAACGGCACGGTTCACCCCGACAACCCGAGCAACATCCCTCAGGGGGTCAGGCGCTCTTCTCGCGGATGTACGTCGCGAAGCGGGCGCGGAAGAGCGGCTCGAGGTCGCCGACGGACTCGCTGGAGAACACCTGGCGCGCGGCGCGGATGGTCTCGACGAGGCTGCCGCTGATGGCGCCGAGGTCGCCGCCCTCGGTCGACGCGTCGAGCATCGCCGGGGTGTGGTTGAACAGGTCGACGAAGAAGCCGTAGTCGTGCTTCTCCTCGGCCACGGCGAAGGCGCGGTCGCGGAGCTCGTCGTAGGGCAGGTCCTCGAGGACGGTGTCGTCGGCCATGCCGGAACCTTAGACGCTCTCGTCCTCGTCGCTCGCGCTGGGCGCCTGGTCCTCGGGCAGCCGGCAGATCCGCTCGAGCCAGAGGCCCGCCAGCGCGAGCAGCACGGCCATGACCACCGTGGCGATCGCGATGATCCCGCGCTCGCGCACGCCGGGGATGTCGAACCGGGGCACGAGGTCGATGAGGACGCCGGCGTAGAAGCCCGCGACCAGGGCGCCCGCGCGCGAGGCGGCCATCGCGTAGGCGGCGCTGCGGGCGGCGACGAGCGGGTCCATCGGGCGCGTGCCCGGACGGCCGGCGAGGCGCGCCCGGGTGCCCCGTGCCCACAGCGCGGTGGCGAGCGCGAGCAGCGCCATGACCACCGGCATCGTGATCGGCACCGAGAGGCTGCGGTCGGCGAACGCGTCGACCAGCCGGGCTGTCGCCCAGCCCAGCGCGGCGGCCATCGCGGCCAGGGCCACGAGCAGCTTCCAGGTCGTCGGCCGCAGGCTCACGACGCCACCACCAGGGCGACGTCGTCGCGCCGGGCGACCAGGTCGTCGCCGGGGACCCAGGCGGCGGCGAGGTCCACGACCCGCGTGCCGTCGGGCAGCGTCGCCGCCGGATCCACCTCGGCCCACGGGAGCAGCACGAAGCCGCGCTCGCGGATCCGCGGGTGGGGCAGGGTCAGCACCTTGTCGTCGCTCACGACGTCGCCGACCACGAGGACGTCGACGTCGAGGGTGCGCGGCCCCCAGCGCACCTCGCGGGTGCGGTGCCAGGCCTGCTCCGCCTCGTGCGCGAGCTCGAGCAGCGCCGACGGCTCGGCGTCGGAGCCGCCGACGAGCACGGCGTTGGCGTAGTCGGGCTGCTCGACGCCGCCGACCGGCGAGGACTCGTAGACCGACGACACCGCCGGCTCGTCGAGGTGCGGCGCGAGCAGGTCGACCGCGCCCTGCAGCGCCGCGATCCGGTCGCCGAGGTTGGCGCCGAGCCCGAACGCCACCCGCCTCATCGCGACCGCACGATCGTGACGACCACGTCGGAGAACGGGACGCCGACCGGTGCCTCGGGCTTGTGCACGGAGACCTCGACCGCGTGGACGCCGTCGAACGACAGGCACGCGCCGGCGACCCGCTGCGCCAGGGTCTCGACCAGGTCGAGCGAGGGACCCTCGATCTCGGCGACGACGGCCGCGGCGACCGCGCCGTAGTCGACGGTGTCGGCGAGGTCGTCGGACGCCGCGGCCGGGCGCGTGTCGACCCCGAGGACGACGTCGACCGAGAAGGTCTGACCGTCGCGCTTCTCGTGGTCGAACACGCCGTGGAAGCCGCGCGCGGTGATGCCGTGGACGGCGACGCGGTCCAGGCCCTCGGGCCAGGTGGTGCTCACGGGCCGTCCCCCTTCGTCCAGGCGGCGGCGACCTCGACGGCGTCGCGCGTCCCGCGTACGTCGTGCACCCGGACGCACCAGGCGCCGGCGGCAGCGGCCAGCGCGCTCACGGCGTCGGTGGCCTTGTCGCGCTGCTCTATCGCGCGCGGCTCGCCGTCGACCGCCAGCAGCGAGCCGAGGAACCGCTTGCGCGACGCCCCGACGAGCACGGGGTGCCCGAGGTCGAGCAGCGCGTCGAGCCGGTGCAGCAGGGCCCAGTTGTGGTCGGCGTTCTTCGCGAACCCGAGGCCCGGGTCAAGGACGACGCTGCGCGGGTCGATGCCGGCGGCGACGGCGTCGCGGGCGCGGGAGGCGAGCTCCGCGCACACGTCGACGACGACGTCGTCGTAGACCGCGTTATCGTGCATCCGGTCGCCGTACCCGCGCCAGTGCATCGCGACGTACGGGACGCCGAGCCCGGCGACCGCACCGAGGATCGCGGGCTCGGACAGCCCGCCGCTCACGTCGTTGACCACCGCGGCACCGGCCTCGACCGCGGCGACCGCGACCGCGGCGCGCATGGTGTCGATCGACACGACGACGCCGGCGGCGACGAGCGCCTCGATCACCGGGACCACCCGGTCGAGCTCGGTCTGCGTGCTGATCCGCTGCGCCCCCGGACGGGTCGACTCGCCGCCGACGTCGACGAGGTCGGCGCCCTGCTCGGCCATCGCGATCCCGTGCGCGATCGCGGTCTCGCGGTCGGTCCACAGACCGCCGTCGGAGAAGGAGTCGGGCGTGACGTTGAGGACGCCCATGACCAGGCAGCGGTCGACCGCAGCGAGGTGCTCGGGGAGTCCGAGCGGGTGGCGGGCGGGCACGGCGTCAGGCTAGCGGCGCAGCGGTACGCCGGCGTCAGCCGACGATGAGGCTCATGGCCTCGGCGCGGGTGGCGGGGTCGCGCAGCTGGCCGCGCACGGCGCTCGTCGTGGTCTTCGCGCCGGGCTTGCGGATGCCGCGCATCGACATGCACAGGTGCTCGCACTCGATGACGACGATGACGCCGCGCGGCTCGAGGATCCGCACGATCGCGTCGGCGATCTGCGTGGTGAGCCGCTCCTGCACCTGCGGGCGCTTGGCGTAGACGTCGACGAGGCGCGCGAGCTTGGACAGGCCGGTGATGCGGCCGTCGTGGCTCGGGATGTAGCCCACGTGCGCGACGCCGTGGAAGGGCACGAGGTGGTGCTCGCAGGTGGAGTACAGCTCAATGTCCTTGACCAGCACCATCTCGTCGTGGCCGAGGTCGAACGTGGTCGAGAGGACCTCCTCGGGCGACTGGCGCAGCCCGGCGAACAGCTCGGCGTAGGACCGGGCGACGCGCGCCGGGGTGTCGCGCAGGCCGTCGCGGTCGGGGTCCTCCCCCACCGCGATGAGCAGCTCGCGGACGGCGGCCTCGGCGCGCGCGTGGTCGAACGGCTCGGTGACGACGTGCTCGGGCACGTGCACCGGGTCGATGGGGGTCACGCGCTCGGCTCGGTCTCGGGGGCGGGAGCCGCCTCGCCGGCAGCGGTGCCGTTGACCGACCCGTTGCCGTTCGAGCCGTTGGCCCCGGTGAGCTCCGCAGGGCTCTTGGGCGCCTGCACCGGACCGCGGTCGCTCGGGGTGCGCCGCGACGAGCCCGTCCAGGCCGGACGCACCGGGCGCCGGTTGAGCGGCTCGAAGATGCGCTCGACGTCGGCCTTGTCGAGCGTCTCCTTCTCGAGCAGCTCGACGACGAGCGCGTCGAGCACGTCGCGGTTGTCGACGAGGATCTCGAACGCCTCGTGGTGCGCGGCGTCGATGAACGAGCGCACCTCCTGGTCGATCGCGGCCGCGACGTCCTCGGAGTAGTCGCGCGTGTGGCCGTAGTCGCGGCCGAGGAAGACCTCGCCCTGCTCCTGGCCGTAGCGGATCGCACCGAGGCGTTCGGTCATGCCGTACTGCGTCACCATCGCGCGGGCGACCGCGGTCGCCTTCTCGATGTCGTTGGACGCGCCGGTGGTCGGGTCGTGGAAGACCAGCTCCTCGGCGGCGCGGCCGCCGAGCATGTAGGCGAGCTGGTCGAGCATCTCCGACCGGGTGGTCGAGTACTTGTCCTGGTCGGGCAGCACCATCGTGTAGCCGAGGGCGCGGCCGCGCGGCAGGATCGTGATCTTGTGCACCGGGTCGGTGTGCGGCAGGGCCGCGGCGACCAGGGCGTGACCGCCCTCGTGGTAGGCGGTGATGGTGCGCTCGTGCTCGCTCATCACGCGGGTGCGCTTCTGCGGGCCGGCGATGACGCGGTCGATGGCCTCGTCGAGCGCGAGGTTGTCGATGAGCTTGTCGCCCTGGCGCGCGGTGAGCAGCGCCGCCTCGTTGAGGACGTTGGCCAGGTCGGCACCGGTGAAGCCCGGCGTACGACGGGCCACGGCCTCGAGGTCGACACCCGGGGCGAGCGGCTTGCCGCGCGCGTGCACCTTGAGGATGTCGGTGCGGCCCTGCATGTCCGGGGCGCCGACCGCGATCTGGCGGTCGAAGCGGCCCGGGCGCAGCAGCGCCGGGTCGAGGATGTCGGGGCGGTTCGTCGCGGCGATGAGGATCACGCCGCCGGTGACGTCGAAGCCGTCCATCTCGACGAGCAGCTGGTTGAGGGTCTGCTCTCGCTCGTCGTGGCCGCCGCCGAGGCCCGCACCGCGGTGCCGGCCGACGGCGTCGATCTCGTCGACGAAGACGATCGCGGGGGCGTTGGCCTTGGCCTGCTCGAACAGGTCGCGGACGCGGCTGGCGCCGACACCGACGAACATCTCGACGAAGTCCGAGCCGGGGATGGAGAAGAACGGGACGCCGGCCTCGCCCGCGACGGCGCGCGCGAGCAGCGTCTTGCCGGTACCGGGCTGGCCGTAGAGCAGCACGCCCTTGGGGATCTTGGCGCCGACGGCCTGGAACTTCGCGGGCTCCTGGAGGAACTCCTTGATCTCCTGGAGCTCCTCGACCGCCTCGTCGGCGCCGGCGACGTCGGCGAACGTCGTCTTGGGCATGTCCTTGCTGACCATCTTGGCCTTGGACTTGCCGAAGTTCATGATGCGGTTGCCGCCGCCCTGCATCTGCCCCATGAAGAAGAAGAGCAGGAGGATGACGAGCGCGACGGGGATCAGGGAGTACAGGAGCGAGAGCAGCAGCGAGTCGCGCTGGTTCTCGACGTTGTAGCCGTCCTGGACCTTCCCTGCCTTCACCTGCTCCTGGAGCATGTTCTGCAGCTCGACGCCCTGGCCCTCGATGTACTGGGCCCGCAGCTTGTCGCCGTTGGTCTGGGTGATCTCGATCCGCTGGTCGCTGCCGCCGACGAGGGTCGCCTTGGTGACGTTGCCGCTCTGGATGGCCGTCACGACCTGCGAGGTGTCGACGTCCTTGGGCCCGCCCACGTTGGTGAGCAGGCTGCTGGCGAGCACGACGAGGAGGATCGCGAGGACGATCCACACGACCGGGCCACGAATGATGCGCCTGATGTCCATGATGCGGAGCCGGGGCCCCGTACCTCCTGACGTCCCGTGCGGGCCGGGGTGGCCGCACTACCGCCCGAGGGCGGAACTCGCGAGTGTCACGAGGGTACAGCGGTCGGCGCGGGGGCGCCGGGCCGCGTACGTCGAGACGGCTCCTTGACGATCATGACGCCGCCGCGGCCGGTTCTGTTCCCCCGTGGCCGCGCGTTCACCCCCGGCGTAACCGGTGACGCCGCAGGTGGCAGCCGTGAGGTCCCCCGGGGACCGCTCAGGAGTAGACGTGCGGGGCGAGGGTGCCGACGACCCGCAGGTTGCGGTACTTCTCGGCGTAGTCGAGGCCGTAGCCCACGACGAACTCGTTCGGGATGTCGAAGCCGGTGTACTTCACGTCGACCGCGACCTTCACGGCGTCGGGCTTGCGCAGCACCGTGAGGACCTCGACGGAGGCCGGGCCGCGCGAGCGCAGGTTGCGCAGCAGCCACGACAGGGTCAGCCCCGAGTCGAGGATGTCCTCCACCACGAGCACGTGGCGGCCGGTGATGTCGCGGTCGAGGTCCTTGAGGATCCGCACGACGCCGGAGGACTTGGTGCCCGAGCCGTACGACGACACCGCCATCCAGTCCATCTCGACCGGCAGGGTGAGGGCGCGCGACAGGTCGGCCATCGCCATGACCGCGCCCTTGAGGACGCCGACGAGCAGCAGGTCCTGGCCGGCGTAGTCGGCGTCGATCTGCGCGGCGAGCTCGCGGATCTTGGCCTGCAGCGACTCCTCGTCGACCAGCACCTTCTCCAGGTCGGTACCGAGATCGACGGCTTCCATCAGCTCTCCTCGCGGGGCGGGGTCGGACGCAGGTGCAGCCTTCCATACGACCGCGCGGCCTCGACACCGCCCGGGAGGGCCACGGCCCCCTGCCCCGTCCAGCGGGTCACGAGCGCCACCACCCGGTCGACGTGCTCGGCGCCCAGCGACCCGGCGGGGACGCCGCCGGCGACCAGCCAGGCGCGCACCGCCCGCGACCGGAGCGCAGCGGGCAGACCGCCCAGGGCGGCGGCGTCCAGCCCGTCGGCACGGTCGGCCGCGACCGACGAGAGCGCCTCTGCCGCCTGCAGATCCAGCAGGTCCGCATCATCTCGGGCGAGCGACGCGGTACGGGCGAGAGCCTCGGCGACGCCGGGTCCGAGCTCGCCCTCGAGCACGGGGAGGACCTCGTGGCGCACCCGCACGCGGGCGTAGCGGCGGTCGTCGTTGTGCGGGTCGTCGACGACCGGCGCACCCTCGGGGACCGCGCTGCGGACCAGCGCACGCCGCAGCCCGAGCAGGGGGCGGCGGAACGGAGGGCGCACCGCCGGCATCCCGGCGAGGCTGCGCGTCCCCGAGCCGCGCGCCAGGCCGAGCAGCACCGTCTCGGCCTGGTCGTCGAGCGTGTGCCCGAGCAGGACGGCGGCGGCGCCGTGCCGCTCGGCGGCGTCCTGCAGCGCGGCGTACCGCGCCACCCGGGCCGCGTTCTCCGGCCCGCCCTCGGAGCCGACGGCGACCGTGGCGACCTCGACCGGGTCGAGCCCCTGCTCGGTCAGCCACCCGGCCGTGCGCGACGCGACGCCGGCGGAACCCGCCTGCAGCCCGTGGTCGACGACGACCGCGCCGACCCGCGGGCGCTCGGCCGCAGCCGCGGCCGCCAGCGCGACGGAGTCGGGGCCGCCGGAGCAGGCGACGAGGACGAGGTCGTCGGGAGCCAGGTCGGTGAGGGCGTCGCGGACCGCGCGCCGGACGGCGAGCCGCGCGTCGTCGGCCACGGGTCAGGCGGGGAGCAGGTCGGGCGCGACCCGGCGGCACCAGGCCTCGGCGTCGAGGATCTCGTCCCTGCTCGGCAGGGTCGCCGGCGAGGTCCAGACCCGGTTGAAGCCCTCGAGCCCGACCTGGTCGACGACGTGGGTGACGAACGCGCGTCCGTCGGAGTACTGCCGCATCTTCGCGTCGAGGCCGAGCAGGCGGCGCGCGAGGCCGTCGACCGCGCCCGGCTCGTTGCGGCGCTGGTCGAACCGCTCGCGGATGATCGCGACGGTCGGGACGATGTCGGGGCCGACCTCGTCCATGACGTGGTCGGCGTGCCCCTCGAGCAGGCTCATGAGCGCGGTGATGCGGTCGAAGACCTCGCGCTGCTCGGGGCTCTGCACGGCGTCGACGAGAGAGGCGTCCGGGTCGCCGCGCACCGCGGCGCCGATCGCGCCGAGGCCGTGCCGGAAGCGCCGCAGCACCTCGCCGGCGCTGGAGTCGGCGAGGGCGAGGTAGTCGTGGATCTCGGCGATGAGGTGCCCGCCGAGCCACGGCACGCCGCCGAACTGCGCGCGGTGGGTCTCCTCGTGCAGGCACACCCAGAGGCGGAAGTCGCGGGGCTCGACGTCGAGGTGCCGCTCGGCGGTCACGATGTTCGGCGCCACCAGGAGCAGGCGGCCCTCGCGCGTGGTCGTGAACGCCTCGAACTGGCCGAGCACCTTGCCGGAGAGGTAGGCGAGCACCCCGCCCATCTGCAGCGCGGTGATGCGCGAGCCGAAGGCGGTGACCACCGACGCCTGCTCGGTCGCCATCTTCTCCAGCAGCGGTGCCAGCACGATCCGGAAGCCGTCGACGTTGCTGTCGACCCACGCGCCGCGGTCGACGATCACCGCGTCCGGGGCGTCGCCGGCGTCGAGGCCCGTGCGCTCGCGCACCGGGCCGACGGCGTACCGCGCCAGGGCCCGGAGCTCGGCGACGGCGGCCCGCGCCTCCTCGGGGGTCGTGCCGGGTCCACCGGGCGCGAAGCGGCGCCCGGTCGTGCGGGCCAGACCCCAGTCGACGACCTCCACAGGCCGACCCTACGTCAGTCCTCCTCGGACGCCCGTCGGCGCGAGCCCAGCAGGGCCAGGACGCCCACGACGAGCAGCCCGAGGGCCAGGAGGAGCAGCTGCAGGTCGGCGCCGGTCGGCGAGAGCCCGCCGGTGTCCGGGAGCGGCAGCTCGCCGGTGCCCTTGTTGTTGTCGGTGTCGGGGTCGCCGCCGTCGATCTCCGCGGTGTTGACGACCGTCGTGCCCGCAGGCGCGTTCACCCAGGTGACGACGGAGAAGGCCGACGAGGCACCGACCGCGAGGTCGCCCACACGGGTGCACGTGACCGTCTGGCCGGCCAGGCCGCACGTCCAGCCGGGGCCGCCCGCCGACTGGAAGACCAGGGTCGAGGGCAGCGTGTCGGAGACGACGATCGGAGCGGTCGACACGTTCGGGCCGTGGTTGGTCACGGTGATGACCCACGTCGCGATCCGGCTGGTCTTGTCGAAGGAGCCGACCTCCTTGGTGATCCCGAGGTCGATCAGCGGGTTCACGGTGGCCGGGTCGGTCGCGGTGTTGTCGGCCAGCGTCGTCTCCTCGGACGGCGTCGCCACGGTCGCGGAGTTGGTCACCGTCGGGTACGCCGCGGCGAGCACGTCGACCACGAGCGCGATCGAGGTCGACGACCCGGTCGCGAGGCCGGAGACCCGCTCGCAGGTGACGTCCTGGCCGGACGCCGAGCAGGTCCACCCGGTGCCGGTGCCGCTCACGAAGGCGAGGCCGGCCGGGAGCGGGTCGGTCACCGTGATCGGGCCGGGGTCGTCGGTCGGCCCGTCGTTCGTGACCTCGAGCGTGTACGTCGCGGTCGAGCCGACCTGCAGCGTCCCGGTGTGCGCCTTGGTGATCGCGAGGTTCACCAGCGGCGGAACCGTCACGGTGTCGGTGGCCGTGTTGTTCGTCGGGTCGGGGTCGACGGTCGAGCCGTCGACCGTGGCGGTGTTGTCGACCGACGGGTACGCCGACGCCTCGACCGTCGCGGTCACCGTGACCGGCGCGGCCGTCGCGCCCGGGGCCAGCGGCGTACCGAGGTCGCAGGTGACGACCGCGCCGACGGCTCCGCAGGTCCAGCCGGCGCCGGTGGCGCTGACGTAGGTCAGGCCCGCCGGGAGGGTGTCGGTGAGGACGACGTCGCGCGCCTCGGACGGGCCGGCGTTCGCGACCGTGAGGGTGAACGACAGCGGGTCGCCCACGCGGACCGGGCCGGTGTGCGACTTGGTGACCGAGAGGTCGGCCAGGCGCGTGACCTCGATGGAGTCGGTGTCGGTGCTGTTGCCCGGGACCGGGTCGGTCGTGCCCGACACCACCGTCGCGCTGTTGGTGTAGGTGCCCGAGTCGGCCGAGGCCGAGACGGCGACGAGGAGGGTCAGGCGCCCCGCGGCCGCCCCGGCAGGCAGGGCCGTGCCGCTCGTCGCCGTGCAGACGACGTCCTGGCCCGCCGGGGTGACGGTGCCGGGGACGCAGGTCCACGGCCCGGTGCTCGACAGGTAGGTGAGGCCGGCCGGGAGCGTGTCGGTGATGACGACGTCGGCCTGCGCGTCGGACGGGCCGTCGTTGCGGACGTCGATCCGGAACTCCGCCTCGGTGCCGGCGACGACCGTGTCGTAGGCGGCGTCGTGCGACTTGTCGAGGACGAGGTCGGCCGAGCCGACGACGGACACGGTCGACGAGCTGGTGTTGTTCAGCGGGTCGTCGCCGGGCGTCGTCGTCGCGACGGTCGCGGTGTTCGTGATCGTGGTGCCGTCGGCGACACCGCTGCCGACGGTGACGTCGACGGTGATCGTCGAGCTGCCCGGCCGCATCGACGGCCGCGTGCACTCGAGGTCCTGGCCGCTGATCGTGCACGACCAGCCGGTGCTGCTCGACGACACGTACGTGATGCCCGCGGGCAGGGTGTCACGTACGACCACGGAGTCGGCGGTCGACGGGCCGTTGTTGTCTACGACGAGCGTGAACTGGGTCGCCGCGCCCGCGGCCACCGGGTTGGTGCCGGTGGTCGTCTTGGTGATGGCAACGTCGGCCCGGTCGATCACCGGCACGGCGTCGAGGTCGGCGTTGTTGCTCGGGTCGGGGTCGTTGAGCGGACCGTCGACGCTCGCGTCGTTCACGAGGAACGACGGGCCGACCGACGCGTCGACGAGCACGACGACCGAGATCGTCGGCGCGGCCTGCGACGCGTTGAGGGTCGCCGTCCGGTCGCAGGTGACGATGTCGGCGGCTGCGCTGCAGCTCCACCCGGTTCCGGTGGCGCTCACGAAGCTGGTCCCCGCAGGGAGGGCGTCGGTGACCGTGATGGTCCCGGGCGAGTTCGACGGGCCGTTGTTCGTGACGTCGAGCGACCAGGTGAACTGCGCGCCGGCCGTCGCGGATCCCGTGTGGGACTTCACGATCGCGAGGTCGGCGAGCGTGTCGAGCGTGCTCGTGTCGGTGTCGGTGTTGTTGCCGGGGTTCGGGTCGGTGGTGGTCGCCGTGACGGTCGCGGTGTTGACGATCGAGCCCACGGCGCCCGGGGGCACGGAGGCGACCACGGTGATCACCGGCGCGACCGCGCCTGCGGCCAGGTCGGCCGCACGGGTGCACGTGACCGAGCCGGTGCCGGGGACGCACGTCCAGCCCGTGCCGGTGGCGCTCACCAGGGTGGTGCCGGCCGGCAGCGTGTCGGTGACCCGGATCGGGCCGCGCGACACCGACGGTCCGAGGTTGCGTACCTCGAGCTCGTAGGTGGCGTCGGCGCCGGCCACGACCGCGCCGATGCTCGTCTTCGCGATCGACAGGTCGGCGAGCGCGGTCACCGCGACGGTGTCGGTGCCCGTGTTGTTGCCGGGGACCGGGTCGGTGGTGGTGCCCGACACCTGGGCGGTGTTGGTGATGCTGCCCGTCTGGCCCGGCGCGATCGTCGTCACCACGGTGATCTGCGGCGCCGCGGCGCCGGGCGCCAGGTCGGCGGCCCGCACGCACGTGACGGCGCCGGTGCCGGGGGTGCACACCCAGCCGGTGCCGCTGGCGCTGGCGAGCGTGGAGCCCGTCGGCAGCGTGTCGACCACCGTGATGGGGCCGAGCGACACCGACGGACCGTTGTTGACGACGTCGACGGTCCAGGTGATGTCCTGGCCCGCGATCGCCGGGCCGGCGTGCGACTTGGTCACCGCGAGGTCGGCCGCGGTCGTGACCGTCGCGGTATCGGTGCTCGTGTTGTTCGAGAGCTGCGGGTCGTAGGTGCGGGCGGTGACGTCAGCGGTGTTCGTGAGCACCGTGCCCGACGCCGTCGTGGCCGGCGTCGTGACCCGGACCGAGATCGCCGGGAAGACGGCACCGGACGCGAGGGTGTCGGCGCCGTTGGTGCGCAGGCAGGTCAGCGCCTGACCGACGACCGAGCAGCTCCAGCCCGTTCCCGAGGCCGAGACCAGGGTCGCCGGCGACTGGACCGTGTCGGTGACCACGAACGGCCCGACCGCGCGGTCGGGTCCGAGGTTGCTGACGGCGAGCGACCAGGTGAACGTCGCACCCGCGACCGGGGACCCGCTGTGGGACTTGACGATCCGGACGTCGGCGGAGTCGATGCGCGTCACCGCGCTGCCCGGACGGTTGCCGTACTGGCCCGTCGCGTTGCCCGGCTCGTCGGTGGCGTCGAGTCCGTCGGCGACGGCGGTGTTGGTCTGCGCCACGGACGCGCCGACCCCCGGGCTGGTGACGACCGCGGCCTGCGGCGTCGCCCGGTAGGTGATGGTCAGCGCCTGGCCCGGCTGCAGGTCGCCGAGGTCGAACCACACGAGGCGCTTCTGGGCCCCGGACGTGAGGACCGTGGGCTCCTTGGCGAATGCCGGACCGCCCGCGACCCGGATCTGCGCGCTGCCGGTGTCGTAGGTCCAGTTCAGCGGGAGGTCGTCGGTGGTGCCGATCGCGAAGCCGGGGCCGTTGCCGGTGTTCGTGACGGTGACGGTCCAGGTGTACGGCGTACCGAGGTAGGCGGGGGCGCCGTCGGTGGCCGCCTTGGAGGTGACGAGCGTCGGGAACTGCGGCGTCACGACGGCGGTGGTCGCCGGGCCGGCGTAGACGCGGCCGCCGGACGGCAGGCCCTCGTAGCTGGTCACGCGCGCCGTGTTGGTGAGCGGCGCTGCCGTGATCGTCGGCGACGGAGCGAGGTGCGCCGAGTAGCCCAGCGAGTACGTCTGGCCCGGTGCCAGCGGGCCCGGGAGGTCGGTCGCCGGCCAGGTGATCGTGCCGCCGCCTCGCACCGGGTCGGCCCCGGTGAGGATGCCGCCGTTGTTGACCACGTCGACGACCACGCCGAGCGGCACGACGTCGGTGACGACCGTGTTGAAGGCGTCGCTGACCGTCGCGCCGGTCGCGTTGCGCACGGTGAGCGTGTAGTCGAACGGCTGCCCGGGGTCGGGCGTGGTGTCGGAGACGGCCTTGCTGATGGACAGCTGCGGCTCGACGACGGTGACGGTCGCGGTGTCGGTGGCGCCGATGCGGTCGAAGGGCGCGCCCGCGCTCGTCGGGTTGTTGCCGTCGGTGGAGAACCAGACGTCGGTGGCGGTGTTGGTGAGCGCGGTCCCGGCCGTGTTGCCCGGCACGTCGGTCACGACCGAGGTGTAGGTGAGGGACAGGCGGCGCGCGTTCGGCGAGCCGAGCAGGTCGCCGACGCCCCAGCCGTACTTCGTGGCGCCGCCCGGCGCCGCGACCGGCGTCAGCGCGGTGACGGTGAACCCGGGGCACGGGTCGCCGGTGAGCACGATGACGCAGGCGGTGCTCTGCACCGAGGGCGCCGAGAGCCCGGCCGGGACGGTGTCGAGCAGCGCCGCGTCGAAGAAGGTCGTGTTCGGCGGCACGAGCGCCGAGATCGTGTACGTCGCGACCTGGCCGATGGTGCGGATCGGCTCGTCGACCGACTTCACCAGGCCGTTGCCGGCGACCACGACTGTCGACGGGTCGGTGACGTTGTAGACGCGCTCGTCGGGGTTGTCGGGGCTGTTGAACGCCGGCTTGCCGTCGTTGAGCGTGCTGCCGGTCAGGCGCGCGGTGTTGGTGTAGCTGTCGCCGCCGACCGCGCTGAGGTTCACCGTCGCGGTGTAGGTGCGCGTCGTGGCCGTGAGCGACGCGGGCACCGACCCCAGCGCCCACACCAGCCGGGTCGTCCCGACCGCGCAGCCGTTGGTGCCGTCGCCGGCCACGGGGGTGAGACCGGGGTTGGCGCCGTACGCCGCGAAGGTCAGGCCCGAGGGGAGGCAGTCGACGACGAACGCGTCGTGCAGCGGCGGCCGGTTGGTGATGCTCGACGCGCTGTTCTGGTTGGTGACGGCGATCGTGTAGGTGACCGTCTGGCCGCCGATCACGGTGCCGGGTCGGTCGTTGGTCTTGACGATGGCCGGGTTGGGCTGGCGCACGTTGACCGTGTAGGTCGCGGTCACCGCCGGCAGCGGCTGGCCGCCGAGCCGGTCGTCGCCGAGGAACCGCGCGGTGTTCACGCGGTTCACGTTGTTCTGCGCGGTCGTCAGCGCGGTGCCGGTGACCTTCGCGGTGACGGTGACCATGAAGCGCTGCGGCACCGCGGTGCTGTTGTCGTAGATGCCCGCCAGGGTCAGGGCACCGGTGACGGTGTTCAGCGAGACCCCGGCGGGAAGCGCTGCGGGCGACGCGCACGCGGGCAGCGGCTCGGGCACGGTCGGCGTGGGCGCCGAGGGGCAGAACTCCGCGGTCGGCGTCGGCGTCGTCAGGACGAAGCCGGTCGGCAGCGCGTCGGTGAGGCTGCCGTCGAAGACGGACGTGCCCGCCGGGATGGTGACGGCGTAGCGGTAGGTGACCAGCTCGCCGATGGTCGCCTGGTTCGCCGTGTTGTTGTTGGTCTCGGTGATCGAGGTCGTGCCGACCTTGCCGACCGCGACCTTCGGCGTGATGACCGACGACGTGTCGCTGGCGGCCGGCGCGTCCTGCTGGTCGACCGGCAGCGAGGTGTCGATGTTGCTCTGCGGGAAGTACGTCGTGGTCGCGCCGGCGCCGCTCACCGGGAGGTTGGTCAGCGCCGAGTAGGAGCGCACGGCGGCGGTGTTGAGGAAGGTGAAGCCCGCCGCGGTCGGCGCGGGCACCGTCATGTCGTAGGTGGCGGTCCACGACGCGCCCGGCGCGAGGCCCTGCGCCGCGAGGTTGGCGCTGGTGTCGAGCGTGTAGGTCCAGCGGATCGCGCTGCGCGAGCCGTTGAGCGCGAAGCTCGGCTGGTTCGGGTCGCCGGGGTCGGTGCACCGGATGACCGGCGTAGTCGCGATCGAGCCGAGGCCGGAGATGTTGGCGACGTCGACGCAGCGCACGTGCTCGGGGAGCACGTCCCAGAGGTCGACGCCGCCGACGGCGTAGTTCGTCGAGGTCCCCGCCGAGCCGTCGTTGGTGAGGTCGATGCGGAACCGCACCACGGACCCCTCGCGGACCGGCAGCCCGTCGACGTTGGAGTTCAGCCCGTTGGGCCCGGCGGCCGGGGAGTCGACCGACTGGACGCCCTTGACGACGCGCAGCGGTGCCGCCGGCACGATGGTGAAGTCGACCTCGTCGCGGTAGGACCGGCCGCGGCCTGCGGAGTCCTCGGTGCGCAGCTTCATCGAGTTGCCGAGGATGTCGGGCGAGCCGACCGGTGCGGCGTCGGTGACCCGGACGGCGAAGACCCACTCGAAGACGGCACCGAGGTCGACGTACTTCGCGCCGCTGCCGGCGGTGGTGCCGAGCGTCCAGGTGAGGGAGTCCGCCGTGGTCGTGAGCACCGCGGGGGCGCGCTGATCGTTCGTGGTGGCGACCGCGCTGCCCGCGACGTACTCCGTGCCGACCGGGAGGAAGTCGGTGACGACGGGGTTGCGCGTCTTGGTGAGGCTGTCGAAGTCGATGCGCAGCTTGAAGCAGACGACGTCGCCCTTGCCGAACTTCGTCTCCGACGGGGCGAACGACGACGGCTCGCCGTACCCGGTGCCGTCGGTGCCGCAGACGCCGGCCATGGACCGCGGGCCGATGGTCTTGTCGAGGGTCAGGTTCCCGGTGCCGATCGTCGACGACGACGTGTCGGTGACGGTCTGCGCACCGGTCTCGCCGGTGCCCGGGATCGGCGTCGTCGTGGCGGTGAGGCTCGCGGTGTTGGTGAACGAGTCGCCGTTGCTCGTGGGGTCGCCGCCGCCGTAGTTGGTGCGCATTCCGGCCCAGTACGTCAGCGTCGTTGTGCCGTCGGCGGCCACCGGGCCGAGCGGCGAGAACACCACGGTGAACGTGCCGTTCGGGTTCGCGGTGACCGACGAGATCGGGCTCGACGGCGCGGTGCCCGCGCTGCCGGCGCACTCGCTGGGAGTGCCGGGCGTGTAGTTGGTGCCCGCGCCGCCGAGCGGGCACATGCCGTCGGGGATGACGTCGGTGATCGCGATGCCCGACGCCGAGGCGTACTCGCTGGTGTCGATCGTGAGCGTGTACTGGACGCGGCCGGCGGTCGCGAACTGCGACGTCGACGCCGTCTTGCGCATCCGCACGTCCTCGACGCTGACGGTGTGCGTCGTGTCGGCGGCGGCGGACGACGAGCCGCCCGGGGCGAGCGGTCCGGTGTAGGTGCCCGTCACGCGCGCGGTGTTGGTCGCGCTCGCCTCGGTCGCGGTCTCGCGGGTCGAGGCGCCGGTGTTGTTGTCGAGGTTCGACGCCTGCTGCAGCGACGCGGGGGTGGGCGTCGTACCGCCGAAGCTCATCGTGTTGGCGCGCAACGGGATCCCGGCGCGGTAGCGGACCGTGGCGGTGGCACCCGCCGCGAGCGTGCCGAGGTTCCACTGCACCCGCGTGTAGACGCCGGGCGGGTAGACGGTGGTGCCCTGCGCGGGCGGGTTCAGCACGGTCGACACCGACGCCGGCGTCACGCACGGGCTCAGCACCGGCGTGGCCGACAGCGACGGCGCGCCCGGGTACTCGGGGCCCGCGGAGTTGTCGACGCCGCCGCAGAGGAGCAGCTCGAGGTTCGCGGGGAGGTAGTCGGTGAGCACGACCCCGGTCGACGACGCGACCGACGTGTTCTTCACGGTCAGCGTGTACGTCGTGACCTGGTCGTGGACGCCGCGCAGCAGCTCGCCCTCGGGCGACGGCTCGGCCTTGGTGACCTCGAGGGCCGACAGGGTCGTGACGCCGGTGCTCGCGGTGGCCGACTCGGTGTAGGAGCCGGCGACGGGCGCACCGGTGGCAGTGAACGCCGGGACCTTGCGGGGGTCGGTGCTGGCGTAGGCGCCGCCGATCACGGCGAACTGCGCGCCGACCGGCAGCACGACCGGGTCGGACTGCGCGCGGAAGGACAGCGCGAAGCTGTCGGCGACCTGCAGGTCGGAGACGTTGCGCCAGACCAGCGTCTGCTGGCCGGTCGACGGGTTGGTCGACACCGTCGGCTCGCCGGCCGACGACGGGCTGCTCGAGCCCGCGGCATAGGTCAGGCCGACGGGCAGCAGCGTCGTGAAGCTGAGGTTGTACTCGGGCACCGCGCCCGGGTTGGAGGCCGGGTTCGCCGCCGTCAGGGTGATCGGGACGGTGCCGCCGGACAGCACCGAGCCGGGGGCGCCGACCGACAGCGTGATGCCAGGAGTGCCCGCGGCGGCCGCCGGGGGCGCGGTCGCCGCGACCGCGGCGGTCGTGACCGCGAGGGCGGCGGCCATGAGCGCGGCGAGGCGGCCGCGGGTACGGCGGAACGTTCGAAGCACGACCGGGACTCCAGGACGTCGGTGCGCTCGGCGCGTCGGCGGGAGGCGGGTGCGCCCCCCGGGCCCCCGTCCTCGAGACTATAACCGCTCTCAGAATCGCTCCCGCGGCTCCGACGCGCGAGTTCACCCGACCGTGGGCACAGGGCGACGCTCTGTAACGGTTACGCCGACGAGGTGACCGTGCGAGGCCTCCAGCCGGCCCCTGGCGGACCTCTCAGCCGGCGGCCACGACGGCCGCGGCGCGGTCGAGCGCGGTGCGGGCGACGGCCTGCGGACCGGGCGAGCCGTCCTCGAGGAAGGCGAACGCGCGCAGCCGACCGGCCGGGTCGAGGACGAGGCCGGCGAGCGCGTTGACGCCGGTGAGCGTGCCGGTCTTGGCCAGCACGATGCCCCGGCCGGCGCGGGTGCCGGGGCCGGTGAAGCGGTCCGACAGCGTCCCCGTCGCACCGGCGACGGCGAGCCCGGTGACCGCTGCCGACAGCACCGGGTCGTCGGTGGTGGCCAGCCGCGCGAGCAGGCCGACGAGCGTCGCAGCGCTGACCTTGTTCTGGCCGGAGAGCCCGCTGCCGTCGACGACGACGGCGCCGGTCGTGGTGACGCCGAGGTCGCCGAGCACCTTGAGCGTCGCGGTCGCGCCGCCCGCGAAGCTGGCCGCGCCGCCGAGCTTCCCGCCGGCGAGGTGCGCCAGGGACTCGGCGAGGTCGTCGTCGGACTGGGTGAGCATCCGCTCGACGAGGTCGGCGACCGTCGGGCTGGAGACCGACGCGAGCGGCGTGGCACCGGTCGGCGCCGTCACGCGCACGACGGTCCCGGACACCGTGATGCCCAGGGCGCGCAGCCGTTCGGCGAGCAGCCGGCCGGCCTCGAGCGAGGGGTCCTTCACACGCGCGCCGCTGCCGACCCCGGGACCCGCGCGGCCCTGGTCGACCGACAGCGCGGTGACAGGTGCGACCACGCCGCCGGTGGTGAAGGTGGGCGGCCAGCCCGGAGCAGTCCGCGGCCCGGTGAACAGCGAGTCGTCGACGTGCACGACGACCTTGGTCGTGCCCGCCTTCTTCAGCGCGGCGGCGGTCGCCGCGGCCAGCGCCGCGAGGCTGGCCGGGCGCGCGGCCTGACCGGCGGGCCAGGTCCGCGCGGCCGCGGACCTGGTGAGCGTCGAGTCGCCCGCGCCGACGAGGACGATCTCGCCCTTCGCGGCGCCGGGGACCACCGTGGTCGTGAGCCGGGTCTGCGGCCCGAGCGCCACGAGCGCGGTCGCGGCGGTGAGGACCTTGAGGGTGCTCGCCGGGATCTGCGGGCGGGTCTGGGCGGCGGCGTACACGGGAGTGCCGCTGCCGACGTCGAGCACGAACGCCGTCGTGTCGCTGCCGACGGCCTTGCCGGACAGCGCCGCCTTCACACCGGCGGCGACGCGCTTGTCGGCGGCGGCGTCGGGCGCGGTGGTCGCTCCGGAGGACGCGGCGAGGACGTCGGCGGGCGGCGGCGGGACGGCTGCCGCGGTCGCGCGGACGGTCGCCCCGGCGGGCGCGAGGGCCGCGGCGGCGAGGGCGGCGACCGCGAGGGCGAGCGTCGTACGCCGTGCCGCCCGCACCCGGATCACCCTGTCCTCGCTGGTCGTGGGGCCGTGACCCCGATCACGACGGCCGGTCGCGGTTCGCCCGCGAGGCCCCTCCTACGGAACACTAGGCGACGCCCCGTCGTACGCCGACGCGGCCTCACTCGTCACCCCGCCCGTCACCAGCACCGCCGACCGCCTCGACAGGAGCGCGCCGTGGAGTTCGACGTCCTCATCGAGATCCCCGCCGGGAGCCGCAACAAGTACGAGGTCGACCACCTCACCGGGCGGATCCGCCTCGACCGCATGCTGTTCACCTCGACGCGCTACCCGCACGACTACGGGTACATCGAGGGCACCCTCGGCCAGGACGGCGACCCGCTCGACGCGATGGTCCTGCTCGACGAGCCGACCTTCCCCGGCTGCCTCATCAAGGCGCGCGCGATCGGCATGTTCCGCATGACCGACGAGGCTGGCGGCGACGACAAGGTGCTGTGCGTGCCCGCGAACGACCCGCGGCTCGAGCACCTCCGCGACATCCACCACGTGCCGGAGTTCGACCGCCTCGAGATCCAGCACTTCTTCGAGGTCTACAAGGACCTCGAGCCCGGCAAGAGCGTCGAGGGCGCGTCGTGGACCGGTCGCACCGAGGCCGAGGCCGAGATCCGCGCGTCGATCGAGCGGCACGCAGCCCACGAGGCCGCGGTCGAGGGCGCCATCGAGGACGCCTCGCACTGACCGGGCGGGCACGCGTCAGGGACGCGTGCCGTAGGGCACCAGCTCGTCCTGCCAGATCGTCCAGAACTTCACGACGTCGCCGGTGTGCGGCGCCTCGACCATCTGGCCGCCGCCGGCGTAGATGCCGACGTGGTGGATCGTGCGCCAGTTGCTCGGGTCGGTCGCGAAGTAGACGAGGTCGCCGGGCCGCAGCCGGCTCACCGGGATCTTGGTCTGCGTCGCGAACTGCGTCTGGGAGTACTGCACCATCGGGATGCCGACGTGGCGGTACGCCGCCTGCGTGAGGCCGCTGCAGTCGTAGGAGTCGGGGCCGTTCGTGCCCGCGACGTACGGCTTGCCGAGCTGCGTCTTGGCCCACGCGAGCGCCGCAGCGCGCTGCGCGGCGGTGGCGACCGTCTGGCCGTCCGGCCAGGCAGCAGAAGGACTTCCGTCCGGCGGTCGTCCGCCGGAACGACGCCGCGCCGCCTCGGCGGCTGCTGCCCGGGCGGCTGCCGCCGCACGGGCGCGCGCCTCGGCGCGCAGGGCGGCGGCGCGCTGCGCGGCGAGGGTCTGCGCCGTGGTCCGCGCGGACGCGAGCGTGCGCGCGGCCGAGTCGCGTACGGCGGTGAGGCGCGCGACCTCGGCCTGCTGCAGCCGCTGGGTCGCCTGCACCGCGGCCGCGGCGTCGGCCGCCTGCCGCTCGCGCAGCGCGACATCGGCGCTCGCGCGCTCGGCGGCCATCTGCGCCTGCAGGGCGCGGAACCGGAGGTCGGCGGTCGACACCGCGCGGGCCCGGCGGTCCGCGGCGACTTGGGCGAGCGACGCGACCTTGTCGGTGAGGGCGGTGATGCCGCCGGGCGACATCGCGCTGTCGAGCACCGCGGCCCACTCGCCGAGACCCCCGGAGAGGTCGGCGCCGAGCTGGTAGCTCTGCGCGGCGAGCCGGTCGACGTCGCCCTGCGCGGCGTCGGCCGCAGCCTGCGCGGCATGCGCCTGCCTCTGCGCGGCGTCCGCGACCCCTCGAGCGTCGTCGGCCGCGGCGCGCGCGGCGTTCCAGCGCTCGACGAGCGTCTCCACCTGCGTGTCGAGCGCGTCGAGCCGGACCTGCGCGGTCCGCTGGTCGCCGCGCGCGGCCTCGAGGGCGGCCGCGGCCGCGGTGGCCGCGCGCTTCGCCTCGGCGACGGCCGAGGCGGAGGGCTTGGGACGCGCGGGCGTCGCGGTGGCGGGAGCCGCGACGCCGAGGAGCGCCGCCACGAGGGCGACCGCGAGCACCGGCGCGACAGCGCGTCGAGCGGCCACGGCGGCTCCCGGGGGGAAGTCCCCGCACGGAGCGGGGCGGGTCGGTGGTGCCCGACGACGGTAACCCCACAGACCACATCGACACCATCCGTCACAGCGGACGCGCGGCAGCCCGTGCGGGGATCGAGAGCCCCGCGTTCGGACTGCGGACGCCCCCCGGATCCCTGGAGAGCGGGATGGGTCAGGCCGACCAGCCGCGACGCACGGGAGGTCGTCGCGGGACTCAACCGATCAGGCCTGGGCGAGCCAGAGCGCGGCGTAGGGCGGGAGCACGACCTGGCCGTCCTCGACGTAGAACTCGCTCGCGCCGAGGTGGTCGACGAGCGCCCGGCCGTACAGGGCGCCGAGCACGCCGGCGTCGCAGCGCTGCCAGTCGGCCGAGACGTTGTAGAGCTGCACGAGGTCGCCCGCTGCGTGGCTGCGCAGGACGGCGAGCACAGACGGGTTCGACGTCTCGGTCGGCCGGGACTCCACCGCAGCATGCAGGGTCGGGAGCGAGCGGCGGACGTCGCCGAGGTGCTTGATGAGGGCGTAGACGCGACCCTCGAGGGTCGTCAGATCGGTACGCCGGGCCGCGGTCGCCCACGGCATCCGCGGTCGGTGCATCCAGCGGTTGTCGTCGGCGTGCTCGGGCTCGTCGAGGTACGACGAGTCGTTGAGCAGGCCGAGCTCGTCGCCCATGTACAGCAAGGGGATCCCGCCGAAGCCGTACACGATCGCGTAGGCGCAGTGCAGCCGGCGTACCGCGAGGTCGAGCAGTCGCGGGTCCTGCGCGTCGAGCGCCTGCTCGACGCCGACGAGACTGGCGGCGCTGCCGCTGATCCGGCTGTCGCCGGTGGCCTCGTTGACCTGGAACTCCTCGCCGCGGGCGAAGCTACCCGGCTCGTTCCCGACGAACCAGCGCGAGAGGAACGCGCGGTGGCTCGGGCCGCCCCAGCCGACGGAGCCGGCGTCGGTGTCGTCGATCGCCCAGCCGATGTCGTCGTGGCAGCGCAGGTAGGTCGCCCAGGCGGTGGTGGTCGGCTTCGGCGGGAAGCGGTGCAGCGCACGGACGAGCAGCCGCACGTCCTTGGTGGCGAGCGCCGACCAGATCTGCACCATGAGGCTGTTGTGATACGCGAGATCGCTGACGTGGCCGGCGTACTCGCCGACGCCGAGGTACTTCACGAGGTCGCCCGGGGCCACGATCGCCTCGGCCTTGAACACCAGCGACGGCGCGGCGATCCGCGCCACCGCGCGCAGCGCCCGGGTGAGGCCGTGCACCTCGGGCTGGTTCTGGCAGTCGGTGCCCATCCGCTTCCAGAGGAACGCGATGGCGTCGAGGCGCAGGCAGTCGACGCCGCGGTTGGCGAGGAAGAGCATGAGGTCGGCGAACTCGCACACGACGTCGGGGTTCGCCCAGTTGAGGTCCCACTGGTAGTCGTTGAACGTCGTCCAGACCCACGCCGCCATCTCGGGGTCCCAGGTGAAGTTGCCGGGCGCGAAGTCCGGGAACACCTCGGGCAGCGTGCGCTCGTAGGCGTCGGGCATCCGGCGGTCGTCGAAGACGTGGAAGTAGGCGCGGTGCTTCGGGTCGCCGGCGCGGGCGGCCGCCGCCCAGGGGTGCTCGCGTGCGACGTGGTTGAGGACGAGGTCGATCGTCAGCGCGATGCCGTTCTCGTGCAGCACCGTCGCGAGCTTCTCGAGGTCGGCCATCGAGCCGAGGTCGCCGCGCACCTCGCGGTAGTCGGCCACGGCGTACCCGCCGTCGTTGGCGCCGGGGCGCGGCTGGAGCAGCGGCATGAGGTGCAGGTACGTGGTGCCGAGCTCGCGCAGGTAGTCGACGTGCCGCGCGACGCCGTCGAGGGTGCCCGCGAAGCGGTCGGTGTAGGCGACGTACCCGAGGGCGTCCGGCGCCTGGAACCAGTCGGGCCGCAGCAGCCGGTCGCGGTCGCGGTCGCGCAGCGGCTGGGGCCGGACCATCCAGCCGGAGACGGCGATGCCCGCCAGCCGCCGCAGCAGCGCGTCGGCCATCGGCCCGTCGAACACGGCGCGGACGCCGGCCTCGAGGTCGGGGCCCCACCGGCGCGCCCGCGCCAGCAGGTCGTCGGCCCCCGTCACGGCCCCGGCGCTCTGGGCGCGCAGGGCGTCGGCGACCAGGGAGGCGACGTCGCTCCCGGTGCGCGCTGTAACCGCTGTCATGAGCGCATTGTGCCCCTCGGCAGGGGGTCGAGGGGAGGGGGTCCGGCGCTCGGATGCAAGCGTTCCCAGGTCCGCTCTGCCAGGGTCGGGGCATGGACCTCCACGACTGGGGCGCCGGCGTCTGGACGACGCCACCGGCCGCCGTCGCCCGCGACGGATCCGACCTGCTGGTGACGGCCCGCGAGGCGAGCGACTTCTGGCGGACGACGTCGTACGGCTTCGTCCACGACGACGGCCACGGCCTGCTCGCGCCGTTCCCGGACCGCAGCGCCGTGGAGGTGTCGTTCGTGGCCGACCTGACCGAGCAGTTCGACCAGGCGGGGATCCTCGTGCGGGCCGACGCCGAGCACTGGGTGAAGGCCGGGGTCGAGTACGCCGACGGTGCCGCGCAGCTCGGCGCCGTGGTCACCGACGTCGTCTCCGACTGGTCGACCGGGGTCGTCGACTGGGTCGGGCGACGGGTGACCGTGCGCGCCAGCCGCTCCGGCGACGCGCTCACCGTGCGCGCCCGCGTCGACGAGGAGCCGTGGCGCCTCGTCCGCCTCGCGCCCCTCGACCCGGCACTGCCCTGGGCCGCCGGCCCCATGGTGTGCGCTCCGTCCCGCACCGGCCTCACGGTCCGGTTCGCGTCCTGGACCACCGGCCCCGCCGACACCGCCCTGCACTGACCCGGTCCCCCATCCTCAGCAGGAACGCGTCGCAGGGCGCGCGTTCCTGCTCACGTGGCGATGCGGGCGAGCCAGGCGTGGCCGGGGTGGATGCGCTCGAGGCCGTCGACGAGCCACGCGCGCTCGTCTGCGGTCAGCAGCGGCAGGCAGTTCTCGAGGTCGGCGACATCCTTGGCACCGGCGTGCTTGGCCTTGAAGAGCAGCACGATCTCGGGCGACATGAACGGGATGCCGTCGTCCGTCGTGCGGACGACGTCGGCGTACGGGCGGCGGATGCTCGTGTCGCGCTTGCAGATCCAGGTGCCGCCGTCGTGGACGTCGCGGAAGAAGTCGACGCGGAAGGCGCCGGTGCTGTCGCGGCCCCAGGTCTGGAAGTTGTGCTCCAGCGCCGCGTCGCTGAGCTCCCAGAGACCGTCGCCAGCCACGACGAACTCCAGGTCTGCCAGCCGCTCGCGAACCACCGGCCACGCCGTGTCGGGCATCGCGATCTCGAGGTCCTCGTGATGACGCGTACGCCGGCCGAGGAACAGGTCGATCGCCCAGCCCGCCGTCACGCACCACGGCACGTCGAGACCCGCCAGCCGGTCCGCGGCCTCGCTCGGCGTCCACGGGTCCCAGTCCTCCCACGACCCGGCTGCCCGCACCATCCCGGCCCGATCGTCGCTGCGTCCCTCCGGTCCACGGCTCACGCCGCCATCGTGGATCGCCCGTGCGCGTCGCGCCACCACGCATGCCCTCGCATTCCCGGAGACGCGAGGGCATTCCCGGGGTGCGACGGTATCTCCTGCGATGCGATGGCATGTCCGGAAACGCGACGGCAATCCCGGGAGTGCGATGGCATTCCGGGGCGTGTGCGATGGCATTCCGGGGCGTGTGCGATGGCATCCCGGGAGTGCGATGGCATTCCGGGGCGTGTGCGATGGCATCTCTGGGGGGCGATGGCATCTCGGGGGATGCGAGGGGCCGAACCTGCCCGTCGTCCGCTCGGCGGGATGAGAGGGTCGGACCATGACCCAGGCGATCGCGTCGATCCTCCCGTTCGCGGTGGGCATCATGGTGAGCCCGATCCCGATCGTCGCGGTGATCCTCATGCTGTTCACGAAGCGCGCGACGTCGAACGGTCCGGCGTTCCTCGTCGGTTGGGTCATGGGTCTGTCGCTGCTCGCGGTGGTCGGGTACGGCGCCGCCTCGCTGCTCGGCTGGGGCGACGGCAGCGACGCGTCGAGCACCGAGGTCACCTGGTGGCGGGTGGCGCTCGGCGTCGTCCTGCTCGTCCTCGCGTTCCGCAAGTGGCGCAAGGCCACCGAGCCCGACCACGTCGACGAGATGCCGCGCTGGATGGCCGACATCGACCAGCTCGCGCCCGGCAAGGCGTTCGGCCTCGCGCTGCTGCTCTCGTCGGTGAACCCGAAGAACCTCGCGCTCGGGCTCGGCGCGATGACCAGCCTCGCCACGCTCGGTGCCCCGTCCGACGCGGTCGTCGTCGGCATCGTCGCCTTCGTCGTCGTCGCGAGCCTCAGCGTGGCCGCGGCCGTCGTCTACCGCCTGGTCGGCGGCGAGAAGGCGCAGCGCAGCCTCGAGACGATGCAGGGCTGGCTCAAGACGCACAACGACGCGGTGATGGCCGTGCTGCTGCTCGTGTTCGGCGTCCTGCTCGTGTCCCAGGGCCTCGGCGGCTGACGCCTCGGAGTCTGACACCTCGGAGGCTGACGCCTCGGAGGCTGAAGCCTCGGACCCGTAGTTCCCCGAACATGATCATGTTTGGAGAACTACGGGGGGTCAGAGACGCATGCGAGAGCCGGAGGGGTCGTACGCCGGTTCGGTGAGCACCCGCGCGGGGCGGCGCTCGCCGATCACCGACACCTCGACGTCGCTCCCGCTCTCGACGACGGCCGTGTCGACGAGTGCCAGCGCCAACGACGACCCGACGTGGTGGCCGTAGGAGCCCGACGTCACGAGACCGACGACCTTCGCGCCGAGCCACACCGGCTCGTCGCCGTGCGCGTCGGAGTCGATGTCGCCGAGGTCGAGCGTGACGAGGCGCCGCGCGGGCCCGGTCGAGCGCTCCGCGAGCGCGGCGTCGCGGCCGACGAAGTCGCCCTTGTCCCACGCGATGAAGCGGTCGAGCCCCGTCTCGCCGGGCGTGTACGCCTGGGTGAACTCCGCCGACCAGATGCCGTAGCCCTTCTCGATGCGCAGGCTGTCGATCGCCAGGTCGCCCACCGGGCGCAGCCCGAGGTCGGCGCCCGCCGACGCGAGCGAGCGCCACAGCGCCTCGTGCCTCGTCGAGGGCACCGTGATCTCGAACCCGAGCTCGCCGGCGAGCGACACCCGCGCGAGCAGCGCCTCGAAGTCGCCCATCGGCACCATGCGCGCGGCCATGAACGGGAACGCCTCGGCGGACACGTCCTCGCTCGTCAGGCGCGACACCAGGTCGCGGCTTCGCGGCCCCGAGAGCGCGAAGCCGAGCCAGCGCCCGGACAGGTTCTCGATCGTCACGCCCGACTCGGGCAGCGACTCGGCGAACCAGCGCTGGTGCCACTCCTGCAGGTAGTACGACCCGATCAGCCAGAACCGGTCCTCGGCGAGCGTGGTCACCGAGAGGTCGCCCATGAGCGTGCCCTTCGGGTGCAGCATCGGCGTCAGGCCCATCCGGCCGACCTTCGGGATCCGACCGGCGAGCAGGTGGTCGAGCCACTCGCGCGCGCCGGGCCCGGTCACCTCGTAGCGCGAGTAGACACCCGTCTCGTACGCGCCGACCGCCGTGCGCACAGCCTCGACCTCGGCGGCGACGTGCGGGAAGGCGTTGTCGCGGTGCAGCGACGGCTCGTGCACGAACCCGGGCTCGCCGGGCGTGTAGAACTGCGGCACCTCCAGCGCCCACGTCGCCCCGAACTGCGCGCCGGCAGCCTTGAGCTCGCCGTACGCCGGCGTGACCACGAGCGGACGACCGGCAGGCAGCTGCTCGTGCGGGTAGGTCGTCAGGAAGCGGCGGGCGTAGAACTGCCGCGTGGTGGCGAGCAGGTAGTCGTCGTTGCTCGCCCAGGCGCCGTACCGCGCGACGTCCATCGCGTAGACGTCGTCGCCCGGGTCGCCGTCGACGATCCAGTTCGACAGCGCCAGACCGACGGCCGCGCCCTGCGAGAAGCCGGCCATCACCCCGCAGGCCGCCCAGTAGCCGGGAAGGCCGCGCACCGGTCCGACGATCGGGTTGCCGTCGGGCGTGATGGTGAACGCGCCGTGCACGAACCGCTTGATCCCCGCCTTCTCCAGCGACGGGAACCGGCGGAACCCGATCTCGAGCTCGTCGGAGATGCGGTCGAGGTCGGGCGGCAGGAGCGTCATGCCGAAGTCCCAGTCGGCGCCCTCGGGCTTCCAGTGCAGCGGGTTCGCCTCGTACACGCCGAGCAGCGCGCCGTTCTGCTCGCGCTGCAGATAGGTCCAGCCCTCGAGGTCGGTGACGGCCGGCATCGCCCCGACGTACGAGGCGATCTCGGGGATGTCCTCGGTGACGAGGTACTCGTGCAGGATCGGGGTGACGGGGTGGTCGAGGCCGACCATCCGCCCCACCTTGCGCGCCCAGAGCCCGCCCGCGTTCACCACGTGCTCGCAGAAGATCGGCTCCTGCTCGGTGTCGAGGCGCCAGCCCTCGGGCGTGCGCGTGATCGCCGTGACCCGGTTGTGGGTGATCACCGTGGCGCCGCGCTTCTTCGCGGCGCCTGCGTACGCGTAGACCGCGCCGTTCGGGTCGAGGTTGCCCTCGTCGGGGTCGAACAGCCCGCCGACGACGCCGTCGGGGTTCACGATCGGCACCAGGTCGACGATCTCGTCGACGTCGACGAGGCGCACGCCCTCGTGGCCCATCATGTCGTGCCACGCGACCTCGGCCTCGAGCCACTGCATGCGCTCCGGAGAGCAGGCCAGCTCGATACCGCCGGACAGCTTCATCCCGATCTCGACACCGCTCTCGGCCGCGACCTTCGGATACATCGAGATCGTGTAGCTCTGCAGGGCCGCCACGTGCGCGTCGTTGTTGATCGCGTGGAACCCGCCGGCCGCGTGCCAGCTCGACCCGGCCGTGAGCTCGGTGCGTTCGACCAGGGCGACGTCGGTCCACCCCTTGAGGGTCAGGTGGTAGAGCAGGCTCGTGCCGGTGATGCCCCCACCGATGACGACGACGCGGTACGACTCGCTCACTCCGTGATCCTCCCCGACAGGGCCCGCCGCGACGCGCGTACTGACTCAGGAGTCAGGAAGCGGGCTCGGCGGCTATGGTGGCACGCACCTCCGGGATCGCGCAGCATCCGCGGCGAACGGGTTCCGGGGCGGGAGGTGGGACATGGCGGCCGGAATCGGCACCGCGCTGCTCGACGACGACGGCCTCGACCGCATCCACGCCCAGGCCATGCGGATCCTCGTCGAGATCGGGACGGAGGTGCACGACGACGACATGCTGCGCCGGCTCGGCGCGGCCGGCCAGCGCGTCGACGGCACGCGCGTGCACTGGGATCCCGACTTCGTCATGGCCCAGCTCGCCCTCGCTCCCGAGTCGGTCACCGTCACGGGGCGCGACCCGCAGCGGTCCGTCGCCCTCGGCGGCGGCTCGCTCGCCCACTCGCCCGTCGGCGGGTCGCCGTTCGTCTCCGACCGCGACCGCGGACGCCGCGACGGCACGATGGCCGACCACGTCGAGCTCGTGAAGCTCGCGCACGCGGCCGACCTGCTCACCGTCCTGCAGAGCGGCACCGTCGAAGCGCAGGATCTCGACCACACCAGCCGACACCTCGAGATGGACTACTCGATCCTGCGCTGGAGCGACAAGCCGTTCATCGTCTACGGCACCAGCGGCGAGAAGGCCGCCGACGCCTTCGAGCTCGCGGCGATCGCGCGCGGCGGCCGCGACGCTCTGGTCGCCGACCCGATGGTGATCGGGATCGTGAACCCCAACAGCCCGCTGGTGTGGGACGGCCTGATGGTGACCACGCTCGTGGCGTGCGCCGAGGCCGGGCAGCCCGTGGCGATCACGCCGTTCCTGCTCGCCGGCGCCTCCGCTCCCGTCACCCTCGCCGGGGGCCTCTCGCTCCTCGTCGCCGAGACCCTCGCCGGCGTCGCGATGGCGCAGCTCGTGCGCCCGGGCACGCCGTGCATCCTGGGCTGCTTCTTCAACGGCGTCGACATGCGCAGCGGCGGCCCCTCGCTCGGCCTGCCGGAGTCGGTGCTCGCCACGCTCGCCGGAGCGCAGATCGCCCGTCGCTACCGGCTGCCGCTGCGCGGCGGCGGCGGGCTGTGCTCCGGCATCGCCCTCGACGCCCAGGTCGCGACCGAGACCGCCATGTCGCTCTGGGCGACCTACCTCGCCGGGTGCGACCTGGTGCTCCACTCGGCCGGGTGGCTCGAGGGCGGGCTCACCGCGTCGTACGAGAAGCTCGCGCTCGACCTCGAGACGCTGCGGATGTTCGAGCGGCTGCGCCAGGGCATCGCTGTCGACGACGACAACCTCGCGTTCGACGCGCTCGCCGAGGTCGGCCCTGGCGGCCTCTTCCTCGCCCACGAGCACACGCTCGAGCGGTTCCGCACCGACGCGTTCATGAGCCCGCTGTTCCGGTCGCAGGCCTACCCGACCTGGCAGAAGGCCGGAGCGCCCGAGACGCCCGAGCTCGCCACCGACGCCTGGAAGCGGCTGCTCGACTCCTACGCCGACCCGGGCATCGACGACGCCGTGGATTCCGAGCTGCGCGACTACGTCGACCGGCGCACCCGGGTGCTCGAGGCCTGAGGGCGGAACGCCGCTTCCTGTGACGCGTCCGACAGGGCGGATGCCGCCGCTGGTTAGGCAACCCTTATCTGGATGCCGCTACGGTGCTTCCGTGACGCTCGACCAGGCCCCCGTGGGCGTGCCCGTCCAGGTGACGCGCGCCGACCTCGAGCCCGCGCTGGTGCGCCGCCTCGCCGAGCTCGGCGTCCGCGCCGGCCGCACCGTGACGGCCCTGCACGGCACCTCCGGCGGCGGCCGCGTCGTGGCGATCGACGACACGCGCGTGGCGCTGGCCCGCACCGTGCTGCGCCGCATCGAGGTGGTGGCGCCGTGAGCCCGCGCGAGGTCGCCTCCTGCCACTCCGACGCCGTCGGTGTCGACGCAGCGGCGGGGACGCCCGTGGTGGCGCTGGTGGGCAACCCCAACGTCGGCAAGTCCACGCTCTTCAACGGGCTCACCGGGGAGGGTCGCGACGTCGGCAACTGGCCGGGGACGACCGTGGCCGTCGGCCGGACCCTGTGGCGGCACCCCGACCTGGGCGACGTCGTGCTCGTCGACCTTCCGGGCGCGGTCAGCCTCGACCCGCTCTCCCCCGACGAGGAGCTCACCCGCGAGCTGCTCGTCGAGCAGCCGGCCGACGAGCGACCGGACCTCGTGGTCGTGGTGATGTCCGCCGTCCACCTCGCCCGCGGCGTCTACCTGCTGCGCCAGGTGCGCGAGCTGGGGGTCCGCACCCTCGTCGCCGTGTCGATGCTCGACGTCGCGCGCCGTCGCGGCATCGACGTCGACCTCGAGGCGCTCGCGGGCGCTACCGGCAGCCCCGTCGTCGGCGTCGACCCCCGCCGTCGGCACGGGCACGACGACCTCACCGCGGCGGTGACGACCACGCTCGGCCAGCCCGCACGGGGTACAGCGGAGCTCGTGCCCGCCGACGACCTCGACGCCGCCGAGGAGCGGTTCGCGTGGGTCACCGACGTCGTGGCCGCCGCCACCACGCGCAGCTCGGCCCGCTCCACCTGGTCGGACCGGCTGGACCGCGCGACCACCGCACCGGTCCTCGGCCCGCTGCTGTTCCTCGGCGTGATGTGGCTGCTCTTCCAGGCGACGACGACGCTGGCGGCACCGCTGCAGGAGGCGCTCGACGCCTTCTTCACCGGACCGGTCAGCGACGCCGCGACGGCGGTCCTCGCCGCGCTGCACCTCGAGAGCACCTGGGTCGAGGGCTTCGTCGTCAGCGGACTCATCGCCGGCGTGGGGATGCTGCTCACCTTCGTGCCCCTGATGGCGGTGATGTTCGCCTTCCTCTCGCTGCTCGAGGACTCCGGCTACCTCGCGCGAGCCGCCGTCGTCACCGACCGCGTGATGCGATCGATCGGCCTGCCCGGTCGCGCGTTCCTGCCGCTCGTCGTCGGCTTCGGCTGCAACGTCCCGGCCATCAGCGGCACCCGCGTCCTGCCCGACGCGCGGCACCGGCTGCTCACAGCGCTGCTCGTCCCCTTCACCTCCTGCAGCGCCCGGCTCACCGTCTACGTGCTCGTCGCGACGACGTTCTTCGGCGACCGTGCGGGCACCGTCGTGTTCGCGATGTACGTCGTGTCGATCGTGCTGGTGGTGCTCGTCGGCCTGCTGCTGCGCGGCACCCTCATCCGCAGCCTCGGCAACGACCCGCTGGTGCTCGACCTCCCGCCCTACCAGCTGCCGATGCCCCGCCTCGTCGCCACGAGCACCTGGCGCCGGTTGCGCGGTTTCCTGCGGACGGCCAGCGGCATCATCGTCGCGACCGTCGTGGTGGTCTGGGCGCTCAGCGCGATCCCGGCGCCCGGCCGCGCGGGCAGCTTCGGCGACGTTCCCGTGCAGGACAGCGTCTACGCCACCACGGCGTCCGCCATCGCGCCGGTGTTCGAGCCGGCGGGCTTCGGCAGCTGGGAGGCCACCAGCGCCCTCATGGTCGGCTTCGTGGCGAAGGAAGCGGTCATCTCCTCGTGGGCGCAGACCTTCGCCACCGCCGAGCCGCAGGCCGCCGACGACCCGGGGGCCCTCGGCGACGCGCTGCGCGCCAGCTTCACCGAGTCGTCGGGCGGCCAGACCATCCCCGCCGTGCTCGCGTTCCTGGTGTTCCTGCTCGCCTACACGCCGTGCGTCGCCACCCTGGCCGCCCAAAGACGCGAGATCGGGCTGCGCTGGACCCTCACCGGCGTCGCGGTGCAGCTCGTGGTCGCCTGGTGCCTGGCCGTCGCGGTCTTCCAGGTGGGGAGCGCGCTGTCATGAGATCGTCGCTGCGCTCGGTCCTCGACGCCTTCGCCGCCGGGGCGCGCACCGTCGACGACCTGTCCGCGCGCACCGGTCTCGAGCCCGATCTCGTCCGGGTAGCCCTCGACCAGCTCGTCGCGCTGCGACTGGTGGACTCGTCGCCGCTGGCGACCGACTGCCCCGACGACGCGTGCGGAGGATGCGCGGTCAGCAGCTGCGGATCGCGCGGCGCACCCGTGGTCCTCACCCTGTCGCGCCGGATAGGCGAGTAGACCAAGGGGTGGACGGGCCGGGCGTTGCGGTCGGGGGCGTCCGCCGACCCGCCCACCGGTCTCGGCGGTCGCTGCACGTCCCCACCGCACCGCCGCCCAAACCTTCGTCAGCCCAGGACTTCTCGCACCACGGTCTCGACCGAGCGCCGCGAGGGGACGAGCAGTCCGCGTCCGTACGCCTCGAGCAGCCGAGGGTCGATGTAGGCGGAACGCGCCACAGCCGGCGTGTTCCCGAGCCGCGCGGCGGCCGTCTGCACGGCTTCCTTCACCACGCGGGAGCGGGCACGCTGCGTCTGCTGCGGCCCGCGGTCGAGCAGCACGGCCGCCGCCGTCACGGTCGCGTGCCAGGTGCGGAAGTCCTTCGCGGTGAACTCGTCGCCCACCCTGTCGCGCACGTAGTCGTTCACGTCGCTGCTGCGGACGTCTCGCCAACCGTCGCCGTCGTCGTACGCCAGCAGCTCCGGATCGCCCGCCGCGTCGCGATCCACCAGCCTGCGCACCACCTCGGTCAACGCGGGGTCGTGCACCTCGAGCTCCTGCTGGACACCCGACTTGCCGTCGAACTGCAGCACGAGCTGGCTGGTGCCGCAGGCGAGTACGGCGCTGCGCCGCACCGTCGCGAGCCCGACCGCTCCCGACGATCGCGCGTACTGCTCGCTGCCCACTCGTATCAGGGTGGAGTCGAGCATGCGGAACGCGGCGGCGAGCACGACCGTGCGTCCGGCACCGGGCGCCCGCAGGTCGCGACCGACCCGGCGCCGCGCCGTCGGCAGCCGTTGCCCGAACCGCACCATGTGCTCGAACTTGTCCAGGTCGCGCCGCTGGCGCCACAGCGGGTGGTAGAGGTACTGCCGGCGTCCGGCGGCGTCGGTCCCGACCGCCTGGATGTGGCCGTTCTCGTCGCCGCAGATCCACACGTCGGTCCATGCCGGGGGGATGCGCAAGGCCGAGATGCGTTCTCGGACCTCGGGATCGCGCACGGTGCGCCCGTCAGCATCGAGATAGGTGAAGCCCCGACCCGCAGCTCGCCGCCGCAGCCCGGGTTCGGTCAGCCGGCTCCGCTTGAGGCGCATGGTCATGGCTCCGCTGTCGCGGCTACCCGACGCGTCGGGACCGAAACGCGCAGGCATGGATCCGCGTGAACTGGGAACACGGGCGCCGCGTACCGAGAGGAGGGAGCAGCGATGTCGGTCATCAGGTGGCTGTGGGCGAGCGTGCAGGGCGACCCGGTCTTCATGCGCCGGGTCAACGGCTGGCTCACGATCTTCTGGCTCGTGATGATCCCGGTGTCGTTGTTCACCCACTGGGTCCAGAGCGTCGTCTACGTCTCCGCACTCAGCCTGTGGGCGCTCGTGTCCGGCCACTGGTCGGCGTGGCAGGCGGCGCGTGTCGAGGTCGCTCAGAAGCAGGAAGCCGAGCAGCGCACCATCGCCACCGAGGTCGTGGACGAGCTGGTGAGCAGCACCGACATCGAGGCTCTCCCTCAGGCAGCGTCCTCGCGGCGGAGCTCGGGGACGACGTCCGACGAGCGCTGAGGCCGGTCGGTCCCCGTCCACCGCAGCACCAGCGGGAGCACGAGCCACGAGACGACGACGAGCGACACCGCGATACCGACCAGCCACGCCGTCCAGGCCGACAGCGCGATCCGAGCCGCGAGGCCGACGCTGAGCACGATGCCGAGCCCTAGGCAGGCCAGCCCCACCAGCGTGATGCTGTGCGCCACCACGAGGATGCGAGGTCGCGAACGCCGTCCGAAGTTCAGGCGGTGCAGCGCCACGGGCGAGAGCAGCAGGACCACGGCCGACGTCGTCACCGCGACAGCCCAGGCGTAGAGCCGCCTGTCTCCCTCGGGGATGTCGCGGATGGCCGGCGTATAGGCCACAGCCAGCAGGAACCCGAGGCTGATCTGCCCGCCCATCTGGGCGATGCGGGTCTCCTCGAGCAGCTCGCGCAGCGCACGGTCGGTGTCGTGCGGTGCACCGACGCCGCGTGCGGCCGCCACGGCTACTCCACCGGGGCCGAGTCGTCCTCGGCACCCAGCGCGGTGTCGGTGTTGTCGATGCCCAGCGTCCTCGGGGAGCGCGCAGGATCCTCCGGGTCGTCGGGCGACACCAGATGGTCCGGCTGAGGTTCGTCGGGCTGAGGTTCGTCGGGCTGGCGTCCGTCCGGCTGGGCGTGCTCGCGATCCTCCGTCCGGTCGGGCCGTGCGTGCCGCGGTGCAGGGCGCGGTGTCGTCTCCTCGTCGACGCCGAGACCGAGGCTGGCCTCCCCCGGGGGCGACTGGTTCATGGCGACGCCACCTCCATCGGATCGGCCACGCCTCGTTCGTCCTCGACCGCCTTCTTGAACGCTGCGAGGAAGTCCTGTGCGAGGTGCTGGGGCAGGCCCGCCAGCACGGCTGCGCGCTCGACCATCCCGTGCGGCAGCACCTCGAACCGGAGGTGCACCGCGGTCGACCGGTCTCCGACCGGGCGGAACGACACGCGACCCGCCATCTCCGGGCCGCCTCTGGTGGAGAACACGATGTCGCGGGCGGTGCGACCGACGACCCGCACGAGCAGATCGGTCCGCAGACCCGCCGTCACCGGCACCGACCATCGAGAGGTCAGTCGGCTCAGCGGCGACACGACGACACCACCGAGCTTCCCGGCCAAGGTGGGGAGCGCCCGCCAGCGCTCCAGCACGATCTCGGGCGGCTGGCCGACCACGACCTCGCTCTCGCAGATGGTCACAGCGCACCGGGCCGGCGGACGCTGTCGTCGGTGGTGGTGCTGGTGCGGCGCACGACGACCGGCGGCTCGTCGTCGGTGACGTCGACGACGGAGGGCTGGCGGCGCGTCGACATGACGATCAGCGACCAGATCAGGCCCACGGCGCCTGCCGCCATGAGGATGTAGCCGACCACGTGCACGCTCACGCCCATCACGGTGGTGGCCTGGACGGCGAACGCGAGGATGGCGCCGAGCGCCAGCAGCAGGATGCTCGCTCCGATACCCATGGTTGCTCCTCTGCAGGACGGACCCGGGCACGCTCCCGGACCCTTCGATGCACGCGCGCTACCCGAACGTCATCGCGCCAAACACCAGGCGTACCAACCGATCACGCTCTCACGGCATCGCGCTGCATCAACTCTGCGAGCTCGGCGAGTCGCTTGCGCCCCAGCGTGGAGCGGACCGCGGGGAAGAGCTCGTCCTCCTCTTCGCGCACGTGGTGACGGACGTTCTCAGCGAGGACGGTCGCCTTCGCCTCGTAGGCGTCGTCGTCGGGGTCCATGCCCTGCAGCTCGGACACGAGCCGCTTGACGATCAGGTGCTCCTCCAGCGACTCGAGCACGGTCGACATCTCGTCGGGCACCTCGTCGCGCACGGCCGGGTAGAAGACGTCCTCCTCGATGCGAGCGTGCTCCTCGAGAGCAGCGCAGATCTCGGGGACGACGGACAGGTCGCCCTTGTCGACCGCCTTGAACAGCTTCTCCACGTCGCGGTGCTGCGAGCGGAGCAGGACGATGGCATCCATCGCGGATCCTTTCGTGGGACGGCGCATCAGCCGTCGTGCTGGGAGCCGAGGAGCGCCTCGGCCTCGGGCACCGTCGCCGTGCAGCGCAGGACGACGTCGAGCTGGGTGATGGACAGGACCCGCTGCACGATCCCCGCAGCGCCGGCCAGGACGACGGCGGTACCGGCCGTCTCGTGCAGGCGCGCGGCCCGCACGAGACGGCTGAGGGTGACCGAATCCACGAAGGTGACCTCGGCGAGGTCGATGACGAGGTGCGCGGTGGTCGGCACCTCCCGCAGCAGGCGATCGAAATCGTCGACCGTCGCGATGTCGAGCTCGCCGCGGGGGTGGACCACCCTGATCTCCGGGGCGCGGGCCCCGTCCGATGTCTCAGAGCTCCATGCCACCGGGCTCACGCGGCTCCGACGTCATGCTCGGGCCGTCGGACCACGGCGTCGAGCTGGTGCCCCCGGGGGCGGTGCCGCCGTCGGCTACGACGCCGCCGTCGACGGTGCCGCGCCAGGACCCGGTCGAACTTCCCCTGTCCTCGATGAACTCCTTGAACCGTTCGAGCGAGTTCTCGACGTTCGAGGACACGACCCCGACTGCGTCACCGACGCTCTCGGTGAATCCTTCGGGCTCGAAGTCGAGCCGCAGCGTCACACGGGTGCGCTCGGGCTCGAGCGGGTCGAAGGTGACCATGCCGCCGTGCTCCGGGCCGGCGAGGCTGTGCCAGGCGATGATCTCGTCCGGTCGCTGCTGGGTGATCGTCGCGTCGTACTCGCGCTCCACGCCGCCCACGCGCACCTTCCAGTGCGTCTTGGTGTCGTCGAGCTGGCGGACCATCTCGACGTTCTCCATGAAGTCGGGGTACTTCTCGAACTGCGTCCACTGGTCGTACACCGTCCGGACCGGGCGGTCGACCACGACGGAGTGCTGGTGACTGGACACAAGGCCGTCCTCTCCGTGAGTGCTGCTGATGACCCGCCGCAGCGGGAGGTCGTCCCCCGGATCGAGGAACCACCGTGCGGAGCGGTCCACGAGACCGCCCCAGTGACGTCGCACGACCGACTACTCGGTGACGGCGTCCTTGAGCTTCTCGCCGGACTGCTTGAGATCGCTCATGGCCGACTCGCGCTCGCCCTCAGCCTCGAGGCGCTCGTCGTCGGTCGCCTTGCCCGCGACCTTCTTCGCCTCGCCGGACACCTTCTCGCCCATGTTGCGGATCTTGTCCTCTGCCGACATGCGACCACTCCTCTCGTCCCGTCGGCGCTCCGCCGACGAGCCCGGCGACTACCCGGGCGGCTCAGGGCGAAACCTGCTCCGGCAACGGCTCGGGCGTTGGCGGCGGCTGGAACGGCGGACCGGTCGGCTCGGGCACGTTCGGCTGCGGCACGTCGGGGCCGGGCTCGACGGGCGGGCGCGGGAGCTCGGGCTCGGGGGGCATCATGCGGGGGCCTCCAGTCGGTCGTCTTGTGGGTGGGACGCCGACGACGCGCGATCAGTGCGCGGCGCCTCGAGCGTCGACGACGCGCCGCCCTCGACGAGCTCGGGCTCGGTCACGTCGTCGACGTCGTCGGTGTCCGGCTGCGCCGCGAGGACCTTGCGGTAGACCGCGAGCAGGTCCCGACCGATGCGCTCACGCGAGTACCGGTTCACGGCCCGGTCCGACGCCGCCATCCCCAGCGCCTCGAGCCGGAACGGGTCGGAGACGAGGGAGCGCAGTGCGCGGGTCAAGGAGAGAGGATCGTCAGCAGGGACGTGCAGTCCGGTCACACCGTGGACGACGAGGTCCTCGAGCTGGTCGACCGAGGTCGCCACGACCGGGACGCCGCACGCCATCGCATCGAGCGCGAGCCGCGACGGCACGCCGTCGGACGGCACGGCGACGGCGGCATGCGCGGACCGGATCCACCAGGCGCGCTCCAGCTCGTCGCGCGGGTGCACGACGAGGAAGCGCGCGGACAGGCCGGCGCGTCGCGCTTCGCGGCGCAACGTCGCGGCACGCTGCTCCGCGATGACGACCAGCTCGGCGCCGTCCCACCGGGTGAGGGCGGCGAGGAGTGTCGGGATCCCGTCGGCTGCTCCGGTCGACTCGGCCACGACGCGGACGCGCTCGGTGTTGCGCGCCGACGGTCCGCTGCGGCTGTAGGTGGAGGCGTCCGCAGCGACGGGCACGACGAACAGCCGGTACCACGGGACTCCCACGGCGTGGGCGGCGTCACGCTGCTGGCTGGTGCGCACGACGACCGCGTCCGCGGACTGCAGGAACCTCGCCTGGTCGGTGGTGAGCGCCTCGGCCAGTCGAGGCGGCGTCAGCACCCAGGGCAGCCGGGCAGCCGCCGCGCGACGGGCACCTGCCCAGCCCAGCGCATGCACGAGATCGCCGGCACCCTCCGCGAGGCGCACGGAGCCGAGCTCCTCCTGGTGGCGGAGAACGGCCACGAGGTCGTCGTGCTCGGCGCCCCGACCGGTCTCGATCGACAGCATCACCGGTTCGAGGCGCATCAGCCCGCCTTCCGACCGGGCCCGAGGACCCCCGTGGCGGTCGGACGCCGCCCCTCGAACCGGGCCCAGACGACCTTGCCGCTCGCGGTGGAGTGCCAGCCCCAGGCGTCCGAGACGGCGCTCGTGATCGCCAGCCCCCGACCCCGTTCGTCGCGCGGCTCGTGCCGCTCGCCCATGGTGGGCACGGCGTCCTCCACCTCCACCGTGACCGCCCCGGCCGCTCCGGTGACGCGCAGCGCCATCACGCCTCCCGCGTGCTCCACACCGTTGGAGACGAGCTCGCTCGCGGCGAGCAGCACGTCGTCGGCGCGCTTCCGCCCGGCGAAGGCGCGCAGCACCGGACGGAGCTCGCGTCGCCACCGACCCGGTTGCGCCGCGACGCAGCGGTCCTCGAACGAGAACCAGCCCACGGGCGCCAGGTCGTGCGCGGCGGTCATGTTCGCCCGCCTACCCCTCGCACCGACAGCGAAACGACGTCACGCCGACCTCCGCACTCTGGTCACCAGCGAGTAGCTGTCGAGCACGGCGGCGGTGGTGAGCGGCGCGGCGAGCTCGTCGCGGACGAATCGACGGGCGGCCAACGAGATCTCGTCGCGCATCGCGGCATCGGCGCTCAGGATCGACAGGCGCAGGGCGAGCCGGTGCGGCTCGGCCGGAGGCACACGCAAGCCCGTGCACCCGTTGACCACGATGCCGTCGGCGTCGGGCAGGTCCGTCACGACGACGGCCGTCGTCACGCTCATCGCAGCCAGGACCGGTCCCAGGTCGAGCCGTTCGTGGGGGACGTGGACCAGCACGTCCGCGCCCTCCACCACCCGCATCGCGTCGGGCCGGTCGCTCAACCGATGCCAGTGCACGCGGTCCTCCACGTGCAGCTGCCGCGCCAACAGGCGCAGCCGACGGCGGGCAGCCTCGTCCTCGCTGCCGGCGAGCACCGTGAGGTGCGTCCCCGGCAGCCGCGACAGCGCGCGGACCACGTCGGCAGTGCCCCCGCGTCCGTCCATCACCGTGAGCAGCGACGTCGCGCGCACACGCACACCGTCGAGGGGTCCGCGCACCACGCCGGTCGAGAGCCGCTCGGCGACCACGCGCACTCGCGAGCGCGGAACGCCGCCGCGCACGATCGCGTCACCCACGGCGATCGTCGGCACGAGCACCAGCGAGGCACCCCGGGGGAACCAGAGCTCGCCGCTGTCGAGGGAGTCGGCGTCTCCTTCGTCGAACGACCAGACCCACGGACGCCTCCCGACGACGCCCTCCACCACTCTGCCGGCCTTCTCCCCCAGGACGTGCAGCACGTCGTGCTCGCCCGACTCGAGCGCGCGTGCCAGCCCGATCGATGCCGCCTCGGTGCCGCCCGCGTGCAGCCCGGATCTCCCGGCGTACCCGTCTCCCAGGAACAGGCTCAGCTCGCGCACCTCGTGACCGGCTCCCGCGAGCTCGTCGGCGAGCTCGCCGCCCGGCCTGCGGAACGCCGTGCGCACGGACGCACGATCCGCGTCGTCCTCCACCTGGACCAGCACGATGCGCACTCAGACCACCTCCCGACCCCTGGACCCGTACGGCCCTGACGTTTGCCGTGACACCTGCTGGGAACGAGGCGGCACCCCGTCCCGAGGAGCCGCTATGAGCGCGACCACGCCGTCGACGACCTCCACGCCCACACCTGGCCCGAACTCCGACACCGGGTGGTCGGTGGGCATCTCGCTCACGCTCTTCCTCGTCGTGATCGCGCTGGTGGCCATCGGGTTCTCCTGGCTCCGCGTCCGGGCCGACCGCAGCCGCCGCGCGACCGGGCCGGCGGTTGACCCCGGCTCGCGCGCCTGACCGGGCAGCGTGCGGCGGGTCACGCCGCGCACCGCGGGCAGGGCCCGAGCGCAGGACGCGCGTGCTGGTCCATAGCGGGCCGGTAGGTGGTGAGCGGGTAGTCGGGCACGGGGCGCTCCTGGGTGATCGGAGGTCCGGTCGATGACTCGCGTCGTTACCCGTGGGCCGCCTCGCGAAACGCCGTTTGACCAGCGGGATCACGGGCAGAGCCGCGACTCCCGATCGAGGAGCAGCCATGAGTGAGCAGCCACAGGGGCAGGAGCGCTCCCGCGACAGCGGGCCCGACACGTCCCAGCCTGATCCCGAGGCGTCGTCGGACGGCGACCGTTCGTGGACCGCGGACCCCGCGAGCGACGTCGACCCCAGCGAGGACCGCAGCGTCGAGACCGTCGTCGAGCGCGAGACCCGGCGGTCCCTGCGCCCGGTACGACGCTCCGTTTGATCTGGGCTCCGGCGGGTAGTCGCCGCGCCCCCCGACGCGAACGAAGGTCAACCCCGTGAAGATCGCGCTCGTCGCTCCGCCCTGGTACCGCGTCCCGCCCCGCGCCTACGGCGGCATCGAGTCGCTCGTCGCCGGCCTGGCGGACGGGCTCGTCGCGCGGGGGCACCACGTGCTGCTCGTGCACGCCGGACCCTCGAGCACCCTGGCGACCTCGACGCGACGCACCTTCGTCGAGGCTGCCGAATCGGTGGTGGGCGACGAGCCGACCTCGCTGCTGCACGGCCGCTACGTCGAGGAGGCGCTGGTCGAGTTCGAACCGGACGTGGTCCACGACCACACGCTGCCCGGACTCCTCGAAGCGCGCCATCGCCCGTGGCCCACCGTGATCACGGCGCACGGAAGCATCGAGGGCGCATACGGCGAGCTCCTCGCGCGCTGCGCGTCCGATGCCCGCATGGTGGCCATCTCCCGTTCCCAGCGCACGACTGCTCCGCATGTCCGCTGGCATGCCGTGGTCCACAACGGCGTACCAGTGGCCGCCTACCCCTTCGCCCGCACCAAGGAGGACAAGCTCGTCTTCGTCGGCCGCATGCATCCCGACAAGGGCGTCGCGCAGGCGATCGAGGTGGCGGAGCGCAGCGGTGCCCCCCTCGTCATCGTCGCGCGGATGCTGGGCGAGGCGGAGGAGACCTACTTCCGCGAGGCGGTGCGACCCCGGCTGTCGAGCACCATCGAGTACGCCGGCGAGCTGGCGTTCGCCGACAAGGCGGCGGAGCTGAGCACTGCGCGCGCGCTGCTGTTCCCGCTGCAGTGGGACGAGCCCTACGGCCTCGTGGTGGCCGAGGCGCAGGCGTGCGGCACCCCTGTGCTCTCGCTGCGGCGGGGCGCCATCCCGGAGCTTGTGCGGGACGGCGTCACGGGCTTGCTCGCCGACCACCACCTCGACCTCGTCCCCGCGGTCGAGCGGGTCGCATCGCTCTCGCCCGAGACCGTCCGCGCGTTCGCGCTGGAGCACCTCGACATCTCTCGGACGGTGAAGCGCTACGAGAGCGTCTTCACGGAGGTCTGCGACCCGGCGTCCCGACGCCTGCCGCAGCCCCTCACCCTCGTCGACCTGCGGGAGCAGGAGCGAGAAGCGGACCGGATCACCACGACAGGAGGAGCACCATGAGGAGACTGATGCTGATGGCCGTGGGCGGTGCGGTGGGCTACGTGCTCGGTGCCCGTGCCGGCAGGCCGGCGTACGACCGCATCATGAACGGCTGGAGACGCGTCGCCGAGAGCACCGGGCTCGCGCAGACGGCGGAGACCATGACCAGCGCCGCGCGCGAGATGGGCGACGCCGGTCAGCAGGCCGCACGCGACACGATGACGTCGAGCGCCGAGCAGGCGGCGGGCGCCATGGACGCGGCTGCGGCGCGGCTGCGCGAGGAGCAGATCGACGTCTCGGACAGCACCGTCTGGACCAAGACGGGGTCACCCTTCGAAGAAGGCTGACCGCACGACCTGGAAGCCGTCCGGCAGCCCTTCGATGCTCGACCGGTCGTGGCCCACCTTCACGACCAGTCGCAACGGGCCCAGCCGGATCCCGTGCACGGTGAGGGGGAGCCAGTCCTCCGGGACGTGCGGGTCCAGCCAGACGGCACGTCCGGGCACGTCCACCTCGAGACCCAGAACGCTGCGCAGCAGCAGGAGCGGCGACGCAGCGGCCCAGGCCTGCGGCGAGCAGGCGGTGGGGAAGCGCACGGGAGACCCGCCGCCCAGCTCGTCGCCGACGTCGAACCCGGCGACGAGCTCCGGCAGGGTGCCGTCGAAGTACGACGAGGCGCGTACGAGCGCGTCGGCGAGGTCCTGCCCGGCACGGCCGAGACCCCAGCGCGACATCCCCCAGGCCACCAGAGCCGTGTCGTGCGGCCAGACGCTGCCGGTGTGGTAGCCGAGAGGGTCGTAGGCCGGGTTGCGCGCCGACAGCGTCCGCAGGCCCCAGTGCGTGCGCAGGGTCCGCTGCATGAGGGTGGCCCCCAGGGCCGAGACCCGTTCGGGCAGAACAGCTCCCGTCCACAGCATGTGCCCGGCGTTGGACGACGAGGTACGCAGCACGGCCTTGTCGGGACCGAGCGCCAGCGCGTAGGTCTGCAGGTCGGGCAGCCAGTAGGTGTCGTCGATCGCGAGCCGCAGGTTCTCCGCCTGGGAGTCCCAGGTCGCGCCGCTCGTCCCCTCGAGCGCCCTGGCCAGGTACGCGCGGGCGCGCAGCGCGGCGTAGCAGTACGCCTGCACCTCGATGAGAGAGACCGGCGCCTCGATGACCTCGCCGTCCTCGTCGACGATGGCGTTCCAGCTGTCCTTCCAGCCCTGGTTCACCAGGCCGCCGTCATGACGTCGCACCGACTCCACGAAGCCGTCGCCATCGATGTCGCCGTACTGCGAGATCCAGCTCAGGCATCCGTCGGCGTTCGGGAGGAGCGCGATGGCGTCGTCGTGCCCGAGCCCGTGGCGCACCAGCTCCGCCAGAGCGATGACGAAGAGCGGCGTCGCATCGGTGCTGCCGTAGTAGCGGTTTCGGTTGCCCTCGAACAACGACGTCCCCGTGGTCATCCGCGTCTCGTGGACGATCCGCCCGGGCTCCTCCTCGCTGACGGGATCGACGACCTTGCCCTGCCGGCCGGCCAGCGAGCGCAGCACGTCGAGCCCCAGTCGCTGGTCGTACGACGCGGCCATGATCGCGCTGATGAGGGAGTCGCGGCCGAAGAGCGTCATGAACCATGGCGCTCCCGCGGCCAACGTCGCGGAGCCGGTCGCCCGGTCCTGGACGCGCAGGGCGTCGAGATCCTCGAGCCCGCGGGTGAGGGCGTCGGACAGCTCGCTCGACCGTGTCGACACCTGCGGCCGGCGAAGCGGGCGCACGTGGCTCGTCACCGGCTCACCCAGCCTGCCCTGCGGCGAGTGGGCCTCCACGCCGATGAGCCGCTCGACAGTGGTGTGCCGCGGGATCACGAGGTGCTCGGTCACCCCGTTCTCCCGGGCCAGGAGGCTGCCTTCACGGAACGACAGCTCTGTGCGGAGCCCGTGCTCCCCCTCGATGACGAGGCGGTGATGGCCGCGCAGCTCCGGAGACCGGTGGTGCAGGTGCGGAGCGCGTGCCTCCTTCACGGCGAAGATGTCGGCGAAGTCCGCGGCCGCGCGCAGCGTCCAGTCGACCTCGCGCGGCACCGCGGCGCCGTTGCGGATCAGCAGCCGCACGAGCAGCTCGCCCGGGCGCACCTCCAGCTCGGTGCAGAAGAGCAGGGCGTGCATCTCCTCACCTGCCCCGGTCGACCTGCGGAGCACCTGAGCGGCGTTCTCGTCGGTCCGGGTGCAGCGCAGCACCTCGAGGGCGTGGCCCTCGACACCCAGCATCAGCCGCGAGAGGACGCGGCGGTCGGCGACGAAGAAGCCGTGCGGCTCCTCGTGCAGCTCGCCGGCGCCGTCGGTGAGCACGAACGTCGACCCGGAGAAGAGCGTCAGCCCGCCTTGGTGGCGCACCGGTTCCGCCTGCTGCCAGTCGTCCACGCGACCTCCTCACCTCGACGTCCGCGATCGGCGGCCGTTCCCACCGGCCCCTTCCCCAAACGCGCGCGCTCCCGGCGGTTTCGGACCCGCTCGCACGGGCAACCGGCGGCGCATGACGTCCGTACGAGACGAGAACCCGTCTGACGACGGATCCGAGGTCGCTCCCGGCCTTGCCGGGCCGGCCTACCCGCTGCAGCCCGAGGATGCCGAGCGCCCCGTGCCCACCCGCCGGATGCCCGACCGGACCGAGGACCCCGACGACTGGGACATCGAGAGCACGGAGCCGTCGTCGCAGCGCGGCGTCGACGATGTCGTCGCCGACCGGCAGGCGGACGAGGAGGAAGCGAGACGTGAGGGCGACGGCGTACGCGACGACGCGCTCGCGTCAGGCACCGAGGACGAGTCCGGGTACAGCACGGAGATCGAGCAGGGCGCTGCCCCGCCGCGGCCCGACGGCGGGTGAGCCCAGCGTTTCAGCGCAACCCCCGCGGGTAGTCGGGCGTACCGCTCCATCACACGAAGGGACACGAAGCCATGCTGATGTTCATCATCATGCTCATCATCGTCGGCCTGATCGCCGGCTTCATCGCCCGCGCGATCATGCCCGGACCTGACCCGATGGGCGTCGTCGGGACGATCGTCCTGGGCATCGTGGGCTCGCTGATCGGCGGCTTCCTCGGCTACGTCCTGTTCGGCAAGGACGTCTCGTCGGGTGCGTTCCAGACATCGGGTCTGATCGGCTCCATCATCGGTGCGATCATCGCGCTGCTCATCCTGCGGCTCATGCGGCGCGAGCGTGTCTGACCAGTCCGGCTTCCTGGTGGACGTCGCGCACCTGAGGGAGCAGGCGCGGCGCGAGATCGACCGCGGCCCCGTGACGTCGTCGTACGGCGCCGACGTCGACCGCGTGATCGGCGTCCTCCAGGAAGCCCTGGCGACAGAGCTGGTGTGCACGCTCCGCTACCGGCAGCACCACCACACCGCGCGCGGCATGAACGCCGAGCCGATCGCGGCGGAGTTCCTGCAGCACTCGGTCGAGGAGTTCGACCACGCCGAGCGGATAGCGACGCGCATCGCACAGCTCGGCGGCGCGCCCGACATGGACCCGTCCCACCTCACCGGTCGCTCGCACAGCGAGTACCGCACGGCCGGGTCGCTGCACGACATGGTCGAGGAGAACCTCGTCGCCGAGCGCATCGCGATCGCTTCCTACACCGAGGTGATCGCCTGGCTCGGCACGGGCGACCCGACCACACGACGACTGTTCGAGGACATCCTGGCGGTGGAGGAGGAGCACGCCGACGACCTCGTCGCCATGCTCGACGACGCCTCCTCGCCCGACTGAGGCGGTGACACGATGGAGTACGCCTTCCCGAAGCAGGAGAAGGAGCCGATCGGCGATGCCACGCACGTGCGCAACGCGGTCGCGCGGTTCATGCAGGTGAAGGGCGTCACCGACGACGAGCGCGACGCCGCGTGGCGCCGCATCGAGAAGGCTGCGCGTCAGCACGGCGTCGAGCTCTCCGAGAAGGACTGGCGGGAGCTGAAGTGACCCGCCGGCGGCTCCGGGGGCACCCGGGGCCGTCGGACACCGAGAGCCGGCGCACCGCCTTCGTCGCGATCCTCGCCAACGTGGGCGTGCTGTGCGCGAAGGGCGCGGCCGCGCTCGTTACGGGCTCGGCGGTCATGCTGGCCGAGACCTTCCACTCCGCGGCCGACGTCTTCAACGAGCTCATGCTGCTGCTCGGCGTCGTGCGTTCCACGAGACCGGCAGACGCGTTGCATCCGCGCGGGCACGGGCCGGACCGCTGGTTCTGGTCGCTGCTCGCCGCGGTCGGCGTGCTCGTGGCGGGCGGTCTGGCTTCGGTCGCCGAGGGGGTGCGCGCCGCACTGGACCCGCAGCCCCTCGACCACGCTGTCGTCGGCTTCGTGGTGCTCGCAGTCAGCGGCGCCATGGAGGCCGGCTCGTGGTTCGTCGCGCGGCGTCAGCTGCACCAGGACGCGGCCGCGCACGACGTCGAGGTCGACGACCTCATCGACGTCACCACCGACCCGACGCCCATCACGGTCTTCTTCGAGGACTCCGCGGCCATCCTGGGCGTCGCGGTGGCCGTGGTCGCGATGCTGCTGCGCGTCGTGACCGGTGTCGCCGTGTTCGACGCCGCCGGCAGCATCGTCGTCGGCCTCCTGCTCACCTGGGCGGCGTGGCGCCTGATCCGACTGAACCGTCGGCTCATCCTGGGATCGAGCGCGTCCCCCGCCGTCGCCGAGCAGGTCGAGAGCGTCGCGGCGGTGCAGAGCTGGGTCGCCGACGTGACATCGGTGGACGTCCTCGTCGTAGGTCCCGGTCAGGTCACCGTGGAGCTCGAGGTGGTCCCGCGGACCGATCTCTCGATCGAGCACGTCGTGGGCCGAGTGGACGAGCTGCGGCGACTGCTGGTGTCGCACGAAGGAGTCAGCTCGGTCGCGCTCACGCTCGTGCCTCCGCCGGCGTTTGACACCGACGAGATCGGGAACACGCCCGACCCCTACGACGCTCGGGAGTCGCCATGATCATCCTCGGGATCATCCTCGTGGTCATCGGTCTCATCGCCCATCTCGGGATCCTCACCACCCTGGGTGTGATCCTCCTCGTGATCGGGGTGATCCTGGCCGTCCTCGGCGGGACCGGCCGTGCCGTGGGCGGTCGCAGCCACTGGTGGTGACGCCGACCGTAGGCGAAGGCCGTCACGTCGGAAGGGCCGCCACGGCATCGTGGCGGCCCTTCCGACGTCCTCCGAGTGACCGAAATATGTTGCTGGGCACAGCATCTCAGCCGGCAGCGTGCTCCTCGTCGATCCGGCGCCGCAGCAGCTGGACGAAGCGCGGGCGGTGCCCGTGCGACTGCTCGTAGTCCAGCAGCAGCCGCAGGCCGCGCGGCTCGAGCTCGGCCGCACGGGCCGTGGCCGAGGCGTACGGCATCTGGGCCCAGTCCGCCAGGTCGTGGTCGGTGAGGTCCACCATGCCCGCAGGCGGGCGGGGGTGGTCGACCGCCGGCTGAGGGTCGACGGTGTGTGCGCTCGCGCCCTCCCAGCCGCGGAGGACGACCGGGTCGGCGAGTGCCTGCTCCATCAGCAGCTCCCAGCGGCGCGAGCTGCGCGCTACGACGAGCGACACGTAGCGGGTGACGCGCAGCGAGAGCAGCGCGGGAAGGCGCAGCGGGTCGGTGATCCGGTGCAGCACGCTCATCACCTCCCGCCGAGGTCGTCGCGGCCGAGCCCGTCCGCGAGGTCGCCGGTACGGGGGACGTCGCTCGTCGCTCGCGGCCCTCGCACGTCGGTCACGTCGCCGTCGTCCGCCATGCTGCGTCCGCCGCTGTAGCCGGCCGTGCGCATGGCGCGGCGCTCCTCCAGGACCGTGCGGCGCCCCTCGTCGTAGGTACGCAGGGCATCGCGCCAGCGCTCGCGCATCGGCTCGATGCCGCCGCCTCCTACTGCGACCACGACGACGCCCACGATGGCCACGAGGGCTGCGGTGTAGAGCCCGTTCACGACGTAGGACGCGATCTCGAGCTGGTTGAGCGCGGCGACGACGCCGATCGCCACGATGAGACCGGCGGCGAGACCCGCGAGAAGGTCGCCGTAGGACAGGCCGCCGAGCGTGCCGCGCAGCACGGTCCGCACCGCGGTGGCGATGGCCCCGGCAACCACCACGATGACGACGGCGACGAACACCTTGGGCAGGTAGGCGACTGCGGCGTCGAGGTAGGTGCTGACCGGGTTCGCCCCGAAGACTCCGAACGCCGTGGCCAGGACGATGAGCATGAGGCCGTAGAAGACGATGCGGCCGAGGATGTGCGTCGCATCGGTGCCTGTCGACTCGAGCGCCTTGCGGATGCCGCCACGCTCGACGAGCCGATCGAAGCCGACGCGCTCGAGAACGCGGTCGAGGAGGTTCTCGATCAGCTTCGCGATCAGGTAGCCCACCACCAGGATCACGAGGCAGAGCACGATCTTGGGGAGGACGGTGAGGACGCTGTCCCACGCATCCTGCCAACCGGTCGAGAAGTCCACCTGTGCTGAGGTCATGTGCGCCTCCTGGCTAGGCGACGCCGCAGCGCCGGAAACGGAGTCGCGCAGTACCCGGCCTGTCGAGCAGCAAACCGACCCGACGGGATCCAGGACGTCGAGACCAGCCCCATCAGCGGGGCACCCCAGCGGTCGTCGCCACTACGGCACGTCGACGCTCAGGGGTCGAGCGCTGATGCCGATCTCGTGCCGGGCACGACGTCCCAGCCCGCACGGGACATGCGCTGGGCGAGCTCGACGTCGGGCTGGCAGCCGTCGCGGGGGAACCGCTCCTGGAAGCCCCCGAGCGCCAGCAGGACGAGGCGGCGGTAGGCCACGTCGGCACCCAGCCGCGTGGACCTCGACGTGGCGCCGGCGGTGGCAGCCAGCACTCCTGCGGCGTTGCGCCCGGCCCGTCGCAGGTCCGCGACGAGGTGGTCGTACCAGGACCGGTCGATGACCGCGTCGTCGTCGAGGAGCACGACCCAGTCCCCGCTCGCTGCCCGCACGCCGAGATTGCGCGCGGCGGAGGCGCAGCACCCGTGGGCCTCCACGACGCGCGCGTGAACCCCCGGGAACGAGGCCAGCGGTGCGCCCCGCTGGGGCCGAGCATCCACCACCACGACCTCGAGCGGTTGCGCACGACGAGGATCTGCCAGCGACACCAGCAGCCGGACCGCCGCGTCGGTGCTCTGGGGCGCGATCACGACAGACACCCGGGTGGGCACCCGATCTGCCGAGAAGGGTGCCGACGCGTCACGGCTGCGCCCGCCTGCTGCGGTCCTCGCGAACCAGCGTGCGGCACGTGCACGGAGCATCCGGCCTCCCGTCGTCGAGCAGCCCGTCTACCCCGTGGCGCGCACAGGAAACCCGGCCTCGCGTCGACGCCGTCAGCCCGGCCCGCGCGTCCGCAGCAGCACCTCGACGGCAGCGATCCCTGCGATCCCCTGGCGCCGGATCCACCGGTTCCAACGACGCCGTCGCAACCAGTACGCCGCCTGCGTCACGAGGGCGGCCGACAGGCAGCCACCGATGCCCACGGGCCACGAGATCCGCGCCGCCATCACGACCAGCACAGCGATGCACGCACCCGCCCACAGGTAGCCGACCGCGACGATCGCGTCACGATCGCCCAGGCACGCTCTCCTCCACATCGCTCCTCCTCATCGACCGCGTGCTCGGGCCGACCGCCGGTCGCTCTCCTTCTCGAGCGCAGCTGCGATCTCGGCCTTGGTCATCCGGGTCGTGACGTGCACGTCGAGCTTGCGGGCGAGGTCGACGAGATGCGCACGGCTGGCGCGGACGTCGATGCCGCCGAAGGTCGCTCCTCCGGGCACTCCTGCCGCTGCGTCGTCGGACGGGCCACGCTGCTCCTTGGGCTCCCAGTGGTCGCCGACCTTCTCGAACGAGTGCTTCAGCGAGGCGTAGGCGGTCCGACGGGCCCGCTCGCCCTCGCCGTACTCGTCGATGGCGGAGCGCAGCGTGGCGAGGAAGGTCTCCTGCGCCTCCTTCGGCGATCGGCGCAAGGTGGACGGGAGCTCGGTCTCCACGTCGCTCCGTCTCGGCATGGCTGTGCTCGGCATGGCTCTGCTCCTCTGGACCACCGTCACGGGGCTGCGCCCCTACCCCGGTCCGGGGACCTCAATCACGCGTCAGGCGCCGAGCCTCGCGGCGATGTCGGACAGCGGCGTCCCCTCGTCGCGCAGCGCGTCGGGGTCGACGACCGCCCGCGACCGGACGAGGCGGTCGATCTGCGGCACGGCGCCCTGCACGCCCGACGCCATGCCGGCCACGACGTGCCCGTGCCGCATCCAGAAGGCGCAGAAGGTCAGGCCCGGTACGTCGCCGCGCAGGACGAGGTCGTCGTAGCCGCCCGGTTCGAGGAAGCCCGTGAGCTCCATCGACATCTCGAACTGGTCGGAGAAGAAGTACGGCAGCCGGTCGTAGTGACGATCCATGCCGAGGGCCGAGGCCGCAGCCACGGCCGGCTGGTGCTCGGCGTTGGCCCAGTGCTCCACGCGCAGGTGCCGGCCGAGGAACGGGTGGTAGGCGAGCGCGACATCGCCCACCGCGTAGACGTCGGGGTGCGACGACCGGAGGTGGTCGTCGACGACCACGCCCTCGGTCACCGTGAGACCCGCGCCCGCCGCGAGCGACTGCCTCGGCTGCACGCCGATCCCGGCGACGACCACGTCCGCCTCGAGCACGCGTCCGTCGGACAGTCGCACGGCAACGACGTGCTGATCGCCGTCGGTGACGATCTCGGTCACCTCGCGCCGCACCAGGAAGCTCACGCCGTGGTCGCGGTGCAAGGATGCGAAGAGGCCGCCGAGCTCCGGCCCCACGGCGTGCTCGACCGGCAGGGCACCGCGCTCCACCACCGTCACCGTGCAGCCGGCAGCGACGGCCGCCGCCGCGACCTCGAGCCCGATCCAGCCGGACCCGACCACGACCACCCGAGGGCCGTCCGACAGGACCGACCGCAGCCGGTCGGAGTCGGCCCGCGTGCGCAGAAGGAGGGCGGCATCACCGCCGGGGACCTCGAGGTGCCGCGGTGCGGCACCCGTCGCGAGCACCGCCGCGTCGAACCGGATCGTGCTGCCGTCGTCGAGGGTGGCGAGGTGCGCCGCCGCGTCGAGCGCCCGGACGTGCGTGGCCGTGCGGAGGTCGACGCCGTGGTCGTCGTACCACCGTTCCGGGTGCACGACCGCAGCGTCGAACGCCGTGCGCCCGTGCAGGTAGTCCTTGGACAGGGGGGGTCGCTCGTACGGCAGCTCGTCCTCGTCGCCGACCAGGACCAGGCGCCCTTCGTGACCCAGCCCGCGCAGCGCCTCCACAGTGCGCGCGCCCGCGAGCCCGCCCCCGATCACGAGCACTGTCCTGTCCACGAGCTCCTCCTCGCACCGGGCGGGTGCGTACCCGCGACGTTGTCGGGCAACCGGTCAACCGCAGCGCGCCTCGGCGAGCGCCACGAGCAGCTCGACGACGTCGGCGGGCCGCCGCACCCGATGGGCGGCGCGCGTCGCACCGGCACCGACCTTGACCGCGAGGTCGCCCTGACCGAGCGCCGCGAACACGTGCTCGTCGGTCACGTCGTCGCCGACGAAGACCGCGGCATCGACGTCGAGCCGGCCGCGGAACCGGGAGAAGGCGCGGCCCTTGTCGATGTCGACGACCGACAGCTCGAGGACCTCCTTGCCCTCCGTAGCACGCACACCCGGCCACGACGCGGGACCGGCCCGCAGCTCGGCGAGCAGGCGCGCGGCGTCGTCGCGTGCCGCCCGTCGCACGTGCACCGCCGCTCCGGCGGGCTTGCGCTCCAGCCGCGCGCCCGGGACGGACGATGCGGCGCGCGACAGCGCGAGGACCACGCGCGCACGCAGCTGCTCCTGCGCCTCGGTCAGCGACGCGTCGCCGTCGTCGCGCTCGGCGCCGTGGCTCCCGACGAGCCGGACGCCGTCCACCCCGTGCAGCAGCACCGACAGCTCGCGCAGGGACCGGCCCGACAGCACGAGCACCGTGACACCGGCGCAGGACACGAGCCGCTGCAGCGCCTCGATCGCGCCCTCGACCGGTCGTGCGTCGTCGGGGTCCTCGACGATCTCGGCGAGAGTGCCGTCGAAGTCGCAGCCCACGAGCAGGCGCGGTGCAGCGGCCACCTCCGCCAGCGTGCTGGCCAGCCCGACGTCGACCGCGGTCACTCCTGCCCACCCGCCTTCTCGAGCGCCTCGAGGAACGACGAGGTCCATCGGTGCACGTCGTGCTCGAACAGCCACGAGCGCATGGACCGCATCCGTCGCTGCAGCTCGGCCTGCGGCGCGTTCATCGCCTGCAGGATCGTGCGCTTGATGCCGTCGGCGTCGTAGGGGTTCACGAGGAAGGCGTCGCGCAGCTCGACAGCCGCGCCCGCGAACTCCGAGAGCACCAACGCGCCGTCGTCGCGCATGCGCGAGGCGACGTACTCCTTGGACACCAGGTTCATCCCGTCGCGGTACGGCGTGACGAGCATGACGTCGGCCGCGGCGTAGAACGACACGATCGCCTCGCGCTCGAACGGCTGGTGCAGGTACTGCACCGGGGCCGCGCCGATGACGCCGTGGTCGCCCACGGCGCGACCGACCAGCAACGCGATCTCGTCGCGCAGCCGCTGGTAGTCCTCGACGTTCTCGCGGGTCGGGGTCGCCACCTGCAGGAACACGGCGCTGCCGGGCTCGATCGAGCCGTCGGCGAGCAGCTCGGTGAATGCCTTGATCCGCAGGTCGATGCCCTTGGTGTAGTCGAGGCGGTCGACGCCGAGGAGCACCCAACGCGGGTTGCCCAGGCGGCGTCGCAGCTCGACGGCGGCATCCTGCGCTTCAGGAGTGCGCGCGATCGCGTCGTACTCGCGCGTGTCGATCGAGATCGGGAACGCGCCTGCCGTGACCCGACGCCGCCGACCCGTGTGGTCGACGACCTCGAGGCCGTCGGGATCGACGTCGTAGTCGAAGAGCCGGTTGGCGAGCGCGAGGAAGTTCGACACGGCGCCCGGCGTGTGGAACCCGACCAGGTCGGCTCCGAGCAGCCCCTCCATGATCGCCTGGCGCCACGGGAGCTGGAGGAACAGCTCGATCGGCGGGAAGGGGATGTGGAGGAAGAAGCCGATCCGCAGGTCGGGCCGCATCTCGCGCAGCAGCGCGGGCACGAGCTGCAGCTGGGAGTCGTGGACCCAGACCGTCGCGCCGGGTCCGGCTACCTCCGCAGCCCGCGCGGCGAACGCGCGGTTGACCTCGACGTAGGCGTCCCACATGTGGCGGTGGTAGACCGGTGTAGCGATCGCGTCGTGGTACAGCGGCCACAGGGTCGAGTTGCAGAAGCCCTCGTAGTAGAGCTCGAGCTGGGTCGCTGTCAGCGGCACTTCGCGCAGCGCGCACGGGCCCATCGACGACGGGATCGGGACGTCGATCACGTCGTCGGACGAGACACGCCCGGACCACCCCACCCACACGGCACGGCTGCGGCGCAGCGCGGGTTCGAGGGAGCTCACCAGACCGCCCGGGGAGCGCACCCAGCGCACCGTGCCGTCGTCGTCGGTCTCCGCCGCGACGGGCAGCCGGTTGGCCACCACCACCAGCTCGTACGGTTCCTGCTCCATGGTGCGGATCCCCTCCTCGCGGACCTCCACCGTGCCCCGAGGGGCCCGTAGCGAAACAACCCTCGCGCCCGGCTACCGGACGATCGAACGGCGCGACACGCACGGGAGCGCGACCAGGCAAGTCGACCTCTGGGCGGAGCGCGAGGACGGAGTTACGGTGCGCCACAAGCCCTCTCGGGCGTTGTTCGGTGCGGCTTCGTCGATGTCGATCGTGCCAGGGCACTCGGTGCGAGTGGATGGATGGAACCCGTGTCCGTGCTGCGGTCGGAGCTCGGTCGAGACCTGCGCCCGCTCCTCTGGGGCCTCGCAGGTCTCGTCGTCGCGACCCTGCTCGTGCTCGGCGCGGCGGCGAGCGTCTCCTCGTTGCCCGTCGCCGTGCTGCTCATCCCGATCATGGGGGTCGCGCTCGTCGCCGGGCCCGTCGCGACCGGGGTGGTGGCGGGCGCGTCCGTGCTCGTCGGGGGCGCGATGTACGCCGTGGGCGACTACGCCGACCTCGACATGCAGCTGCGGTACGGCGCGCTCCTCGTGGGCGCGGTCCTGGCCGTCGCTCTCGCCGACCTGCGCCGCAGGCGCGAGGAGCGCATCGTGGTGCAGGAGGCGGCGATCGCCCGCACGCGGGAGCAGGAGCGGGCCGAGGAGCTGCTCGTGCGCATGCTCGAGCGGCTGCCCGAGCTCTCCGGTGCGCGCGACATCCCCGACGTCGCGGCCCGCGCCTGCCGCATCGCACGCGACGTGTTCGGCGCCGAGACGGCGTCGTACTGGATGGTCGACGGCGACCAGGCCGTGCTGCTCGCCCGCACTCCTCAGGACGACGGCACCCCGGTGCTGACCGCTGTGCCTCGCGATCTCATGTCGGGCGGGTCGCAGTGGGCCGGCCACGCGCGGACCACGTGGGTTCGGGCCGCTGCGCTGCAGCCCGACGACCCGCGTCGGCGGACCATGGAGCGGGTCGGAGCCTGCGTCGGCACGTCGACGCCGATCCGTGTCGACTTCTCCCTCGTCGGCTTCCTCGCCATGAGCTGGTCGGCGGACCACGGGGATCCGGAGCGCACGTGGATGGAGACGCTCGACCGGCTCGGCGACCAGGTCGCACTGGCCAAGACGGTCGTGCGCCGACGCCTCGCGCAGGAGGAGAACCGGGAGCTCACCGATCGGCTGCAGGCCGGGTTCCTGCCCGCACAGGTCGACGACGTCCCCAACAGCGCGGTCTCCCTCCTCTACCGCCCCGGGCTGCGTCAGCTGCTGCTCGGAGGCGACTTCCTCGACATCGTGGCCACGGAGAGCGGCGGCACTGCGTTCCTCATCGGAGACGTCTCCGGCCACGGGCCCGAGCAGGCCGCTCTCGCGGCGACGCTGCGCGCCGCGTGGCGGGGGGCGATGTGCGTGTCGGGCTCGACGCTGAAGGACCGCGTGCGCGCCCTCGACATGGTCGTCAACGAGCGCCGGCCCACCAGCGGGCTGTTCGTCACGGTGATCACGGGGGAGGTCGACGCGGCCATGTCGGTCATGGAGTACGTGTGCGCCGGCCACCCGCCGCCGATCCTGCTGCACCCGCCCCGACCGGCCCCGCTCGGTGGGCCGCCGCTCGGTGTCCTCCCGCTCGGCGCGAGCCTCGACGTCCACATGGTCGGCCTGACGCCGTCGGACTCCGTCCTGCTCGTGACCGATGGCCTCTTCGAGGGGCACGCCGGCCCGGACACGACCGCGCGCCTCGGCTTCGATGCCTTCCTCGACCTTCTCGGCGAGCACCGCGACGTGCTGGATCCCGGGTTCCTCGACCGGCTGGCCGACGAGGTTCAGCGGCTGCACGGCGCACCGCTCCCCGACGACGCCGCGGCACTGCTGCTCGCCCGCCGTCCACCGCGGCCGGGGCTGCTGCCGTCAGGTACGGGCCGCGAGGACCTCGGCGGCGGCTCGCCGTCCTGACGACAGGGCGCCCTCGACGTACCCCGTCCACTCGGACGCCGTCTCGCTCCCGGCCCAGTGCAGGCAGCCGATCGCTGCGGTGAGACCGGGTCCGGCCTCGGCCCACGCACCGGGACGCATCACGCCGGAGTAGCCGCCGCCGACCCCCGCGACGGACGACCAGTCGAGGTCGCGGTAGTGCACCGGCTCCGCGGCCTGCGAGCCGAACCAGCGGGTGGCCCTCTCGAGGAACCGCTCACGGCGCACGTCGGACGCGGCCGGGCCGAGCGCGGCGTCGGACAGCTCCCGCGCGGCCCGGGCCGCGAGGAACGAGACGAGGACGCCGAGCCCGCTGTCCGGCGACGACACGTCCAGGCAGTGGCTGAACGGACCGTCGAGGTCGAGCACCGCGCCGGAGAGGCCGGCGTCGCGCCAGAAGGGCCGGTCGTAGACGGCGCAGACCTTGACCACCGAGCCGAGCGGCATCCGGCGCTGCGCCTCGGTGCGCTGCATCGGCAGCACCGGCTCGAAGTCGATCGCCTCGCACGAGCTCGGCGCCATGGCGACGACGACATGACGAGCCAGCACCGCGCCGTCGGGCAGGTCGATGATCGCGCCGTCGTCGTTCCACGACAGCCTCTCGACGGGTGCATCGAGCCGGACGCGATCGCCGAGCTCATGGGCCATCGCCTCGGCGACCGCCGCGATCCCCTGCGCCACACGGCGTTCCTGCGCACCGTCCTGCACGCCGAGAGCCGCCGCGAGCGTTCCCGACGTCGCCGCCGCGTGCAGGAGGGTCAGCAGCGAGAGCTCGTCGGCGGGGACGCACATGAGCTCGGTGAGGACGACCTCGAGCTGGTGCCGCACGCCGACGTCGCCGACCTCGTCGGCGAGCCAGCGGTCGAGGGTCAGGGCATCGAGCTCGGCCGCCCCGGGAGACTGCCACGGCGCGTCCTTCAGCACCGGGCGGGCGAGGTCGTCGAGCACTGCGACGTACCGGTCCACCTCCGCCCATCGGACGTCGGTCGAGGCGTCATCGAGGATGCCGCCGGACTCGACCAGCAGCGACCTGCCCTCGTCGTGCTGGGGGAAGGACTGCAGGCCGTACCGGTCCACGAGCGCCGAGAGCAGCGGTTGGCCCGGCCCGGTCCACATGCCGCCGAGCTCGAGCCACGTGCCGGCGCCGTCGACCGTCCAGGTGCGTCCCCCGACACGATCGGCGGCCTCGAGGACGACGACGTCGAGCCCCGCGTCGCTCAGCGCCTGAGCGGCGGCGAGGCCCGCGAACCCGGCGCCGACGACCACGACGTCGACCTGCGACCTGCGCGTGCCGCGCCACCACCTCATGCGTCGATCCTGCCAGCGGTCAGGCCAGCAGCCCGTCGCACCACGTCCCGCCCTCGCGGACGCCCGGCGGCAGGGCGTAGACGGCGCTGCCCACCGGAGTGGTCCACTTGTTGAGCAGGTCCGCCTGCTCGAGGCGGCGCTGGACCGGCACGAACTGCCGGTCCACGTCGGCGACGTACGCCGCGAACAGCAGGCCGACGTCGCTGACCGAGCCGGTGCCCGGGGAGTCGTCGTAGGTGTAGCCGCGCCGGAGCATGCGCTCGGACTCGTCGCGCGCCTTGGCCTGCCGCACGTGCGCGAGCTCCGGCACGACCAGCAGCCCGTCGGGCCCGACCGCCTGGAGGTCGACGGCCGCCCGCTCGCCGCCACCGCCGAGCGGGGATCCGTCGGGGAGCCGGCGACCGACGGCCATCTCGCGGTCGGTACGGCCGAGCCGCTCCCACGTGTCGAGCTCCATCCGGATGCGGCGCAGCACGAGCATCGTCCCGCCGTGCCACCACTCCGGGCCCTCGGTCGCCCAGACCGTCCGGTCGAGCTCGGCCGAACCAGGCGCCGGGTTCGAGGTGCCGTCGACCTGACCCATCAGGTTGCGCGGAGTGGTGCCCTCGGCGACGGCGCCGCGACTGCGGACGAAGCCGCGCTGCACCCACACCGGGCTCACGAACGAGCGTGCCTCGCGCGTGAGGACGCGCACCGCGTGCGACACGGTCATGACGTCGTCGCTGCCGACCTGGAGGAGCAGGTCGGTGGCCGGCCATGCTCCGTCGAACCGGTCGACGGCGAACGACGGCAGCGGTGCGAGGGACGGGGGGCGCTGCGCCTCGAGCCCCAGCCCGGCGAAGAACCCGGAGCCGAGCCCGAGGGTGATGGTGAGCCGCGACGGCGTGAGGGCGAGCTCGCGCTCGAGGTCGGCGAGCGCGGGCGCGCCGGCGGTGAGCCGCGCGGCGTCGTCGGTCCACAGCGCCATGAGCCGGCGCACGTCGGCCACCGTCTGCCCCGGTCGCAGGTCCAGGCCCACGAACCAGGTGTGCGCCTGCTGCGGGGTGTCGACGCCGGCCTGGTGCGCGCCGTGGAAGGGCACGACGTCCGCGCCGAAAGGAGTGGGCTGCGGCTGCGGCGCTGCCCCGCCCGCCGCATCCGCCGCAGTGACTGCGACGGCCCCCGCCGCGGCGCCACCCAGGAGGGCGGCGCCGACGGCGAGCATCCGTCGGCGGGAGACGGTTCCGGTCATGCCGTCACGACATCCCCGACATCGAGCCCGAAGGGCTGGGGTTGTATGACTCGTTGCCGCCGTCGAAGTCTCGGGCGGCCGCCTCGATCTGCAGGGTCGTGCCGGACGCGAACGTCAGCGTGATGGCGACCTTCTCGCCGACCTTGATCGGGGCGCTGAGCTCCATGAGCATGATGTGGTTGCCACCGGGCTCGAGCACGGCCGTCCCGTGGGCGGGCACGGCGATCCCGTCCCTCTTCTCCTGCATCACCATGGCGCCGTCCTTCATCACCATCTCGTGCAGCTGCACCATGCCGGCGGCCGGCGTGGATGCCGACACCAGGACGTCGGCCGTGCTGGAGCCGTTGTCCAGCGTGACGAACGCCGCGGTCATGCCGCTCGGCGCGGTCTTGACCCACGGGTCCTTGGCGGTGATCGCCCCGGCTGACGAGGACGACGAGATGCCCGACGACGAGCCGCACGCGGCGAGGACCGCGGCGACGACGACGAGGGCGGAGGCGCGCCAGGCGGCGTGCCAGGACGTGCGGACGTTCGGGTGCATGAGTGCTCCTACCGGGTCGTGGGCGCGCGCGGACGCGCAGGAGCACCGCGGCGGTCGCCGACGGTGCGGGGCGGCTCAGGGCCGCAGGGAGCTGTGCGTCCGGAGGACGCGGATCACGCCGGGCAGGGCGGCGCGTTGCTCCGGGAGACGAGCAGGTGCGGCTGCAGGAGCCTCGACCGAGGGCGGCCGTCGGGCACCGGCGCGGCAGGCGGTGCCGGCAGCTCGACGGGTGCGGCGAGCACCCACGTGCGCGCCAACCACCCGACCACCACGGCCGACCGCCGCACCGCCTCGAGGGCCAGGGCGGTCACGGGCACGGCGATCAGGTGCCAGACGAGCATCGAGGTCGAGGAACCGGCGGACGCGGGGAGGGCCGTGGCGTCGTGCGCGTGGAGGTGGGTGGCCGCCGAGACGAGACGGGAGTCGGTGCCCGCGGAGCCGAGCGCGTGGACCACGGCCTGCACGAGGGCCAGGGCCATGAGCAGGCGCGGTGCCGTCCAGCGGCCGGAGAGCACGGCGCCGAGCCCGGCCGCGAGGGCCACCGCGACGACGGCCGACGAGGTGTCCAGGCCGTGCCCGTGACCGAGGAGATGGCCGGCGGAGGCCAGCAGCACGGAGACGAGGGCGAACGACGACACGGACAGTGCCGTGCCTCGACGCGCGCTCATGCCGCGATGGTAGGCCGGTGGCCGCAGACACCGGCCCCGCGGTCCCGCCCTGCGGGGCTCAGGAGGGGAAGCCCGAACGGGGACGCTCAGCCGGGGAACCGGGGATCGGGGCGCGCCCATCGGTTGAGGGCCGCGCGGGCGCGCGATACGGGGCCGACGGGGTCTGCGGCGGCGCCGACACCGGCGAGCACGGGTGCTCCGCGCCCGCCGATCGCCGCGACCACGCTGGCCACGGCAGCCACCATGTCGCCGCGTGCCGCCTCCGCCCGTGCTGGCCACTCCTGCCAGTCGCAGACCAGCGACGCGGCGTCGACCCAGACCAGCGAGCCGCAGGGCTGCGCCTCGCGGCCGGGTGACTCGGGCAGACCGTCGGGGAGCAGGACGAGGGCCCGGCCGCCCGGCCCCTTGGCCATGACGCGCGCGGGCACGGCGTGACGGCACCACGGACCCGGTGCCACCGGCACGGCGTACAGATGTCCGATGCGCAGGTCGCTCGACCGCATGGAACCTCCCACCCCTACGCCGACCTCATCGGTGGGCGCCGTGCGACGTCCTGAGCGTCACCACCCACAGGGAGCAGCAGCCACGCCCGTAGGAGCGGGCAGCAGCGCGGCGCCGAGGATCGCGGATCGGACCCGGTCCTGGCACCCGGGCTCGCGCCTCGACTGCCGAGACCATCGGTCAGCCTGTCGACTCGGCGGGCGCCAGCCGGGCGCTGTCGCCGTGCAGCTCGGTGATGCGCCCTCCGTGGCGGTCGACGCCCGTTCCATGCTTGCAGTAGTGCATCAGTTGCTGTTGTGCACTACTCTACGTCCTGTGATGGACGAGCAGGAACCCACGACCGCGGAATCGGCAGCCGGCGCAGCACCGCCGGCGCGGGGGGTTCGCGACCAGTTCTGGTTCCAGGCGCTGGCCATCGTGGCGATCGTCGGGGTGATCGGTCTGCTGGTGCTGCGTCTGGGTCACCGCGACGTCGTCCAGAGCTGGCAGCTCCTCGCTACCTGCCCCGCCGAGGCGGGCACCGCCCCGAGCACGGTCACCACGCGCCTGGACACCTCCGCCTGCGCCACCACCCCGAGCCGCTCGGTGTCCGGTCGCGGTTGGCCGATCGTCCCGTTCGTCCTGCCGGCGACCGCGGGGCTCGACCCGACGATCACCACCGTGCGGTCGGACGACAAGACGCGCACGATGCGGATCGAGTACAAGGACCAGAGCGCGTCCTCGACGAGCACGACCGACGGCGTCGTGCTGGCGTTCGTCGAGGTGCCCCCGCACGACGTCCCGCCGGTTCCCTTCGCCATCGAGGGCGCATCCGGACCCGTGACCGTCACGTCGGCTCCGGTGGGCTGAGGTGGCGCTGCGCGACACGAGCGGCTCCGACCTGGATGTGGCGGTCCGCCCTGCGACGTGGCGGCGCCACGTCCATCGCTACGGCGGTGACGCCCGTTCGCTCGGCCTGGCCGGTCTGGTCGGGGTCGCCGCAGGTGCGGGCGCCCTCGTGTTCATGTGGGCCCTGGAGACCTGCACCCGGTTGCTGCTCGTCGACCTCGGCGGCTACACCCCGGCGACGACGATCGGGGAGGGTGGGGGCACCCTGGCCTCGACCTTCAGCCGCCCCTGGGCGATCCCGTTGGTCGTCGGTCTCGGGGGCCTGATCTCCGGTCTGCTCGTGTTCGGGTTCGCCCCGGAGGCGGAGGGCCACGGGACGGACGCGGCGATCCACGCCATCCACCACGAGCCCACCGGGATCCGCCCCCGCGTCGTGCTCGTGAAGCTCATCGCCTCCGCCATCACGATCGGCTCCGGGGGGTCGGGCGGTCGGGAGGGGCCGACCGCGCAGATCAGCGCGGGCACCGCGTCCACGATCGCCCGCCGCCTGCGCCTGCCCCACGCCCAGGCCCGGGTCCTGGTCGCGGCAGGCATGGCCGCCGGCATCGCGGCGATCTTCCGCGCCCCGCTCGGCGGCGCGATGCTCGGCGTCGAGCTGCTCTACCTCGAGGACCTCGAGGCCGACGCGCTGCTGCCCAGCCTGGTGGCCTCGGTCATGGCCTACGTCGTGTACGGCGCCGTCGACGGCATCACCCCCGTCTTCGGCGACCAGGCGCAGATCACCTTCACCGGAGCCGGCCAGTTCGTCTGGTTCGCCGTCCTGGGGGTCGCCGCCGGCCTGCTCGCGCGCGCTTACGCCGGCAGCTTCTACGCCGTGATGACCGCGACCCAGCGGCTGCGCATGCCCCGCTGGCTGCCGCCCGCACTCGCCGGCCTCGTCGTCGGCGGGCTAGGTCTGCTCGTGCCGGGCGTCCTGGGCACGGGCTACGGCACCGTCCAGCAGCTCATGACCCCGCAGGGCGCGCTCGCGCTGCCGCTGCTCGTGCTGGTGGCGATCCCCTTCGCCAAGATCCTCGCCACCAGCCTGTCCATCGGCTCGGGCGGTTCCGGCGGCATCTTCGGCCCCGGAATGGTGATCGGCGCTGCCCTCGGGGCCGCCTTCTGGTCCGCCCTGCATGCGATCCCCGACTTCGCCGGCAGCATCGGCCCGTCCCCGGCGATCTTCGCCCTGGTCGGGATGGTCGCTGTCTTCGGGTCGATCGCCCATGCACCCATCGCGATGACCCTCATGGTCGCCGAGATGACCGACAACATCGCCGTCGTCCCGCCGGCCATGCTCGCGCTGGTCATCGCCGCCGTGATCGTCGGACGCAGCACGATCTACCGGAGCCAGCTCGACGCTCGCGACGAACTCCCTGATCCCGTCCCGCTCGTCGACGGCCCACCGCACATCCACTGACAGGGGCAGCCATGATCCTCATCCGCTCGGGCATGCCGGCGGGAACCATCGGCTTCGAGGCGATCGGAGAACTGACTGCCGACGACTACCGGGACGTGATCGCCCCCGCGCTGGAGCGGGCCCTGCCCGATCAACCGCTGCGCATGCTCGTGCTGCTCGACGACCGGTTCGAGAAGCTGACGCCGGGAGCTTCCGTGCAGGACATCAAGCTGTGGCTCGAGCACCGGGGCGACTGGGTCAAGATCGCCGTCGTCACCGACCACGAGTGGATCGGCCGCGCGGTCGAGGAGTTCTCCGGCGTCGTGGCGGACCGGCTGCGCCGCTTCGCCACCTCCGAGCTCGATGCGGCGGTGTCGTGGGTGGCCGCCGACTGACGGTCGCCGTGGCACCGACGCGCAGGCGCACGTGCCCCGCTCGGTCCACGTCGGCCGCGTCGCCACGGCGCCACCGGCCGCAGCGCCGCCGAGGGGCGGTCGGAGGCTCGGCCGTCGGCTCTGCCGAGGTCACAGCCCGGTGAGCGCCTCGAGCCGCTTCGAGTCGATCGCCTGGACGAGCGCGGCGTGGTCGGCCTCGTTGCGGTCGGCATAGGCGACGGAGAAGTCGGCGATCGCCTCCTCGAAGTCGGCCTTCTTGCCGAGGTACGCCGCCATCGCCACCCGGTCGCCCGCCCGGGCGTGCGCACGGGCGAGCGTCCAGGAGCACAGCTTGGCGTACTCGGTCATGCCCGTCGGCCGCATGAGCTCCGCGGGGAAGGACATCTTCCAGTCGCGCAGCTGGCGCAGGTAGAAGTCGCGGGTGACGCCGTCGTAGCCCTCCTGCCGCTTCCAGCCCAGGAAGATGTCGGACGCCGCCTGCATGAGCCGCTGACCGTGCACGACGCGCTCGCCGTTGTTGGCTCTGCGTCGTCCCACGACCTTCGCCTTGTGGACCACCGACGGGCCGGCCTCCTTGGCC